>CAZXJB010000073.1:0-2828 GCA_964640965.1 uncultured Actinomycetes bacterium | reverse complement strand
CGAGCGGTGCGGCCACGGCCGAGACGAGCGCGGCCGATCCCCCCACGGCCGAGACCGTCGAGGAGCCGGAGGCGAACCACACGCAGGACGAGGGCGAAACGCAAGACGAAGGGGAGGAGTGAGCACGATGGCGAAGATGAGCGCGGACGAGCTGCTCGAGCAGTTCAAGGAGATGACCCTGCTCGAGCTCTCGGAGTTCATCAAGAAGTTCGAGGAGACCTTCGACGTCAAGGCGGCCGCCGCGGCGCCCGTCATGATGGCCGCGGCGCCCGGGGCCCCGGCTGCGGCCGAGGAGGCCGAGGAGAAGACCGAGTTCGACGTCGTCCTCGCCTCGGCCGGCGACAAGAAGATCCAGGTCATCAAGGAGGTCCGCGCCCTCACCAGCCTCGGGCTGAAGGAGGCCAAGGACCTCGTCGACGGCGCGCCGAGCACCGTCCTGGAGAAGGTCAACAAGGAGACGGCGGAGAAGGCCAAGGAGGTGCTGGAGGCCGCGGGCGCGACCGTCGAGATCACGTGATCCGCGGGACCTCGACCCCGCCCGGGGTGCCGGCCATCCGGCGGATGCGCGCTATCGGATGATTGGGTACGATGCGGCGACACGTCACGAGACGGGGGGAGGCGGAGGTGCGATGAGCGATGCCCGCACGTTCGGTCGGAGGCTGCGCGAGACCCGCCTGAAGGCCGGGCTCTCCCAGTCGGACCTGGAGGAGATCTCGGGGATCCCGAAGGCCCGGCTGTCCCGGTACGAGAACGGTCACGTGGCCCCGTCCATCCAGACGCTGGAGCGCCTGGCGAAGGCCCTCGGCGTCTCGGAGGCCTCGCTGCTCGACGAGCAGCGCGCGGTCATGGAGGACTTCGTGAGCACCCTGCAGCAGCGGGGCGTCATGTTCACCTCCGGCGAGCAGGCGGCCGCGCTCGGCAACGCCGTGGCCGACATCCTGCAGGCCTTCGGTGGGTCCAAGGCCCCCAAGGCCGCCGACCCGCAGCTCGCGGGGGCGGTCGCCTCCGTGCGCGAGTGGCTCGGCGACCGCAGCTAGGTCGGCCGGTCGCGATCCCGCCTCCGCCGGCTCGAGCCACGCCGGCGGGTACCCCCCTCCGCTCCGCCGCGTAACTCGTGGTGTCCCTGCGTGTTGACCCGTCTGTTGAGCGTCGGCGCATGTCCCCGCCGCGCACCCTGGGAGGGGAGGACGCGCTCCGCGGGGCGGTTCAGCTCCAGATCGACTCGGGCTTCCAGATCTGCTCGGCCTCAGCGCGGGCGTCCGAGCCCTGGGTCGTCCCCGCCGGGGCGGCGTCGCGGCTCCGGTCCGACCGGGCCTGCCGCCCGTCCGAGGACGTGGCCGCGCGCTGCCGCTCCTCGTGGTAGCCACGACCGTATCCGTCGTGAAGCCCAACTTCGCCTGGCCCGCGCCGCGCCGCGAGGGTCCGGGCGGGCCGTTCCTGTACCTGGGGCGCCTCTCGGAGGAGAAGGGGGTGGAGGAGCTCGTGCGGGCGTGGCGGCCGGACCTCGGGCGGCTGCTCGTGGTGGGCGACGGGCCGCTCGCGCCGCGCCTTCGGGCCCTCGCGGGGGAGGGGGTGGAGCTCCGGGGGTCCGTCCCGCCCGAGGAGGTGCCCGCGCTGGTCGCGGGGGCCCGGGCCGTGCTCGTCCCCTCGCTCTGGTACGAAGCCTTCCCGCGGGTGGTGGTCGAGGCGTACACGGCGGGGGTTCCCGTCCTCGCGAGCCGGATCGGGGCCCTGCCCGAGGTGGTGGAGGAGGGGGTGACGGGCCTGCTCGCCGAGCCGGGCGACCCGGCCTCCTGGGCCGAGGCGGTCGAGCGCCTGCGGGACGACGAGCTCAGCCTGCGCCTTGGCGAGGGCGCGTACCGACGCTGGCGAGAGCGCTACACGCCGGAGGAGAACCTCCGTCTGCTGGAGGAGATCTACCGCGAGGCGATCTCGGCCGCGGCCTGACCCGCGGGCGGGCTCAGGGGGTCGGTTCCCGGACGGCGCCGTCCAGCACCCGCCACACGCCGGTGGCCCGGGCGACCTCGTCGACCTCAGGATGGATGACCTCGCCAGCGACGATGGGCAGCGCCCGGACGCCCGCCCGCTCGAGCAGCGCCGCGCGGTCGCGGGCTCGCTCCACGTCGACCTGGTCGATCGCCCACGAGACCTCCGCCACGAGGTAGACGTCGTCGCCCTCCCTCCTGCCGACGGCGAGGACGTCGGACCTGCGGACCTCGACGGCCTCCTCGGGGCTCAGACGACCGGCGTCGATGGCCGGGCCGAGGACGGCCTCGGTGGCCGGGCCGTCCAGGACGCGGATGCCCCGCGCGATGGGGCCGAAGAGGCCGTCGGCGTGGAGGAGGTAGTGGGTCTCGAGGGTCCTCCCCTTGAGGACCGCCACGTCGTGGGCGAGCCTGCCCACGGTCTCGCTCAGGGACCGGAGGGACTCCTCGGTCCGGCGCTGCGCCTCGGCCAGGGCCTCCACCTTCTCCTCGGTCCGGCGCTGCGCCTCGGCGAGCTCCTCCACGCGCTCTTCCGTCCGCCGCTGGGCCTCGGCGAGAGCCGCGAGCTGCTCCTCCACGCCGCCCACCCGCTCCTCGGTCCGCCGCTGCGCCTCCGCGAGCTCCTCCACGCGCTCTTCGGTCCGTCGCTGGGCCTCCGCGAGGGCGTGGATCTCTTCCCGGATCTCCCTCAGCAGCTCGGCCGAGACGAGCCGCGCGAGGTGCGCCCTGGCCTCGGGGTCCTGATCGAGGGCCCGCAGGAACGCCCGCAGGTCATCGGCCGTGAACGCCATCGCGCATCGAGCTTAGTACGGGGCAGGGACGCTCCGGCAGGAGGGGTCGGCG
>CAZXJB010000072.1:11585-14209 GCA_964640965.1 uncultured Actinomycetes bacterium | reverse complement strand
AGCCGGGCCCGAGGTTGGCCGAGGTCGCCGGGACGCGCGCGGTGAGCCTCACGGCGGGCGAGCCTACAACCCCAGCTCGGCCGCGACCGCGGCGGGGTCCACCGGGACGGTCGGCGGATGGCCGGCGCCGGTGATCGCCCACTCGGGGTCCTTGAGCCCGTGGCCCGTGAGGACGCACACCACCGTGGCCCCGCGCGGGAGGGTCCCCTCGCCGGCCATGTGCAGGAGGCCCGCGACGCTCGCCGCCGAGGCGGGCTCCACGAAGAGGCCCTCGTGCGCGACGCGCCGGTAGGCGGCGAGGATCTCGCGGTCGGTGACGGCGAGGATGCCGCCCTCGGACTCGCGGGCCGCCGCGATCGCCTTGTCCCAGGAGGCCGGGTTGCCGATCCGGATCGCCGTCGCGATCGTCTGCGGGTCCTTGACGGGACGGCCGAGCACGAGCGGCGCCGCGCCCGCCGCCTGGAACCCGAACAGCCGCGGCGGCTCGGCGATCACGCCGTCGGCCAGGTACTCCGAGTAGCCCATCCAGTGGCTGGAGATGTTCCCGGCGTTGCCGACCGGCACGAGGTGCAGGTCCGGCGCCCGCCCGAGCGCGTCGCAGACCTCGAACGCGAGCGTCTTCTGGCCCTCCAGCCGGTAGGGGTTCACGGAGTTCACGAGCGTGACCGGGTAGTGGGCCGCGAGGTCCTGCGCGAGCTCCAGGGAGGCGTCGAAGTTCCCGTCGACCTCGAGGACCCGCGCCCCGTGCACGAGGGTCTGCGCCATCTTGCCGAGCGCGACCTTGCCCTTCGGCACCAGGACCGCGCAGGTGATGCCGGCCTTCGCCGCGTAGGCGGCGGCGCTCGCGCTCGTGTTGCCCGTCGAGGCGCACACGACGGCCTTCGAGCCCGCCTCGAGGGCCTTGGTGATCGCCACCGTCATGCCGCGGTCCTTGAAGGAGCCGGTGGGGTTCGCGCCCTCGTACTTCAGCCAGACCTCGCACCCGGTCTCCGCGGACAGCGGCTCGGAGCGCACGAGCGGCGTGCCGCCCTCGCGCAGGGTGACGACTAGAGCGCCCTCGGACACCGGCAGGCGGTCGCGGTACTCCTCGATGATGCCCCGCCAGGGCCGCGCCACCGCCCTCACTCCTCCGCCTCGACCCGCAGCACCGAGCACACCTCCCGCACCGGCGCGAGCCTCCGGATCTCCTCGACCGCGCCCTGGAACGCGCCCTCGCGCGCCCGGTGGGTGATGAAGACGAGGCGCGCGTCCTCGCCCTCGCCCTCCTGCCACACGCTCTTGATCGAGACCCGACTGCGGCCGAAGACGGCGGCGATCTCCGCGAGCACCCCGGGGCGGTCCTCCACGCGCATGCGGATGTAGTACTGGCCGTCGAGCTCGCTCATCGGGCGCAGCTCGCGCTCGTGGAAGCACGTGCAGCCCACGCCGCGCGTGCCGGCCTGCAGGTTCCGCGCGACGCTCACGAGGTCGCCGACGACGGCGGTGGCGGTGGCCTCGCCCCCCGCGCCCCGGCCGTAGAACATCAGCTCGCCGATGTGCGGTCCCTCCACGAACACCGCGTTGTTCGCGTCCCGGACGGCGGCGAGCGGATGCCCGGCCGGGATCATCGCCGGGTGGACCCGGGCGGCGATCCGGTCGCCGTCGACGAGCTCCGCGATCGCGAGCAGCTTCACCGCGTACCCGAGCCGGCGCGCGAACACGATGTCCTCCGGCGTGACCCCCGCGACCCCCTCCCGGTACACGTCCGCGGCGGTCACCCGGGCGTTGAAGGCGATCGACGCGAGGATCGCGCACTTGGCCGCCGCGTCGTGCCCGTCGACGTCGGCGCTGGGGTCGGCCTCCGCGTAGCCGAGCGCCTGCGCCTCGGCCAGCACCTCCGCGAAGGGCCGCCCCTCGTCGGCCATGCGCGTCAGGATGAAGTTCGTCGTCCCGTTCACGATGCCCATCACCCGCCGCAGGCGCTCGCCGGTGAGCGACTCCTTCAGGGGCCGGATGAGCGGGATCCCCCCGCCCACCGCCGCCTCGAAGTACAGGTCGAGCCCCTTCGCATCCGAGGCGTCGAACAGCTCCCGCCCCCTGGTGGCCAGCAGCTCCTTGTTGGCGGTCACGACCGGCTTGCCGCGCTCGAACGCCGCGAGCACCAGGGAGCCGGCGGGCTCGAGCCCGCCGATGAGCTCGCAGACGATGTCGACCCCGGGGTCCTCGACGAGCGCCATCGCATCGCCCGTGAACCGCGAGGGCTCGAGCGGCACGTCCCGGACCTTCCCGGGGTCCCGCACCGCGACGCGGGCGACCTCGAGCCGGCAGCCCGCGCGCCGGGCGATGTCCTCGGCGTGGGCGTGGAGCAGGCGCACCACGGCCGAGCCGACGTTGCCGCACCCGAGGAGGCCGACCCGCAGGGTGCCCCCGATCATCGCCCCTCCTCCAGCCAGACGCCCATCAGTATCTCGTCCTGGTCGCCGAAGGACTTGCGCGAGTGGCGCCGCAGGCGCCCCTCCTCGACGAAGCCGAACCGACGGTACAACGCGAGGGCGGCCCGGTTGTCGGGGTAGACCGAGATCTCCACCTTGGCCACCCCCTGCGAGCGCGCCCACGCGAGCGCCTCGGAGAGCAGCGCCGCGCCG
>CAZXJB010000072.1:0-11541 GCA_964640965.1 uncultured Actinomycetes bacterium | reverse complement strand
CGCCACGTGGCGGACGACCGGGTGCTGCTCGCGCAGCACCTGCAGCCACCCCACCACCCGCTCCCCCTCGAGCGCGAGCAGGAAGGCCTGGTCGGCGGTCACGGAGCGCCGGAACCAGCGACGCGCCTCCCACACGCTCCGCACCACGCGCTCGGTCCGCAGGTACCGTTCCTCGGCGACGACGTCCCGGTAGAGCGCGAGGAAGCCGGTCGCGTCGCGGGGACGCGCGGGGCGGATCTCGACCCCCGGCGGCGGTCCGCCGCGGGTCGACGGCGACCTCCAGCCGGTCCAGGTCGGCGGCGTCCTCCCGCCGCAGCCACGGCCGCGCGCGGCCGTCCGCGACGCCGACGACCGCGGGGCGCCCGACCCGGTTGTACGTGCTCGCCATCGAGTACGTGTACGCGCCGGTGGCGGCGAAGGCGAGGAGGTCGCCCGGACGCGGCACCCCGGGCAGCTCGACGTCGGGCGCGAGCACGTCGCCGGACTCGCAGTGTCGCCCGACGATCCGCACCCGCACGGGCCCGTCGGCCCGGGGCGGGCTCGCGAACGCCACCCGGTACCGCGCGCCGTAGAGCATCGGCCGGATGTTGTCCGACATGCCCCCGTCGACGGCGACGATCGGCATCCCCTCCCGCACCTTGACGTTGGCGACCCGGTAGAGCGTCACCATCGCCTGGCCGACGACCGCGCGCCCGGGCTCGACGAGCGTGTGGGGCGCCGGGAGCCCGCGGGCCGAGGCGCCCCCGCGCACGCGCTCGAGCAGCGCCGGGGCGAGCTCGTCCAGGCGGAGCGGGGTCTCGTCGGTGTAGGCCACGCCGAACCCCCCGCCGAGGTCGAGCACCTCGGCCCGGAAGCCGGTGCGCTCGTGCAGCACGAGGAGGAGGTCGAGCAGGACGTCCACCGCCCGCAGGTAGGGCTCGACCTCCAGCACCTGCGACCCGATGTGGGCGTGCAGGCCGACCGGCCGCACCCCGGGCAGCGCCATCGCGCGGGCGACGAGCTCGGGGATCTCGGCGATCGGGGTCCCGAACTTCGAGCCCGCCTCCCCCGTGCGGATCGCGCGGTGCGCCCCGGCGCCCACCTCGGGCAGGACGCGGAGGATCACGTCCTGCACCGCGCCCAGCTCGCGCGCGATCGCGTCCAGCCGCTCGAGCTCCTCGGCGTTGTCGACGTTCACCAGGCGCAGCCCCTCGGAGACCGCGAGGCGCAGCTCGGCGTCGGACTTGGCGTTGCCGTGCAGCACGATGCGCGAGGCCGGCGCGCCCGCCCGCAGGCAGGCCTCCACCTCGCCGTCGGTCGCCGCGAGCAGATCGAGCCCCTCCTCGAGCACGAGCCGGATGACGTGGTGCGAGGTGAACGCCTTGACCGCGTACAGCGGGTGCGGGAACAGGCGGGCGAACGTGCGGGCCCGCTCGCGCAGGTGGGCCTCGTCGGCGACGAGGAGCGGCGTGCCGAAGCCCGCCGCGAGATCCTCGGCCGCGACGCCGGCGATGCGCAGGCCGCGCGCGTCGAGCACCGCGCCCGACGGCCACGGCCCGGAGCCGCGCTCGCTCACCCTCCGCCCCGCCTCAGCCGCGCCCCTCGGCGTCCTCGCCCTCGGCCCCCTCGAGCCGCTCCATCGCCTCCGGAGCCGAGACCCCGAGCAGGCCGAGGACGTTCGCGATGGCCTGCTTCGTGCCCATCGAGAGCCACAGGCGCGCCTGGGTGAGCGGCTCGTCGTCCGTCACGACCCGGCACTCGGTGTAGAAGCGGTGGAACCGGGCCGCGAGGTCCTGCGCGAAGTACGTGAGCCGGTGGGGCGCGCGCAGCTCGGCCGCCTCGAGCACCCGCGCCGGGAGCTCGGCGATCGCGCGGAGCAGGTCGCGCTCGGCCTCGGTCCGAAGCAGCGCGAGGTCGACCTCCTCGACGGGCCGAAGCGGCACCCCGCGCTCCGCGGCGTGCCGCAGGATGCTCGCGATCCGGGCGTGCCCGTACTGGACGTAGTAGACGGGGTTGTCCATCGAGCGGCGCTTCACGAGCTCGATGTCGAAGTCGATCGGGGAGTCGTTCGAGCGGCCGAGGAGCGTGAACCGGGTGGCGTCGACCCCGACCTCGTCGAGGAGCTCGTCGAGGGTGACGATGTCCCCCGCGCGCTTGCTCATGCGCACCAGCTCGCCGCCCCGGTAGAGCGTGACGAACTGGTAGAGCACGATCTCGACGGCCTCCGGGTCGTAGCCGAGGGCCTGCGCCGCGCCCCGCACCCGCACCACGTCCCCGTGGTGGTCGGCGCCCCACACGTAGATGAGCCGGTCGAACCCGCGCGAGAACTTGTGCACCAGGTAGGCGCAGTCGGCCGCGAAGTAGGTCGGCGCCCCGTTCGCGCGCACGAGCACCCGGTCCTTGTCGTCGCCGAAGGCGGTCGCGCGGAACCACACCGCCCCGTCGGCCTCGTAGGCGTAGCCGGCGGCGCGCAGGCGCTCGACGGTCCTGGCGATCTCGCCGGAGTCGTGGAGCTCGCGCTCGTGCAGGTAGCGGTCGAAGCGGACGCGGAAGCTCGCGAGCGTGGCCTTGATCTGCTCGAGCATGAGGGCCGAGCCCTCCTCCAGGATGCGGGCCGAGCGCTCCTCCGGCGGCAGGTGCACGAGCGCATCGCCGTGGCGGGCCGCGATCGCCTCGGCGACGTCCGCGATGTAGGCGCCGTGGTAGCCCTCGGGCGGCACCTCGGCCTCGATGCCGAACCGCTGCAGGTACCGGGCCTCGACCGAGGCGCCGAACAGCTCCATCTGCCGACCGGCGTCGTTGAAGTAGTACTCGCGCTCCACGTCGAAGCCGGCCGCGTGGAGCACGTTGGCGATCGCGTCGCCGATGACGGCGTTCCGGGCGTGGCCGATGTGCAGGGGGCCGGTGGGGTTGGCGCTCACGAACTCCACCTGCACGCGCCGCCCGAGGCGCTCGGCGCGCCCGTAGGCCGGACCGAGCCGCGCCGCCTCCCGCAGGGCGTCGTGGAGCCAGGCGTCGGTGAGGAACAGGTTCAGGAAGCCCGGGCCGGCCACCTCGACGCGCGCGAGGAGCGGATCGGCCGGCAGGCGCGCCGCGAGCGCCTCGGCCACCTCCCGGGGCGGGCGCCCCACCCGCCGGGCGAGCGCGAGCGCCACGTTGGTCGAGAAGTCCCCGTGCTCCTTGAGCTTCGGCGTCGAGATCTCGACCTCGGGGAGCTCCCCGTCCAGGCCGAGCTCCCCCGCGCTTCGGCGCAGGGCCTCCCGGACGAGCTCCGCCAGGCGTCGTTCGATCACGCCCGAAGGGTAGCCGCGCGCTCGGCCCCGCGACGAGGGCGCGTTGCTAGACTCGTGCCTGAGCCCTCGTAGCTCAGTGGATAGAGCGCCGGCCTCCGGAGCCGGGTGCGCAGGTTCGAGTCCTGCCGAGGGCACTCCCATCGCGATCGCAGCAGCCTCGGATGCGACGCCCTGCGTTCCGACCACGCGTGCGACCGGGCGACCCCCCGGCGGGGCCGCCGGGATGACCGTCCCCACCCACGACGAGGCGGGGCTCGCGCGGCGCGACCTCGACCCGGACCCCGTCCGTCAGCTCGAGCGCTGGTTGGAGGACGCCGCCCGGGCGGGGGTCCCGTTCCGCGAGGCGATGGCGCTCGCGACGGCGGACGCGCAGGGCCGCCCGTCCGTCCGCCACGTGCTCATGAAGGGGCTCGATGCCCGCGGCGTCCTGTTCTTCACGAACCTCGGCAGCCGCAAGGCGCGGGACCTCGCCGAGAACCCGCGCGCGGCGGCGGTGTTCCTGTGGCGCGAGCTCGACCGCCAGGTGAGCCTGGCCGGCCCCGTCGAGCCCGCGAGCCGCGAGGAGGCCGAGGCCTACTTCCGCACCCGGCCGCGGGAGGCTCGGCTCGGGGCGTGGGCCTCCCGCCAGAGCGAGCCCGTGGGCTCGCGGGCGGAGCTCGAGGCCGCCTACCGGGCCGCCGAGGAGCGCTTCCCGGGCGAGGAGATCCCCCTGCCGCCCCACTGGGGCGGGTTCCGGATCGTGCCCGACACCTTCGAGTTCTGGAAGGGCCGCGAGCACCGGCTCCACGACCGCTTCCGGTACACCCGCACGGAGGACGGCTGGCGCCTGGAGCGCCTGTACCCCTGAGGCCCCACCGGGGCCGCCGCGAGGGTCGCCCGAGGTCGGCGGCGGTCACGGCTCGAGCGCGATCGTCACCTCGGGCGGCTGCCGCAGCGAGTTGTGGACGGTGCAGTGCTCGACGACGGCAGCAAGGGCCGCGCGCCGCTCCTCGGGGAACCCCTCCGGCAGGCGCACCGTGATGGCCACCGTGCCGACGCGGGCCGGTCGGTCCTCGGCGAAGGTGAACCCGCACGCCACGGCCAGCCCCTCCGTCGGCAGCCCGTGACGGCGGAGGAACCGGCCCGCGTAGAAGGCGACGCAGCTCGCCAGGCCGGCGACGAACAGCTCGGTCGGGGTGGGGCCGGCGTCCTCGCCGCCGTCCTCTCGGGGCTGGTCGACGACGAGCTCGTGCCCCCGGATCCGGACCCGGTACCGGTCGCCGCCCTCGTGCTCGATCCGCATCAGGTTCATCGCTCGCTCCTCCGTACGGCCGGGAAGGCGCCACCCGCGAGACTCGCCGGCACGCGTCGGCCAGGATGGGGCCGGAGGACCGCGTTCCGCCGGGACGTTCGGCGGGTCGACCCCTCTGGGCCTCGACGTTCGGCCCTTCCGTCTCGCGAGAACCGGACCGTTCGGTAAGGTTCCTGCGGCCGCCGCGAGCCGCGAGAGCGAGCAGGAAGAGCGAGGAGGGTGATGCCCGTGTCCGTCCCGACCGCCGAGGAGCTCCACGCCGCCGTCGCCGAGCAGATGCCGCGGGCCGTCGCCGACCTCGAGCGGCTCGTCCGGATCCCCTCCATCGCGTTCCCCGGCTACGACCCCGCGCCCGTGCGCCGCTCGGCCGAGGCGACCGCCGAGATCCTCGAGGCCGCCGGGTTCGGCGGGGTTCGGCTCATCGAGCTGCCCGACGGGGTCGACCACCCCGCCGTCTACGGCGAGGTGTGCGGGCCCGAGGGCGCGCCGACCCTCCTCCTCTACGCCCACCACGACGTCCAGCCGGAGGGCCCGCACGAGGCGTGGACCTCGCCCCCCTTCGAGCCCGTCGTGCGGGAGGGCCGCCTGTACGGGCGCGGCGCCTCGGACGACAAGGCGGGGATCGTCGTCCACGCCGCCGCGCTGCGCGCCTTCGGCGCTCGACCGCCGGTCACCGTGAAGGTCCTCGTGGAGGGCGAGGAGGAGGCGGGGACCGCGCACCTGCCGTTCCTCATCGAGGGGCACCGGGACCTGCTCGCCGCCGACGTGCTCTGCATCGCCGACGGCGGCAACTGGCGCACCGGCGTCCCGGCGCTCGAGACCTCGATCCGCGGCGTCGTTGACGTGCGGGTCACCGTCCGCACGGCGGACCTCGCGGTCCACAGCGGCGTGTACGGCGGCCCGGCGCCGGATGCCCTCTCCGCCCTGGCGCACATCCTCGCGAGCCTCCACGACGAGCAGGGGGAGGTGGCGATCCCCGGGCTCACGCGCCTCCCGTGGGACGGGGTCGAGATCGACGAGGCCGAGCTCCGCCGGGACGCGCGCCTGCGCCCGGGCGTGCGCCTGCTCGGGCACGGCGGCATCGCCGAGCGCCTGTGGTCCGCGCCGGCGGTCTCGGTCCTCGGCATCGACGCCCCCGGGGTCCGGGAGGCCTCGAACCAGCTCGTCCCGGTCGCCCGGGCGAAGATCAGCCTGCGGATCGCCCCCGGCGAGGATCCCGAGCGCGCCATGGACCTGCTCGCCGAGCACGTCCTGGCCCACGCCCCCTGGGGGGTCGAGGTCGAGGTCGAGCGCGGCGAGGGCGGCGCCGGCCTGCGCGTCCGCACCGACGGGCCGGCGTTCGCCGCGATGGAGCGGGCGATGACCCTGGCCTACGACCGGGAGCCCGTGCGGAGCGGCAGTGGGGGCTCGGTCCCGCTCGTGCCGGTGCTCGCCCGGACCTTCCCCGAGGCCGAGATCCTCATCTACGGGGCCGCGGACGAGCGCAGCCAGTACCACTCCGTCGACGAGAGCGTGGACCTCCGCGACCTCGAGCGCACCGCGCTCGCCGAGGCCCTCCTCTGGCGTGAGCTGGCGGCGACCTGAGCCGCACGCGCGCGGGGCCGCTCGCTGCTACCGTGTCGGGTATGGAGGACCGGAGCACCGGAGGGGAGGCCGCGATGCAGCCGGAGGTCGTCGAGGGGCGCCCGTCGGAGGAGGGGCGCCCACAGGAGCCGATGCCGCAGGAGGCGATCACGCACCCGGCCAAGCTCCTGCGGATCGCGAGCATGGTCCGCGAGCTGCTCGACGAGACCCGCCAGGCCTCGCTCGACGAGCCGGGCCGGATCCGGCTGCGGCAGATCTACGAGCGCTCGGTCGGCGAGCTCGAGGAGGTGCTCTCGCCGGACCTGAAGGAGGAGCTCGCCTCCCTCGCGCCGCCGATGCAGGGGGTGCCGAGCGAGTCCGAGATCCGCGTCGCGCAGGCCCAGCTCGTCGGCTGGCTCGAGGGCCTCTTCCACGGCATCCAGGCCGCGCTGTTCGCGCAGCAGGCCGCCGCCCGGGCGCAGTTCGAGGAGCTCCGACGCCGCGGGCTGCCCTCGGCCCAGCAGCCCGAGCCCCCCAAGCCCGGTCAGTACCTGTAGCCGACCTGGACCGGGTGCCCGCTACCGTCCCCCGGTGCCCCCCGCCCGCTCCCGGGTGAGGATCTGGGCGAGCATGATGGGGAAGAACGTGATCGTGATCGCGAGCAGCGCCACCACGTTCGTCACCGGCTTGGCCCGCGGCCGGAACAAGATCGAGAAGATGTAGATCGGCAGCGTCTGCTGCTGCCCGGCGGTGAAGGTCGTCACGATGATCTCGTCGAAGGACAGGGCGAAGGAGAGGATCGCCCCGGCCAGGACCGCCGTCGCGAGGTTGGGCAGGAGGACGTAGCGCAAGGTCTGCAGGCCCGAGGCCCCGAGGTCGGCGGAGGCCTCCACGATGCTGGAGGGCAGGCGCCGCAAGCGCGCGACGACGTTGTTGTAGACGATCACGATGCAGAAGGTGACGTGCCCGATCACGATCGTCCAGAAGCCGAAGGTCGCCCCCGCGAGCGAGAGCGTCGATCGGAGCGCGATCCCCGTCACGATGCCCGGCAAGGCGATCGGCAGCACGACGATGAACGTCACGGCGTTGCGACCGAAGAACCTCGCGCGATAGACGGCGGCCGCGAGCAGCCCACCGAGCACGAGGGCGACGCCCGTGGACAGCGCCGCGACGAGCAGCGACAGTCGCACGGCGCGCCACATGTCCTCGTCGCCGAAGGCCACGGAGAACCACCGGGTCGTGAAGCCCGGCGGCGGGAACGTGAAGGCCGAGGACTGCGTCGTGAACGCGTACAGGACGATGACGAGCAACGGGAAGTAGAGGAACGCGAACACGAGCGCGGACGACAGCTTCAGACCCAGGCCCGCCCGACGCGCACCAGCCCTGCTCATAGCGCCTCGAACGCCCCCGCGCGCTTGGCCACGGCCAGGTAGATCACCATCACCGCCATCGCCACGAAGGTGAACGCGGCCGCGAGCGGCAGGTTCCCGGCCACGCCCTGCTGCACGTAGACCATCTGCCCGAGGTAGAACTCCGAGGTTCCGAAGATCTGGGGCAGGATGAAGTCACCCAGCGTGAGGGAGAACGTGAAGATCGAGCCGGCGACCAGGCCGGGCTTCGCGAGCGGGAGGACGATCCGCCGGAACGTGGTCCCGGGCCGAGCCCCCAGGTCGTCCGAGGCCTCCAGGAAGCTGAGCGGCACGCGCTCGAGGGCGGCCTGGACCGGGAGGATCATGTACGGCAGCCACAGGTAGACGTACACGATGAACAGGCTGAACTTCGACTGCACGAGCGAGGGACCGCCGACCACGGGGGCCTGCAGGATCGCCCGCACCACCCCGTCCAGCCCGAGCCGCTCCATCGTCCACATGAACACGCCCTCGCCCGCCATCACCGAACGCCAGGCGAGCGCCCGGACGAGGTAGCTCGTCCACAGCGGCATGATCACCGCGATGTAGAGGAACGTCTTCATGCGCGGCGAGGCGTAGCGCGCCATGTAGTAGGAGATCGGGAACGCGAGCAGGGCGCAGGCGACGGAGACGGCCGCCGCCATGGCCACCGTGCGCAGCACGATCTCGTAGCTCGCCGGCTCCCCGAGCTGCGCGAAGGTGGAGAGCGTGAACCGTCGGACGACCAGCCCCGTGAACTCCTCGAGCGACCAGAAGCTGTACAGGACCAGCGATCCGAGCGACCCCAGGTACAGCGCGCCGAGCCAGAGCAGGCCCGGCGAGAGCAGGAGCAGGAGCCGCAGCACCGGGTGCCGGTAGAAGAAGGCGCTCACGCGCAGCGACGGCGGGCGGGTCGCGCGGACGGAGCTCATCGGTCCGGTGAGCCCTGGAGGGCGCGGGAGGGCCGGGGCCCGGCGGGACCCCGGCCTCCTCCGCGCTCGATCTCCCTCCGGTTCAACGGCCGCCGATCACCGCGACCATCGCCGTGACCCACTCGTGGTAGGGCACGCACTCGGTCGCCGCGTCGTCGTCGAAGCAGTCCGACGACGGGGTCTTCCAGAACTCGATGCGGTCGAAGTTGTCGATCCCGTTGATCTTGCAGCCGTCGGGCCCGAGCAGCTCGTTGCCCTCGCAGGCCGACGGCACGACCGGCACCGAGCCGAACCACGCGGCCAGGTCGCCCTGGAGCTTCGGGTTCAGCGACCACTCGAGCCAGCGGTAGGCGCAGTTCGGGTGCGGCGCCTCCGCGTGCATCATCGTGGTGTCCGCCCAGCCCGTGGCTCCCTCCTCGGGGATCACGCTGTCGATGGGCTGCTCCTCGAAGTACTTCAGGTAGTTCACCTGGAACGGCCACGAGGAGCTCACGACCGCCTCGCGGTTGGTGAAGTCCTCCATCTGCACGAAGGCGTCGTGCCAGTAGCGCCCCACGAGCTCGCGCTGCTGCCGCAGCAGGTCGAGGGCGGCCTCGAACTGCTCACGCGTGAGCGCGTACGGGTCGGTGATGCCGAGCTCCGGCTGGTGGGCCCGCAGGTACAGCGCGGCGTCGGCGATGTAGATCGCGCCGTCGTAGGCCTGGACCCGGCCCTTGTTGCTCTTGCCGTCCGGCAGCGTCATCTCCTCGAAGACCACGTTCCAGCTCGTCGGCGCCTGGTCCCCGAAGACCTCGGTGTTGTACATGAGGACGTTGCTGCCCCACTGGTACGGCACGCCGTAGTGCTCGAGCTCCCCGTCGCCGTCGGTGTCCACCGTGTGCCACGGGGCCTCCTGCAGGCGCGGGTCGATCGTGTCGTAGGACGGGATCAGGTCCAGGTTGACCTGCTGGACGGTGCCGCCCTCCACCAGCCGGAGGCTCGCGTCGCCCGAGGCGGTCACGAGGTCGAACTGGCCCGCCCCCTCCTGCATGAGGGCCACCATCTCGTCCGAGGTGTTGGCGACCTTGACGTTGACCTCGCAGCCCGTGTCCTTCTCGAACTGGGTCACCCAGTCGTAGTTCGGGTCGGTCGAGCCGTCCTCGATGTACCCGGCCCAGGCGATGATGTTGACCTGACCCTCGCCCTCGCCGAGCTCGGTGATCATGCCGCCGCCCTCGGCCTGGCCCCCGCCCTCGCCCCCGCCGCCGCACGCCGCGGCGAGGACCGCGAGGACCGAGGCGAGCGCCGCGATCCGCCACTTCGTCATGCATCCCCCTCCTCCGGGTCGATCGACCCCTCAAAACCCCCGGCCTCCACCGGCCGGTTGTTGCTCCTGCTCCAGATCAGCCGCACCGGGCGGCCCCGGACCTGGAGCGCCTCCATCGACGAGGTCGTGAGGTTCTGCTGGAAGACCACGAGCTCCCCTCCCTCGTCGAGCGAGACGATGTACTTCGTGAGCGCGCCGATGTACACGACCTCCCGCACGTGTCCCGTGGCCGTGCACTCGTCGGGGCGCACGGGCGCGTCGAGCTCGGCGAGATGGATCTTCTCGGGCCGGATCGTGAAGGCCTCGGGCGAGCCCGCGATCCGCCGAGCGGCCTCATCGGCCAGGATGTTCGAGGTGCCCACGAACCCGGCCACGAAGCCGGTCGCCGGCCGCTCGTAGACCTCCGCCGGCGTGCCGATCTGCTCGACGCGGCCGCGGTTGAACACGGCCAGGCGATCGCTCATCGTGAGCGCCTCCTCCTGGTCGTGCGTGACGTAGATGAACGTGAGGCCCACGGCCTCCTGGATCTCCTTCAGCTCGATCTGCATCGCCTGCCGCAGCTTCAGGTCCAGGGCGCCGAGCGGCTCGTCGAGCAGGAGCACCTTCGGGCGGTTCACGAGCGCCCGCGCGAGCGCGACCCGCTGCCGCTGGCCGCCCGAGAGCTGCGAGGGCTTGCGGTCCCCGAGGTCGGCCAGGCGCACCATCTCCAGGGCCTCGACGACCCGGCGGTGCCGCTCGGCCCTCGGGACCTTCTTGACCTTGAGCCCGTACTCGACGTTCTCCTCGACCGTCATGTGCGGGAACAGGGCGTAGTCCTGGAAGACCGTGTTCACGTCCCGCTCGTACGGCGCGAGGTCGGTGACGTCCCGGCCCCCGAGGTGGACGCGCCCCTCGGTCGGCGCCTCGAAGCCGGCGATGAGCCGCAGGCACGTCGTCTTCCCCGATCCCGAGGGGCCGAGCATCGAGAAGAACTCGCCCTCGCGCACCTCGAGATCCACGCCGTCGACGGCGACCACGTCGCCGAAGCGCTTCGTGACGCGCTCGAACCGCACGGCGATCCCCGGGCCCGTCTCAGCCCGAGGGACCGTCACCTGGGTCTGCGGCTGCGACACGGCATCACCCTTCGACGTGGGAGCGGCGCTCATCTTGAACGGGAAACAAGCTCACGACAACCCACGGTGGCCTCGCGGACCGACCGTCAGGATGGACCGGACCCGACCCCCTTCCGCCGCAGGGCCTCCGCGAGGCCGGCCGTGAGCTCCCGCAGGAGCGGCGGGCCGCGGTACACGAAGCCCGTGTAGACCTGCACCGTCCTCGCCCCCGCCTCCAGGCAGGCGAGGGCGTCCTCGGCCGTGAAGACCCCCCCGCAAGCCGTGATGGGCACGACCCCCCCGGTCGCCTCCCGCACCTCTGCCACGATGCGGATCGTGTCGCCGAGCAGGACCCGGCCCGAGAGCCCTCCCCGTCCGACGGCGAGCCGCGCGTCGGCGACCGGGCGGGTGTTCGAGCACACCAGCCCGTCGGCCCCGCCCTGGATCGCGATCCGGGCGAGGGCGAGGACGACCTCGCGCTCGACGTCGGTCCGGTACGGCGGGAGCTTCACGAGCAGCGGCTTCGAGCGCCGGGCGCCGAGCTCCCGCAGGAGCGCCGCGAGGTGCGCCTCGGTGTCGCGGTCCCGCCCCCACGAGACGTTGGGGCAGCTCGCGTTCAGCTCCACCCCGTCGACGTAGGGCTCGAGCCGCGCGTGGGCGGCGAGCGCGTCCTCCACGGCCTCGTCGGCGATGCTGAC
>CAZXJB010000071.1:0-14402 GCA_964640965.1 uncultured Actinomycetes bacterium | reverse complement strand
AGGGCGTCCACGCGCTCGAGGGCGCCCGCCGGCGCCTCCCCGTCCAGGACGTCGTCGCGGAGCTGGAACGCCTCGCCGGCCGCCCGGCCGTAGGCCGCGAGCACCGCCTCCAGCTCCGCCGAGGCGCCCGCCAGGGCGGCCCCCACGCGCAGAGGCCCCTCGATCGTGTACGAGGCGGTCTTCAGCTCGGCCACCCGCTCAGCCGAGGGCAGGTCCCGCGCGGCGCCGGCGAGGTCCAGGTACTGGCCCGCCGCCATCTCCAGGCGCATCCGGTCGAACCGCTCCAGGGCGGCCGCGAGCGCTTCCGCCGGGAACCCGGACCGACGCAGCAGGGACTCGGCGAGGACCGCCGCGAGGTCGCCGACGAGCACCGCCGCGGCGCGGCCCCGCCCCTCCGCGAGCTCGCCGGGCGCGGCGAGGAGCCGGGCGAAGCGTACGTGCGTGGTCTCCACCCCCCGACGCTCGGTCGCCGCATCCATCAGGTCGTCGTGCACGAGCGCGAAGGTGTGGAGCAGCTCGAGCGCGGCCGCGGCCCGCACGATCCGCTCGTCGTCGGCGCCGCCCGCGGCGCGGTGGCCGAGGTAGCAGAAGGCTGGGCGCAGGCGCTTGCCCCCGGCCGCGAGGAGGCGCTCGAGCTCCTCCACCAGCACGCCCACCCGCGCATCGAGCGCCGCGAGCTCCGCCCGACGCCCCGCGAGCTCGGCGGCCAGGGCGGCCTCGACGCGCGAGCGCACCGCCTCCACGACGGGAGGCAGGGCGAGCCCCGGGGCGGCCGCAGCGTCCACCGGCCGAAGTATCGCAAGCGGGCGGCTCCCGCGGGACGGCTCCGGCTGCTACCCTTCGAAGGCCCGAGACATGGACCGCTTCCGCCGACTCGCGCTCGCCACGGCCGCCGCCACCGTCGTCCTGTTCACCGCCGGCGGCCTCGTCCGAGGGACCGGCTCGGGGCTCGGCTGCTCGACCTGGCCGGCCTGCGAGCCGGGCACGCTCTTCCCCTCCGGCACGATCCACGGCGTGATCGAGTTCTCGCACCGGGCCCTCGCGTTCCTGGTGCTCGTGCTCACGGCGGCCACGGCGATCCTCGCGTGGCTCGATCGTCGCCGGGAGCGCGCCCTGCTCGGGCTCGCCCTCGCCGCCTTCCCGCTCGTCCTCGTCCAGGCCGCCCTCGGGGGGGTCGTCGTCGCCACCGAGCTCGACCCGTGGTGGGTGACCGCCCACTTCGTCGCGGCCCTCGCGCTCATCGCGGACGTGACCGCCGTGGCCGTGCTCGCGCTGCTCCCGGAGCGCGCCGGCGGGGGGCGCGGGGGGCTCCGGCGCCTCGCCGCGACCACGACCCTGGCGACCGGAGCGCTCCTGCTCGTCGGCACGTACATCCGGGCCAAGGGGCCCGGCTACGGGGTCGTCTTCCCAGACTGGCCGCTGATGAACGGACGGCTGGTGCCGACCCTCGGCGGCGTGACGACGCCGATGTTCCTGCACCGCGTGCTCGCGCTCGCCGCGTTCCTGCTCGTCGTGTGGACCGCGATCCGCGCGCGCGCGATGCGGCCCCGCTCGCCGATCGTCGTGATGCTCTCCACGTGGGCCGCGGTGCTGTTCCTCGCCCAGGTCCTCGCCGGCGCCGCGAACGTCTGGACGAAGCTCCAGCCGTGGGCCGTGGTGCTCCACGTCGCCTTCGCCGTGCTCGTGTGGACGGCGCTCGTGGCCCTCGTCGCGGCCTCCCGACGGGCGCTGGGGGCCGGGTCCGCGGACCCCGCCTCGGTCGCACGCTCGAACGGGCACCGACGCTCGCTCCGCCGCATCGCCGCGGCCTACGTCGCCCTCACCAAGCCGCGCATCATCGAGCTCCTGCTCATCACCACGGTCCCCGCGATGGTCCTCGCCCGGCGCGGGCTGCCGCCCCTCGGGCTCACGCTCGCCACGCTCCTCGGCGGGGCCGTGGCCGCGGGGGCCGCGAACGCCGTGAACTGCTACCTCGACCGCGACATCGACGAGGTGATGCGGCGGACGCGCTCGCGCCCGCTCCCGGCGCACGAGGTCGAGCCCGAGCGGGCTCTCGCCTTCGGGTACGTGCTCGCGGCCGCCTCCTCGCTGTTCCTCGCGACGTTCGTGAACGTGCTCGCGGCCGCGCTCGCGCTCTCGGCCATCGCCTTCTACGTCTTCGTCTACACGATGTGGCTGAAGCGCACGACCGCCCAGAACATCGTGATCGGCGGGGCGGCGGGCGCGGTGCCCGCCCTCGTCGGCTGGGCCGCGGTGACGGGCTCGGTCGCCCCGCCCGCGTGGGTGCTCTTCGCGATCGTGCTCGTCTGGACCCCGCCCCACTTCTGGGCGCTCGCGATGCGGTACGCGAGCGACTACCGGGCGGCGGGGGTCCCGATGCTGCCGGTCGTGCGCGGCGAGGGCGAGACCCGACGCCAGATCCTGCTCTACTCCCTCGCGCTGTTCGGAACGACGCTCCTGCTCGTGCCCATCGCGCACATGGGCGTCGTGTACACGAGCGCGGCGGTCGTGCTCGGCGGCGCCTTCGTCTGGCGGGCGCTCCGGCTCTGGCGCGCCGGGTCGCCGGCGGAGTCGCTGCGCCTGTACCGGTACTCGATCGTCTACCTCGGCGCGCTCTTCGCCGCGGTCGGCGTCGACGCGCTGCTCCCGTTCGGTCGCCCCGTGGCGTGAGGCCCGACGCTCGACTCAGCCCGAGGAGGCCCGGGCGATGAGGTCCCGCAGCGTCGCGGCGTCCAGGGCGCCGACCGCCCGGAGCCGCATCTGCCCCGACGCGTCGACCACGATGGTCGCCGGGAGGTAGGGCACCCCGAACCGGTACGCGATGGCCCCCGAGGGGTCGGACAGGCTCGGGTAGGTCACGCCGAACTCCTCGAGGTAGGCGCGGGCCGCCGCCGCGTCGTCCCGGAAGTTCACCCCGATGAAGAAGGCGCCGTCCGGTCCCTGCTCGGCCTGCACGGTCGAGAGCTCGGGCTGCTCGCGCCGGCACGGCCCGCACCAGGTCGCCCAGAAGTTCACGACGACGACGCGCCCCGCGTAGTCGCTCGGCCGCAGGGTCCCGCCCTGGAGCGTCTCGCCCGAGAGCTCCGGCATGGGCCCCGAGACCTCCACGATCCCGCCGGGGCCGGCCGCGGCGTCGCGGGAGCAGGCCGCGAGGAGCGAGGCGGCGAGCAGGAGGGTCGCGAGCAGCGCGGAGCGCGAGCGAGCGGTCACGCCGCCCATGTTCTCACCGGTCGCCCAACAGGGCCCCGCTACCCGCCGGTCGGTCCCGTCGCCGCGGTGGGACCGGTCGCGCCCGTCGCGCCGGTCGCCGCGCCGCCCACCACGACGGCGCCGTTCATGTTCGGGTGGACGTCGCAGTGGAAGTAGTACTCCCCCGCGGGCAGCGGCGGGATCTCGTACGTGACCGTGGCCGGACCCGTGAGGAGCTCCCCCCGGAACAGGACCTCGGCCAGGGTGTCGTCGGTGAAGATCGCGATGTTGTGCTGCACGCCCGTGTCGCGGTTCTCGAAGACGATCGTCGCCGGCGTGTCGGCCGGGAGCTCGATCCGGTCGGTGTCGAAGGCGATGTTCTCGGCGGCGACCGTGAGCTGGGGTCCGCCTCCGGCCGCCCCTTGCTCCACCGCGTGGATCACGCCCTGCATGTTCGGGTGGAGGACGCAGTCGAACGGGTAGTCGCCCGGCTGCAGCGCCGGCACCTCGTAGACCGCCTCGGCCGGACCCGTGATGATCTCGCCCTTGAACAGCGGGGTCCCCGCGTAGTCGGGGTTGTCGAAGATCTGGACGTCGTGCTGCACGCCCGCGTCCTGGTTCCGGAAGCGGATCCGGAACGGCTCACCCGCGGGGACCGTCACCTCGGTCTGCTGGAAGGCGATGTTCGCCGCCACGATCTCGACCTCGGTGCCGCCGCCACCCTCCTCGCCGGCGGCGCCGCCCCCGGTGACGGCGACGGCGAGCCCCCCCGCCAGCATGGCCACGCCGGCCACCGCGCCGACGAGGCCCGCGAGGCTGCCCGTGGACACCCGCCTGCGCCCCGCGACGATCGCCCCGACGACGACGATCGCGAGGGCGGCCGCGAGCGCCGTGGCCGTGGCCGCCGCCTTCGAGACCGAGAGCAGGATCCGGGAGAAGCCGAAGAGCACGGCGCCGATCAGCACGAGCAGCCCGACCGGCAGCAGCACCGGGAGCACCAGGCGATCACGGGTCGAGGGCTTCACGGCCGGCTCAACCTCGCTCGGACGTCCCGCTCCACGCCGGCCAGGCGCAGCGTGTCGAAGCCCTCGCGCGTGTCCCGCGCGTACCAGCGGAACCAGATGGCGGCGATGAACCCCCACAGGATGAGGCCGCCGCCGAGCTTCATCACCAGGCCTGCGATCAGCTGATCCTCGAGCGGGTCGATGCCCCAGATCCTCGGGAACGTCGCGTAGACCGGGTACAGCGGGGTGTGCCCGAAGGTGAGGAACGAGGCCGGGATCGTCGGCGCGAGCGACTGGAAGAACAGGTAGAGCATCTGCCCGGGGGGCGACAGGGCCGGGAGCTCCGGCAGGGGCGACATCACCGGCCACCACATCACGAGGCTCGCGCCCACGATGAGGACGTGGAGCGCGAAGTGCACGAGCTCGGAGCGGACCTGCGCCTCGACGACCGCCGGCCAGTGGATGAACAGCATCACGGCGTTGAAGAGCACGAGGGCGACGAGGGGCCGCACCAGGAACCGGAAGACCGCCGAGACCGGCCCGATCCGGAGCAGCCCGCGCCACATGCCGAGCGGGATGCCGGCGACGAGCAGCGGCGGCGCGACGAACATGTAGAGCATGTGCTGGATCATGTGGGCGGCGTAGAGCCGCTCCTCGGCCAGGTCGTGCAGCGGCCAGCCCGAGGCGACGAGGAGCGCGAGCATGCCCGCCGAGAACAGGACCCGCCGTCGCGCGCTCGCATCCGCACGGGCCGTCGGGTCCCCCTGCGCCCGACGGCGGACGGCGAGGAGGTACGCCGCCCAGAGCCCGCCGAGCAGGATCACGACGTCGGGATGGAGGTGGAAGCTCGGCATCGGCTACCCCGCGAAGGTCCGGAACATCAGGAGCACCGCCATGTACAGGGTGAGCGCGCCGGCGAGCCCCATGACGAAGAAGCGCGCGTACGTGCGGCTGTCGAAGCGCAGGTGCATGTACCAGAGCACGACCAGCGAGAACTTCACCAGGGCGAAGAGGAACAGGAGCGGGATGAGCAGGCCGTGCTCGTGGACCCAGTCCAGGTAGTAGACGGCGACCTCCGCCGCCGTGACCACCGCGAGCACCACCGCGATCCGCACGTACTCGCGCGGGCTCGGGTGCCGGACCGTGCGCCCGGCGCGCCGGACCGGCGCCTGCTCCGAGGTCTCGACGTGCTCCACCGTTCCCTCCTACGGCCCCGTCGGGATCAGGTAGACGACCGTGAAGATCACGATCCAGACGATGTCCACGAAGTGCCAGTACAGCCCGACCAGCTCCACGGTCATCGCATCGCGCTGCGTGAGCCTGCCGAGGAACGAGAGCGACACGAGCGTGAGCAGCATGAGGATCCCGATCGTGACGTGCGCCCCGTGGAAGCCGGTCAGCGTGTAGAAGGTCGTCCCGAACAGGTTGGTCGTGAGCGAGAGCCCCTCGCGGTAGAAGGTCGTGAACTCGTAGACCTGGCCGCCCACGAAGGTCATCCCGAGCATCGCCGTCGCGAGCAGCCACAGCCGCATCCGCCCGGGGTCGCCGCGCTGGATCGCGGCGAGCCCGAGGACCATCGTGAGCGAGCTCGCGAGCAGCACGAACGAGGACACCGAGGTGTAGGGGATGTCGAAGATCTCGTTCGGGTAGGGCCCGACGACGCTGCGGCCCCGGTAGACCACGTAGCTCGTGATGAGCGCCCCGAACAGCAGGACGTCCGACGCGAGGAAGATCCACATCGCGAGCTTCGCGTTCGGCAGGCCGGTGCTCGTGGCCTCGTGCTCGCCCTCGGTGGTGTGCGCCAGCGCCGCCTCGGCCATCGCTCAGGCCCCCTCCGGCTCGACCGAGGGCTCCAGCGCCCACCCGTACAGGCCGGCGAGCAGCACGACCGCCCCGGCGATCGCGAGCCACCACGAGAAGATCAGGCCGTACCCGAGCACGAAGAGCCCGAGGGCGGCGACGACCGGGAAGTACGAAGGCGACGGCAGGTGGATGCCGTGCCCGCCGCCGTGGCCTGCGGCGTGCCTCTCGCCCTCCGTGCCGGACCCCCCCGCCGGCACGGGGACGAGGCGTCCGTCCTCGGTCTCCACGTACTTGCGGTGCCAGGCCTCGTCCAGCGCGTGGACCGTCGGGATCTCGTCGAAGTTGTGCTCGGGCGGGGGCGAGCTCGTGAGCCACTCCAAGGTGCGGCCGTCCCACGGATCGACCTCGTGCTCCCGGGGCTTCCGCTGCGTGAGGGCGACGTTCGCGAGGAACACCACGACCGCCACGGCGATCGTGAAGGCCCCGATCGTGGAGACGAGGTTCCAGAACGTGAGCCCGAGCTCCTCTGGGTAGGTCTGGATGCGCCGCGGCATCCCCTGCAGGCCCAGCACGTGCATCGGCCCGAACGTCAGGTTGAAGCCGACGAGCATCACCCAGAAGTGGACCTTCCCGAGCGTCTCGTTCAGGCGCCGGCCGAAGATCTTCGGCCACCAGTAGTACATCCCAGCGAACAGGCCGAAGATCGCGCCCCCGAAGAGCACGTAGTGGAAGTGCGCGACGACGTAGTACGTGTCGGTCTGCTGGTAGTCCGAGGGCACCACCGAGTGCGTGACGCCCGAGAGCCCCCCGATCACGAACATCGACACGAACCCGATCGCGAACAGCATCGGGGTGGGGAACGTGAGGTCCCCCTTCCACATCGTCCCGAGCCAGTTGAAGATCTTCACCCCGGTCGGGATCGCGATGATGATCGTCGAGATCCCGAAGGCCGTGTTCGCGATCGGCCCGAGCCCGACGGCGTACATGTGGTGCACCCAGACCCCGAACCCGATGAACCCGATCGCGATGCCGCTGAAGACCACGAACTGGTAGCCGAACAGCGGCTTGCGGCTGAACACCGGCAGGATCTCCGAGACGATCCCCATCGCGGGCAGGACGAGGATGTAGACCTCGGGATGCCCGAACAGCCAGAAGAGGTGCTGCCACAGCACCGGGTCCCCGCCCGCCACCGGATCGAAGAAGTGCGTGCCGAAGCGCTTGTCGAACAGCAGCTCGACGAGGGCGACCGTGATGATCGGCAACGAGAACGCGAGCAGGAACTGCACGACGAGGCTCATCCACGCGAACACCGGCATGCGGAACAGCGTCATCCCCGGCGCCCGCATGTTGATGATCGTGACGGCGAGGTTCACCGCCGAGACCGTCGAGGCGATGCCCGCCAGGAGCAGGCCGATCGCGTAGAAGGTCATCCCGCGGGTCGGGTCGAGCACCGAGTTCGGCGCGTAGCCGAACCACCCCCCGTTCGGAGCCCCGCCCAGGAACCAGCTCGAGTACGTGAACAGGCCCGCGAACAGGAACACCCAGTAGCTGAACGCGTTCAGCCTCGGGAAGGCCACGTCCCGCGCCCCGATCATGAGGGGCACGAGGTAGTTGATGAACGCCGCCGACAGCGGCATCACCACGAAGAACACCATGGTGATGCCGTGCATCGTGAAGACCTCGTTGTAGACCGAGGGCGAGAGCAGGTGCTGGTTCGGCTGCGCGAGCTGGAGCCGGATCAGCAGCGCCTCGGTCCCGCCGACCAGGAAGAACGCGAACGCGGTAACCCCGTAGAGGATGCCGATCTTCTTGTGGTCGACCGTCGTCACCCAGCTCCAGAAGCCGGTGGTGGCCCGGGGCCGCCGCAGGAGCCCCTCGGCGCCGGCCGCCGGTACGCTCACGCTCGCCATCGCCGCCCTCCGCCTCCCCTCACGTCAAGCTCTGCAGGTACGCGACCAGGGCCCGGATCTCCTCGGGGGTGAGCCCGTAGTCGGGCATCCAGGAGCCCTGCTTCACCGAGGCCGGGTCGTCCAGCCACCGCGCGAGCGCCTCGGCGTCGTCGGTGCGCAGCCAGCACCCGGCGAAGCACTCGCGGCTCGCGAAGTGCGTCAGGTTCGGTCCCCCGTTCGCGGTGAGCGGGTTGCCGTTCGCGTCCTTCAGCCCCGCGATCGCGTGGCACGCGATGCACTGGCCGTTCAGGAACAGGTCCATCCCCGTCGCGGCGAGCGTCCCCGGCTGCGGCATCACCGCGTCGGCCTGCTGGTTGCGGACCCACGCCGCGTAGTCCCCGGGCGTGTGCGCCACGACCGCGAACTTCATGTAGGCGTGGGACAGCCCGCAGAACTCCTTGCACTGCCCGGAGTACCGCCCCGGCCGGTCCGCCTGGATCACGAGCTGGTTGGTCATGCCGGGGATCACGTCCTGGGTCCCGGCGAGCTCGGGCACCCAGAACGAGTGGATCACCGCGTCCCCCACCGCCGCCGGCGGCGCGCCCTCGGGCGGACCGGGCTGGCAGCTCGAGGACGTCGGCTGCTGCTCGTACCCGAGGCCCACCGAGCACAGGGTGAGCACCACGGGCTTGCCCGTCGGGATGTGGAGCTCGTTGGCGGTGACGATGCCCTCGTTCGGGTAGTCGAACTCCCACCACCACTGGTGGGCGAGGACGTTCACCTCGAGCACCTGACCCGTCGGGCGCCGCGCGAGGTCGAAGATCGTCGTCACGGTCGGGACGGCCACGCCGGCGAGGATCAGCGCCGGCAGGATGGTCCACGCGATCTCGAGCCGGTTGTTCCCGTGGATCTGGGGCGGGACGCCCGCGGGACGGCCCTTGCGCCGCCGGTAGCGGATCACGAACAGGAGCAGCAGTCCCTCGACGATCACGAAGATCCCGACGGCGACCCAGAAGACCGGCACGAACAGGTCGTAGGACTTCCGCGCGTACGGCCCCTGGGGGTTCAGCGCGTCCTGCTGCGCCCCGGAGACGCAGGCCGAGGCGAGCACGGCCAGGCCCACCAGGGCCGTGATCAGACGTGTCCGCTTCCGCAACGTTCCCGTTTCCCCTTGCCCGGTCTTCCTCCCGGCAGCCCCCACCGGGTTCGGGTGCGCGCGCAGCCTAGCACGTCCGCCGGAGGCGCGCGACAACACCGCGCTCACGTCGCGTACGAGTGCAGGCCGACGATCCACAGGTTCACCGCGTAGTAGGTGATGAGGAGCGAGGCGAACCCGACGAGCGCGATCACGGCCGCGCGGCGGCCCGTCCAGCCGGCGGTCGCCCGCGCGTGCAGGTAGCCGGCGAAGATCACCCAGGTCACGAACGACCAGGTCTCCTTCGGGTCCCAGCCCCAGTAGCGCCCCCAGGCGCTCTCCGCCCAGATCGCGCCCGTGATGATCCCGAAGGTCCAGATCGGGAACCCGAAGGCGATGAGCCGATGCGCGAGGCGATCCAGGACGGCCGCCGGGGGCAGCACCCCGCGCCGCGGGCCCGGCACGGGCACCGCCTCCTCGGCCTCCGCCTCGAAGTGGGGCGGGAGCTCGTCCAGGCCGACCGCTCCACCCAGGATCGGCCGGGGCGAGGCCGCCCGCCGGCGCTCGCTCCGCTCCTTCGCGAGGTACAGCATCGTGACGATGCCGCCGAGCGCGAGCAGCGAGGAGCTCAGGATCATCGAGCCCACGTGCACCTGCCGCCAGTACGAGTTCAACGCCGGCACCAGCGGCCCCGGCCCGACCTGCAGGAACAGCGCCGCGACCGCCATCGTGAGCACCACGAACGCGAGGACGAACCCGCCGAGCGCCCGGATGCGCGCGACCCCTTCCACCACCACGAGGTAGGCCGCGACCACCAGGAACGAGAGGACGAGGGAGTACTCGTACATGTTCCCGAGCGGGACCCGTCCTGCGGCGAGCCCCCGGGTGAGGACGGAGACGAGGTGCGCGAGCACCCCGCCCGTCGCGAGCGCCACGGAGGCCGTCCAGACGACCCGCCGCCGGAACGCCAGGTGGTGGAAGGCGGCGAGCATGGCCGCGAGGTAGGCGAAGAACGCCACGGTGAAGGCGTCGGTGGAGATCCGGGCCCAGATCCCCGCGCTCACGCCCCGACGCGCTCCCGCTCGCCGCGGGCGCCCTCCCGGAGGCTCCGCTCGAGATCGCGGACGAGCCCCGAGAACTCCTCGTCGAACCGGCTCCCCCGCTGCAACGCGAATCCCCCCACCTTCAGGACGGTCCTCGGGCCCTCCGCCTCCGCGCGCACCCACACCTTCCGGCGCGAGCCGTACAGGGCCGGCAGCAGCCCGATCAGGATGAGGATAGCCGCCACGAGCACGATCCACATCCCGCGGTCCCGGGCGACCGTGAGCACGGTGTACCGCCGCAGCTCCGGGAAGCTCACGGTCACCCCGCGGCCGATCCCCACGGTCTCGCCCGCCCCGAGGGCGCCCGAGCCGACCTTCCGCATCGCGGAGGTGTCGAGGGTGCTCACGCTCTGGACGAGGTCGGCCCGCAGGTCCCCCTCGTACGCCTCCCAGGTCATGACCGGGGCGTACTCGACGAGCATCGGCATCGCCTGGCCGGTCTCGAGCAGCGCGAGCAGCCCGCGCGAGTCCGGCCAGAGCTCGAACCGGATCCCCATCTGGGGCCGCAGCGAAGGCAGCTTCACGACGCAGCGCCACGGCACCTGGAGCGGGCTCACCCCCTCCGGGACCTCGCCCCGCTGGCACACGACGGGGCCGTCGAAGATCGGCCGGCCGTCGTGCTCGACCCGGATCACCGGCGCCCACCCGTAGCCGAACTGGTAGAAGCGGACGCCCTCCGCCTCCGCCGGGTGGTTCACCCGGATCTCGACGCGCTCCAGGGTCCTGCCCCGCTCGTCCAGCAGCGTGGCCCGCGTCACGAAGTCCTTCGGCTGGCCCGTCGGGCGGTAGATGGCCTCGAAGTCCTCGACGTGGACCTGGACGCCCGAGTGGTCCTCGCCGAAGAAGCGGCCCTCCCGGATCTGCCCGTCGTAGCTCGCGTGCGCCTCCGTCCAGGTCTCCCCCTCGACGATCACCGCCTGGCCGCTGAACCCCGTCCCCTTCCCCCAAACCACGCCGAGGAGCAGGAGGAGGAACGCCCAATGGAAGACCAGGCTTCCCGCCTCCCGCGCGAGCCCCTTGTCCGCCGCGAGGGAGCCCGAGCCGTCCGGTCGAGAGAGGCGGAACCGCTTGCGCCGCAGCACTCGCCGGGCGTCCCGGATCGCGCGCTCGGGGGGACCGGGGACGACGAGCTCCGCGTAGTGCCGCATCGAGGCGAGGTCCCGGGCCGGCGCGGGTCTCGCGGTCAGGTTCCGCAGCAGCGCCCGCGTGCGGGGGAGGATGCAGGCCACCAGCGAGACGAGCAGCAGGGCGTACAGGATCGTGAACCACCACGATCCGTAGACGTCGAACAGCCCGAGCTGGTCGTAGATCCGGGCGCGCAGCGGGTGGTCCCGGAACATCGCCGCGATGCGGGCGTCCGCCACCCCGACCTGCGGCACGAGCGAGCCCGCGACCGCGCCGAGCCCGACGAGCAGGAGCAGGACGAGCGCCGTGCGCATCGACCGCAGCGAGCGCCAGACCATGGCGGTCGATCGGCGGAGCGAGGAGGCGGCGGCGCTCGGGGACATCGCGGAGCTCCGATGGTACCCCGGTCGATCCATCGAGGGTCAGATCGGCGGGGTGAAGCGCGAGATGGCCCGCAGCACCGGCCCGAGGAGCCGCGTCCAGGCGTTCGTGAACACGAGCACCCCGATCGCGAGCATGACCGCGCCCGAGACCCCCGCGATCCACCGGTACGAGCGGCGCAGGACGTCGAGGGCGCCGAGCAACCGGCGGATCCCGACCCCGACGAGCAGGAACGGCAGCCCCAGGCCGGCCGAGTACATGAACAGCAGGAACGCCCCGCGCGCCGAGCCGCCCTGGGCCGCGGCGATCGCGAGCACCCCGGCGAGCACCGGCCCGATGCAGGGGGTCCAGCCCGCCCCGAAGGCGACGCCCAGCGGGAACGCCCAGGCGGGCCCCGGCCGCACCCGGGCGAGCAGCGGACGCCGGTCCGCGTACAGGCCCGCCGAGCCGAGCTGGAGCCCCTCGAGGAGCAGGAGCACCCCGAAGGCGGCGATCAGCAGGCCCGAGATCCGGGTCCCGAGCTCCGAGCGGAGCACCCGCGTCGCCGCCCCCGTGAAGGCCCCAAGCAGGGTGAACACCGCCGCGAACCCGCCGATGAACAGGAGGATCGGCAGCACCGACCGCCGGTCGACGCGCTCCCCAGCCGCGGGTCCGGCGCCCCCCGCGACGAACGACAGGTAGCCCGGCACGAGGGGGAACACGCACGGCGAGGCGAACGACACCACGCCGGCGGCGAAGGCGAGGGCAGGCGCCCACCAGGACGACAGGCCACGCTGCACGAGGTCAGCGACCACCGGCTCCACGGCACCCAGTCTAGGGTCAGCGCGGCGACCCACGTCCGACACCCGGGTGGCCCGCTCGCGTATAGTGTGCCGACTCGTGAAGACGTTCACGAGCGCGGTCGCGGGTCCGGACGGGGGCCGCCCGGGCGGGGGCCGTGAGCCCCGTCGCTATAATCCCTCGGCCGCGTGTGGGGGGGACCACGGGGGGATCGACGGAGGGATGAGGTCCGCATGAGGGAACGGCTCCGCAGGCTCAGGGAACGGGCCGAGCCGTTCGTCCGGGACTTCGAGTGGACCTGGACCACCGCGGTCCTGTTCTCGGTCGCCTTCGTGTTCTACCTGCTCATCACCGCCGTGGTGATCCCATCGTTCTGGATGTACTTCGCCGAGCAGAAGCTCGGCTGGGCGGGCCCGACCGACGTCGAGGCCTTCCTCAAGGCCCCGCTCTCCAAGGAGGGACTCGTCGAGCTCCGCGACGCGATCGCGATGGGGCTC
This sequence comes from uncultured Actinomycetes bacterium, assembly GCA_964640965.1. Taxonomy (GTDB): domain Bacteria; phylum Actinomycetota; class UBA4738; order UBA4738; family HRBIN12; genus HRBIN12. The sequence continues at coordinate 1,496 of CAZXJB010000071.1, read as the reverse complement.
TCGACGGGGCCGATCGTCACGGCGATGGTCGTCGCGGTCATCATGCAGAACTGGCGGCGGAAGCTCCGAGGTGGCTCCGCCGAGCGAGCGACGGGCGGGTACCGCTGATGCCGTTCACGAAGACCGAGGTCGACATCCACACCGACTACGTGGTCGCGCCCGTGGACCCGGCGTGGCTCGCGCAGGGTGTCCGGTCCCCGAAGCACCTCATGCTCGACCCGGACAACTGCATCCTCTGCCGCGCCTGCGAGGACGTCTGCCCCTGGAACTGCATCTACATGCTCTCGCCGGGGATCGTCGAGGGCGCCGCCGACGACGCGACCGCCGCGGAGGTCCACGGCGCCTACGCGGTCTTCGTGGTCGACGACAACGCGTGCACCCGTTGCTCGGTGTGCGTGGAACGCTGCCCCACCGACACCCTGTACTATGCGCGGCTGCCGGAGGACGCGGGCGGCCGACGCACGATGGCGACCGTCCCGACCTCCCAGAGGGTCGACGAGGGATGAAGGGGACGGAGCGCTCGTGAAGCTGAAGCCGCCTTCGCCGGGAGCCGTGTTCGACCGGTTCCGCGACACGGAGGTCTGGAAGTCGATCTTCCGGCCGGGCTCGATCTTCCGCAAGGGGTACAAGGACACGTCGCGCGACCGCGCGCTCGCGACGATGAACAACGTCCTGTACCACCTGCACCCGGTGAAGATGAAGCGGCACGGCCTGAAGCTCACCTACACGTTCTGCCTCGGCGGGCTCTCCTTCTTCCTGTTCATCCTGCTCACGGTCACCGGGATCTTCCTCATGTTCTTCTACCGCCCCATGGCCGAGCTCGGCTCCGCCCAGGCCTACACCGACATGCAGAACATCAGCACCTCGGTGTTCTTCGGCGACCTCGTGCGGAACCTCCACCGGTGGGGCGCGCACCTCATGGTCTTCTCGGTCACGCTCCACATGGCGCGCGTCTTCTACACCGGCGCCTACAAGCCCCCGCGCGAGTTCAACTGGGTGGTCGGCGTGGTGCTCCTGTTCCTCACGCTCGGTCTGTCGTTCACCGGCTACCTGCTGCCCTGGGACCAGCTCGCGATCTGGGCCGTGACCGTCGGCACCTCGCTCGGCGGCTACTCCCCCTTCATCGCCAAGCAAGCCAACTTCCTCCTGCTGGGCGGCGTGGTCGTCGGACCGGAGACGCTGCTGCGCTGGTACGTGCTGCACGTCCTCGCGCTGCCGTTCGTGCTCGTGATCTTCCTCGCGGTGCACTTCTGGCGGATCCGCAAGGACGGCGGCATCTCGGGACCGCTGTAGACGGGGCTGAAGGATGGCGCGAGAGGACACACCGCTCGACCAGGAGGTCTTCGACCAGGTCCTCGAGGCGGAGCTCGCCAAGGGGACGAACCGGCGCGTCGCGGAGGGTCGCGCGCGCTCGGCCGCCGTCCGGGCCTGGCGGGCGAAGCACGGCGAGGGCTCGGCCGCCGCGTCGATCGTGCACGCGGTCCCCGCGATCTCCG
>CAZXJB010000070.1:0-14509 GCA_964640965.1 uncultured Actinomycetes bacterium | reverse complement strand
GGGCTCGCCGCCGCCGTGGGGGCGCTCGGGGGCTGGTGGTCGGCGGGGACGAGCGGGGTGCCGCGGGCGGCCGCGCTCGGCGGGTGGACGATGCTGACCGCGGGGCTCGGCCTCGCGCTCGCCGGGCTGTTCGTCGCCGGGGTCGTGCGGCCCGACGGGCCGGAGGCGCTGCTCACGCCGACCACCGGGCGCTACCTGCGGGCCGTGCTCGCCCGACCCTCGGCGGGGGCGCTCGCGCTCGCCCACCACGTCGCGGTCCTGCCGAACGAGGCGACGTGGACCCTCGTGCCCGCCATGGGGGGCTGCCTCGCCGCGGTCCCGAGCGAGGGTGAGCCGTTCCCGTTCCTGTGCTACGGGCGCTTCCCGCGCTCGCTCCGCCTGCCGGTCTGGCTCCGGCCGCCCGGCGTCGGGGCCGGCCCGCCGACGCGCTTCGGCACGGCCCCCTGGCCCGTCTTCGCCTTCCTGCTGGCCCCCGCCGCCGCGACCGTGCTCGGGGGCGTGCGGGCGGCGCGTGCGGAGCCCCTGCGGCCGCTCCCCGCCGCGATCCTCGCCGGCGCGGTGTTCGCGGTGCTCGTCCTGGTCCTCGGTTGGGCCTCGTCGGTGTCGGCCTCGGCTGTCGTCCGGACGGGGGCCGGCCCGCCCCAGGTGCGCTCGGTGCGCATCGGGCCGGAGCTCGCGAGCGGGACCGCGCTCGCGCTCGGGTGGGGGGTGGCCGGCGGGGCGCTCGGCGGGGCGCTCAGCGCGTGGTCGGGAGCGAGGCGAGGAGGATCACGCCGAGCACGCTGAGCCCGATCCCGACGAGGAGCATGGCCCGGGCGGTGGCCGGGTCGGTCTCGCGGTTCACGAAGTACGCGATGAGGCCCCCGATCCAGCCGAGCAGGATCGGGAGGAGCCACCACGCGCCGCTCACCCGCCTCGGGCCCGGGGCGGGCGTCCCTGCGGTCGACGCCCCGGGAGCCGCCGACACGCCGACCGCGGCGGGATGCGCCTCGATCGCGACGTACGCGGTCCAGGCCTCGCGCCATCCCTCGTCGGTGCGCGGGAACCGTCGGATCGGTTCCTCGGGCCGCGCCCGCTCCCAGATCCCGAAGAAGTCCCGACCGTAGCCCAGCAGGTACCGCTCGCCGGAGTGGCTGATCCGCAGCGGCCGGCCCTCCTGCGGGGGGAAGGCGCTGGGCGGCGGTGGCAGCATGCTCACGAGCTCGATGCTACCCCCGCACGGGTGGCGTTGAGCCGCACCGGCGGAGGGCCCGACCCGGCCGGATCGGGCCCTCCGAGGTCCCGGATCAGGCCGCGCTGGTCGACGGGGCGGGCTCCTGGAACCGCATCCAGGCGCCGTAGGCGACCGCGAGGGCGAGGATCAGCCCGATGAATGCCCCGAAGGCGGGCGACTCGGTGAGGGCGAAGATGAACTTCAGGATCGTGAGGGCGGCCACGGCGAAGCCGAGGTAGGCGGCGATCTTCGAGGCGGGCTGCCCGAGCTTCAGGTTGCCGAGCGCCCCCAGGGCGCCCGCGACCTCCCAGGCGATGAGCGCGATCAGCCCGATGCCGGCGAGCAGGCCGAAGACGCTGCCGTCGCCACCCCACATGTTGGCGGACACGCACGCGATCTCGAAGACGCAGACCTTCTGCCAGGCGAAGAACGAGAAGATGAGCAGGAGGATGCTCGAGGCTCCGAGCACCTTGCTGCCCATCGAGAGCTTCGAGACGTCGAACCCGGAACCGCTCTGCGCCATGCCCACTCCTTTCACGAAGCTCCGGTCCGTGTCGGACCGCGACCATCCAACACCGCTCGGGGGGGCGAGTCAACCAGGGCGCGTCGAGGTCCGCCGCCGCCTCGCCGCGCGCCGGCCGGCGACGAGGCAGCACAGCCCACCGGCGATCGCGACCCACGGGCCGATCCAGGGGCGGGTGAACGGCGGCGGCCACCAGATCGCCATCGCCGCGGCGAGCGCGACCACGGCGCCGAGGCTCGTGAGCACGGCCTCGGCGGGGAGGCGCCCGTGGCCGAGCAGCGTCGCCGCGAGCCACAGCAGAGCCCCGAGCGTCGCGGCCGCCGCCGAGGCGAGCGCCCATCGGGCCGGCCCGTCCCAGGCTCCGAACGGACCGGAGCCAGGCCCGAACCGGCTCCAGGGCAGGGCGGTCGAGAGCAGGCACACGCCGAGGCCGACCCCGAGCAGCGGGGAGGGTCGCGCTCGTCCGCGTCGGGGGGCGGGGGCCTCCGCGGCGAGCGGCGGCGGCAGGCACTCGGAGCCGAGCACCCGACCCCGGACCGGGATCGCGCAGGCGAGGCACAGGGGACGGCCGCAGTCGGCGCACCGAGCGATGGCCGGGCGGATGGGGTGCAGGTCGCACCGCTCCGCGCGGACGGCTCGGTCCCGCTCCCGTTGCTCAGCCGCCACGGCGCAAGCGTACCGCGTGGGTTGGCCGGGACGCGTTTGACGCCCTCGGGGCCGCTGCCTAGCGTGAGGGCACATGTCGGCCTTGGACCCTCGACTCGCCGTGCTCGCCTCGGGGACCGGCACCAACCTGCAGGCCCTCATGGACGATCCCCACGTCGGCCCGCACATCGTGGTGGTCGTCTCCGACCGGCCGGAGGCGATGGCGCTCGAGCGGGCGCGCGCCCGCGGGATCGAGGCCGTGGTGTGCTCGCCGCGGGACTTCCCGGATCGGGTCGCGCACGACCGGGCGCTGCGGGACCTCCTGCGCGAGCGCGGCGTCACCCACGTGGCACTCGCCGGCTACATGCGGATCGTGGGGCCCGAGCTCATCGCGGCCTTCCCGGACCGGATCGTGAACCTGCACCCCGCGCTGCTGCCCGCCTTCCCCGGGATGCACGCCGTGGAGGACGCGCTCGCGTGGGGGGTGAAGGTCACTGGCGTCACGGTCCACCTCGTGGACGAGGAGGTCGACCACGGGCCGATCGTGGCCCAGGAGCCGGTCCGCGTGCGGGAGGACGACGACGTGGAGTCGCTCCGGCGGCGGATCCACGAGACCGAGCATCGGATCTTCCCCCGGGCCGTCCGCGCCCTCATCGAGGGGCGGCTGCGGGTCGAGGGGCGCATCGTGCACGTCCGGGGAGCGCAGGACGAGGAGGCGCGGGACGAGGAGGGAGCGGGATGAGCGAGGTCCGGCAGGTCCGCCGGGCGTTGCTGGCGGTCTACGACAAGTCGGGCGTCGTGGAGCTCGCGCGGGGGCTCGTGGAGCGAGGGGTGGAGCTCGTCTCCTCGGGCGGCACCGCCGCGGCGCTCCGGGACGCCGGGGTGCCCGTCACGCCCGTCGAGGAGGTCACGGGGTTCCCCGAGATGCTCGACGGTCGGGTGAAGACGCTGCACCCGCGGATCCACGCGGGGATCCTCGCCGACCGGCGCCGGCCCGAGCACGAGCGCGAGCTCGCCGAGCACGGCATCGAGCCGTTCGACCTCGTCGTGGTGAACCTCTACCCGTTCCGCGAGACCGTGGCGAGCGGCGCGGGGCCCGAGGAGATCGTCGAGAAGATCGACATCGGCGGGCCGGCGATGGTGCGGGCGGCGGCGAAGAACTCCGCCTCCGTCGGGGTCGTCGTGGATCCCGCCCGGTACGGGGAGATCCTCGGGGCCATCGACCGGGAGGGCGGGCTCCCGCTCGAGCTGCGCCGCGAGCTCGCCGCGGAGGCCTTCGCCCACACCGCGGCCTACGACGCGGCGGTGGCGGCCTGGTTCGCCGCCGGCGAGGGGCTGCCGGGGTTCGTCGGGCTCGCCTACCGCAAGCTCGAGGACCTCCGCTACGGCGAGAACCCGCATCAGCGGGGGGCGCTCTACGCCGAGATCGCCGGGCCGGGCCCGCTCGGCGGCGCCGAGGTCCTCGTCGCCGGCAAGGAGATGTCGTTCAACAACTGGTTGGACCTCGACGCGGCGTACGCGCTCGCCGCGGCCTTCGAGGGGCCGGCCGCGGTCATCGTCAAGCACAACAACCCCTGCGGGGCGGCCGTCGCCGCCACCCTCGCCGAGGCGTACGGGCGCGCGTACGAGTCCGACACGGTCTCGGCCTTCGGCGGCATCGTGGCCTTCAACCGGGAAGCCGACGAGGACGCCGCGCGGGCGATGGCGGAGGTCTTCACCGAGGTCGTCGTCGCGCCCGCCTTCACCGAGGGCGCGCTCGAGGCGTTCCGCCAGCGCAAGGGCCTCCGGGTCGTGCGGGCCCCGCTCCCCGCCGGGGACGGCCTGGACGTGCGGCCGCTCCCCGGTGGGGCGCTCGTGCAGGACCGCGACCGCGTGGTCGAGCGGCGGGAGGACATGGAGGTCGTCTCGGCGCGCGAGCCGACCGAGGACGAGTGGCGGGACCTGCTCTTCGCCTGGACCGTCGCGATGCGCGTGAAGTCGAACGCGATCGTCTTCGCGCGCGAGCTGGCCACCGTGGGCATCGGCGCGGGGCAGATGTCCCGGGTGGACGCGTCCTGGCTCGCGGTGCGCAAGGCGGGCGATCGGGCCAAGGGGGCGGTCATGGCCTCCGACGCCTTCTTCCCGTTCCCCGACGCGGTGGAGGTCGCGGCCGACGCCGGCGTGACCGCGGTGATCCACCCCGGCGGGTCGATCCGGGACGAGGACGTGCTCGCCGCCGCCGAGGCGCGGGGGATGGCGGTCGTGCTCACCGGACGGCGGCACTTCCGCCACTAGCCGGCGCCGGCCGGCACGAGGTGACCATCGGTCGGCCCCCGGGCCGACCCCGACGGATAGGATGCGGGACATGACAGCCAGGATCATCGACGGGAAGGCGATCGCGGCCGAGGTGCGCGCCGAGGTCGCCGAGCGGGTCCGCGCGCTCGCCGAGCGCGGGGTCCGGCCGGGGCTCGCCGCCATCCTCGTCGGCGACCACCCGGCCTCGAAGGTCTACGTCGGGATGAAGCAGAAGGCGTGCGAGGAGGCCGGGATCTACTCCGAGCGCGTCGACATGCCCGCCGACGTGTCCGAGGAGGAGGTCCTCGCCGAGATCGAGCGCCTCAACAAGGACCCGCGGATCAGCGGCATCATCGTGCAGCTGCCCGTGCCCGATCACATCTCGGAGTTCTCCGTGCAGCGAGCCATCTCGACCGAGAAGGACGTGGACGGGCTGAACCCGACGAACGTGGGGTTCATGTCCCGCGGGCACCCGGTCTTCCTGCCCGCCACGCCCTACGGCATCGTCGAGCTCCTCGTGCGCTCGCAGATCCCGATCGAGGGGCAGGACGTGTGCATCGTGGGCCGCGGGGACCTCGTCGGCATGCCCCTCGCGATCATGCTCGCGCAGCGCCACGAGCGGGCGAACGCCACCGTGACGCTGTGCCACACGCGGACCCGGGACGTCGCGAGCCACACGCGGCGGGCGGACATCCTCGTCGCGGCCGCGGGGAAGGCCGAGATGATCACGGCCGACATGGTCAAGCCCGGGGCGACGGTGATCGACGTCGGCACGAACCGGGCGCCCGGCGGCGGCCTCATCGGCGACGTCCACTTCGAGGGCGTGAAGGAGGTCGCCGGCGCGATCACACCGGTGCCCGGTGGGGTCGGCCCGATGACCGTGGCGATGCTGCTCGTGAACACCGTCACCGCGGCGGAGCGGCAGGCAGCGCAGCGGTGACGAGCCGCCTCGAGCGACTCGTCCGGGCCGGGACGTTCGTCGTCACGGCCGAGGTCGTCCCGCCCCGCTCGGCCGATGCGGACGCGGTCCGGGCCCAGGCGCGCGAGCTCGTCGGGTGCGCCGACGCGGTGAACGTCACCGACAACCCTCGCGCCTCGGCCCACATGTCGCCCGTCGCCGGCGCCGCGTTCGTCGCGGCCGCCGGGCTCGAGCCGACGATGCAGATCACCTGCCGCGACCGGAACCGGCTCGCCCTGGCCGCCGACCTGCTCGCCGGGTGGGCGCTCGGGGCGCGGAACCTGTTCTGCCTGACCGGCGACCCGCTCGCGGCCGGGGACGAGCCGGAGGCCACCGCCGTCCACGACCTCGCGGTCGAGGGCCTCGTCCGGATGGCCGCCGAGCTGCGCGAGCGCGGGCGTCTGCCCTCGGGCGCCGCCGTCGACCCGGCGCCGGCCTACTTCGTGGGCGTGGCCGACGTGCCGCTCGCGCCCGGCTACGACCCGACCCGCCTGGAGCGCAAGCTCGACGCCGGCGCGGGGTTCGTGATGACCCAGATCGCCTACGACCTCGAGGCCCTGGGCGCCTGGCTCGAGCTCGCCCGCGCCCGCGGCATCACCGAGCGCGCGGCCGTCATCGTCGGGGTCGCGCCGCTCGCGAGCGCGAGGCAGGCGCGGTTCCTGGACGAGCGGGTGCCTGGGGTCTCGGTCCCCGCCGGGCTCATCGCCGAGCTCGAGGAGGCGGGGGAGGGCGCCCCGGAGGTCGGCGTCGCGCGGTGCATCGAGCTCGTGCGGGGCCTGCGAGCCACACCGGGCGTGGCCGGCGTGCACGTGATGGGCATGGGGCGCGAGGCCGGCGTCCGGGCCGTGATCGAGGGGGCCGGGCTCCTGCCGCGCCCGCCGGCGCCGCGCGGGTGAGCCGGCGTCAGCGCTCGTCGATCGGGACGTAGCGCTGGTCCCGGGGTCCCACGTACTCGGAGTCCGGCCGGATCACGCGGTTATCCGCGTACTGCTCGCGCACGTGGGCCGTCCACCCGGCCATCCGGGCCATCGCGAAGATCGGCGTCATGAGGTCGGTGGGGATGCCGAGCACGTGGTAGACGCTCGCCGCGTAGAAGTCGACGTTGGGGTGCAGGCCCTTCTGCTCGGCGACCGCGCGCTCGATCGCCTCGGAGATCTCGTACCAGCGCAGGTCGCCGTGGCGCTCGCCGGCCTCGCGCGAGAGGCGCTTGAGGATCCTCGCCCGCGGGTCCATCGTCTTGTAGACGGCGTGCCCGAAGCCCATGATCTTCTGCTTGCGGGCCAGGCGGTCCGCGACGTAGGCCTCGGCGCGCTCCGGCGAGCCGACCTCCTCGAGCATCTTCATGGCCTCCTCGTTGGCCCCGCCGTGGAGCGGGCCCTTGAGGGCGGCGATCGCGCCGGTGATCGCCGAGAACATGTCGGCGAGCGTGGAGGCGATGATCCGCGCCGTGAACGTCGAGGCGTTCATCGTGTGGTCGGCGTAGAGGATCAGGGTCATATCGAGGGTCCGCGCGTCCTCCGGTGAGGGCTCCTCACCGAGCAGCATCGCGAGGAAGTTCGCGGCGTGCGAGAGCTTCGGGTTCGGCGGGATCACCTCCTGGGCGGTGCGCATCCGGTGGTACATCGCGAGCAGCGTCGGGGTCTTCGCGATGAGCCGGTACGCCTTCCGCTCGTTGGCCTCGGGGGAGTCGTCCCAGCCGTCGGGGTCGTAGGCGGACGCCGCCGAGACGCTCGTGCGCAGCATCGACATCGGCGAGGTCTGCTGCGCGAGGGTCGGCATGAGGTCGCGGAGGAACCGCGAGACCTCCCGCTCGTCCACGAGGAACGCCGTGAACCCCTCGAGCTCCTCCCGCGTCGGGAGGCGGGTGTGGTGGAGGAGGAAGGCGACCTCCTCGAAGGTGCTCTGGGCGGCGAGCTCCTCGATCTCGTAGCCCACGTACCACAGGCGCCCCTGGACGCCGTCGATGTCCGAGATCCGCGTCTCCGCGGCCACGACCTGCCGCAAGCCCTTGTCGGTCACGTTCGCGCTCCGTGGTCCGGGCCCGGCCGCCCCGCGGGGCGGCCTGGCGTCCTCGCTCGCGATGAGCCTACCGCGAGGGCGACCTTCGCACCCATGGCGCGCCGGGGCCAAGGGCGGCCGACCCGGCCGGGGAGGTCCGGACGACCGGGGAGGGGTCGCGGGCGGGCGATAGGATGCGGTCGTTGCCCGTACCGGAAGCCCGTAACCGGAAGGAGCGCGCCATGCGGATCACGATCGTCGGCAGCGGGTTCGTCGGCCAGACCACGGCGATGCGCCTGGTCGAGCGCGGCCTCGGCGAGGTCGTCCTCATCGACATCATCGAGGGGCTCCCGCAGGGGCTCGCCCTGGACATCGGCCAGTCGAGCCCGATCGTGGGCTTCGAGCCCACGGTGATCGGCACGAACGACTACGCGGACACCGCCGGCTCCGACGTCGTCGTCATCACCGCCGGGTTCCCGAGGCAGCCGGGGATGAGCCGGATGGACCTGCTGGGCAAGAACGCCGGCATCGTGCGCAGCGTGGTCGAGCAGGTGGTCCCCGGATCCCCCGAGGCCGTCATCATCGTCGTGACGAACCCCCTCGACGAGATGACCTACCTCGCGGCCGAGACCTCCGGGTTCCCGAAGGAGCGGGTGATGGGGATGGCGGGGGTGCTCGACTCGGCCCGGCTCCGCTACTTCATCGGCCAGGAGCTCGGCGTCTCGCCGCTCGAGGTCGAGGCGATGACGCTCGGCTCGCACGGGGAGTCGATGGTGCCGTTGCCCCGACACGCGACGGTGAAGGGGCGTCCGCTCACGGAGCTCGTGGACGAGGCGACGCTCGAGCGCCTGTACCAGCGGACGAGGGACGCCGGGGCCGAGATCGTCTCGCTGCTGAAGAAGGGCAGCGCGTACTACGCCCCGTCGGCGGCGATCGCGCGGATGGTCGAGGCCATCGTGCGCAACACCGAGGAGCTCATGCCGGTGTGCGCGTGGACCACCGGCCAGTACGGCATCCGCGACGTCTACGTGGGCGTGCCCGCGCGCCTCTCGCGCAGCGGGGTCGCGGAGATCGTCGAGCTCGAGCTGAACCCCGACGAGCTCGCGGCGCTCCGCGCCGCCGCCGAGGGCATCCGCGCCAAGTGCGCGGATCTCGCGAAGCTCTGAGCGGCGTTCCCGCGCGGGCGGCGTACGATGGCAGCGAGGAGATGACGGCATGGGACAGGTGCGCGAGGTCGATGCCGCGGAGATCACCCGGGCCGTCCGGGAGCTCTGCATGGAGATCAACTACAAGGTCCCCGAGGACATGGCGGCGGCGATCCGGCGGGCCCGGGAGAAGGAGGCGTCCCCGATCGGCCGCCAGATCCTCGACCTGCTGATCCGCAACCAGGAGCTCGCGGCCCAGGGCGAGTATCCGTACTGCCAGGACACCGGCTACACGGTGGTGTTCATCGACGTCGGTCAGGACGTGCACATCGTGGGCGCCGATCTCACCGATGCGATCAACGAGGGCGTCCGGACCGGCTACGGCGACGCCTACCTGCGGACCTCGATCGTGGGCGACCCCGTGTTCGAGCGGCGCAACACCGGCGACAACACCCCGGCGTTCATCCACACGAGGATCGTCCCCGGCGACCAGATCCGCATCCAGGTGGACGCGAAGGGGGGCGGCTCGGAGAACAAGGGGCGGCACGCGATGCTGAAGCCCTCCGACGGCCTGGAGGGGGTGAAGGAGTTCGTCCTGCGGACCGTGGCCGAGGCCGGCCCCGACGCCTGCCCGCCCGGGATCATCGGCGTCGGCATCGGGGGGAACTTCGAGTTCGCGGCGATCCTCGCCAAGCGGGCGCTGATGCGCAAGGTCGGCCAGCCCCACCCCGACGCGCGCGTCGCCGAGCTCGAGGCCGAGCTGTTCGAGCGCTGCAACGCGCTCGGCATCGGACCGCAGTCGCTCGGCGGGACGCAGACCGTGCTCGCCGTGCACGTCGAGACGATGGCGACCCACATCGCCAGCCTGCCCGTGGCCGTGAACATCGAGTGCCACGCGCACCGGACCGGAACGAGGGTGATCTGAGATGCCCGTCGAGATCCTGGAGGACGGCCGGAAGCGGATCCGGGCCCCCCTGTCGGACGAGGACGTGCGGCGGCTCGAGGCGGGGGACGTCGTGCTCGTCTCGGGCGTCGTCTACGCGGCCCGCGACGCCGCCCACAAGCGCCTCATCGAGCTGCTCGATGCCGGGGAGCCGCTCCCGTTCGACCCGGCCGGCCAGATCGTCTACTACGTCGGTCCCACCCCGGAGAAGCCCGGGCACGTGATCGGCTCGGCCGGTCCCACCACCGCGAGCCGGATGGACCGGTACACGCCGCGGCTCCTCGAGCTCGGCCTCAAGGGGATGATCGGCAAGGGCGGCCGCGGCCCCGTCGTGCGGGAGGCGCTGAAGCGCCACACGGCCGTGTACATGGCCGCCCTCGGCGGCGGCGGCGCCCTGGCGGCCCTGCAGATCCGGTCCCAGCGGGTCATCGCCTTCGAGGACCTCGGCCCGGAGGCGATCCGCGAGCTCGAGGTCGAGGACCTCCCGGTCTGGGTCGTGAACGACTGCGAGGGCCGCGACTTCTACGAGCGGGCCGTCGCGCCCTGGCGGAAGGACGAGCTCCTGCCCGAGGGCTTCCGCCTCGGCGCCCCGCGGTAGCGATGGGCCTGGCCGAGGAGCTGCGGGCCCGCGCCCGGGACTTCTTCACCAACTGGCGGAGCTCGGACGCGCCCCTGCCGACGAAGCTCGCGCTCACGCTGCGGAACCGGGCGCGGGCCGCCCTGCGGGGCTGCTGCGGCCACCCGGGGCAGCCCGGCTGCTGACGGGCTCCCGAAGGGGGCCCCGGTCGGGGCCCGGCGTGAGGGTCAGCTGGCCGCCGGCTCCTTGCTCACGATCCGCACGGCCCCGGCGCTCGGGCTGAAGATCGTCTCGTGGCCGTCCTGCCAGCGGACCCGGTAGCGCACGCCGGACTCGCCGTGGATCACCTCGAGGACCTCGCCCCGGCGCTCGGGGGTGCCGACGTGCTCGGACTCGACGATGATGTGGTCTCCGACCTTCGCCTGCATCTCGACCTCCATCTCGCTCGGTTCCGGTACCACATCTATACCGCACCCGGGCAGGCGTCGGCGAGCCGGGAGGCCGTCAGCGGGAGCGCTCAGAACCGGTCGAAGAGGATCTCGCGCTTGACCTCCTGGATCGCCCGCGTGACCTCGATCCCCCGGGGGCAGGCATCGGTGCAGTTGAAGGTCGTGCGGCAGCGGAAGACCCCCGTCTTGTCCGCCAGGATCCGCAGGCGCTCCCGGGCGCCCTGGTCCCGCGAGTCGAAGATGAACCGGTGGGCCTGGACGATCGCGGCCGGGCCGACGTAGCCCTCGTCGCCCCAGAAGATCGGGCAGGAGGTCGTGCAGCAGGCGCAGAGGATGCACTTGGTCGTGTCGTCGTAGCGGTGGCGCTCCTCCGGCGACTGCAGGCGCTCGCCGTCGGGCTCGCCCTCGTCGTTGATGAGGTAGGGCAGGACCGAGCGGTACCCCTCGAAGAACGGCTCCATGTCCACGATGAGGTCCTTGAGGACCGGCAGCCCGCGGATCGGCTCGACCGTGGCCTTCGGGGCGATCTCCCGCACCAGCACCTTGCACGCGAGCCGGTTCCGCCCGTTCACCATCACCGCGTCCGAGCCGCAGATCCCGTGCGCGCAGGAACGCCGCAGGGCCAGCGTCCCGTCGTGGTACCACTTCACCTGGTGGAGCGCGTCCAGGAGCCGGTCGTTCGGGTCGGCCTGGATGGTGAACTCGTCCCACCAGGACTCCTCCCCGCGCAGCTCCGGGTTGTAGCGCCGGATCCGCAGCGTGAGGGTCACCGCGCCGCTCGCGCCGGCCCGCCGCCGGTCCGAGGTCTCGAGCACCTCGCCCACGTCACCCACCATCAGTACTTCCTCTCCGCCGGCTCGTAGATGCCGAGCCGCACCGGCTTGTACTCGAGCCTCACCGAGCCGTCCGGCTCCCGGTAGGCGAGGGAGTGCTTCAGCCAGTTCGCGTCGTCGCGCGTCGGGTGATCGTCCCGCCAGTGCGCGCCCCGGCTCTCGGTGCGGGCGAGGGCCGCGGCGACGAGCGGCTCGGCGTTGTCCAGGAGGAACCCGAGCTCCACGGCCTCCATGAGCTCGGTGTTGTACCTCGACCCCTTGTCCTGCACGAGGACCTCGGCGTAGCGCTCGCGGAGCCCGCCGAGGATCTCCTGCATCTTGCGCAGGCCCTCGTCCGTCCGGACGACGAAGGCGAGGTCGAACATCGACTCCTGCAGCTCGGTGCGGATGTCGGCGGCCCTCGCGCCGCGCTCGCGCGCGAGCATGCCCTCCAGCATCTCCCGGACGGGGCCCTCCGGATCCTCCGGCAGCCGGGGCAGGTCCGCGTCGCGGCAGAACCCCGCGAGGTGCCGCCCGCCCCGCCGGCCGAACACGACGATGTCGAGCAGCGAGTTCGTCCCGAGCCGGTTCGCCCCGTGGACCGACACGCACGCGCACTCGCCGGCCGCGTACAGGCCCGGGACCGGGGTGGCCTCGGGCCCCACGACGACGCGGCCGTCGGCGTCGGTGGGGATCCCGCCCATCGCGTAGTGGGCCGTGGGCTGGATCGGCACGAGCTCGCGCGTCGGCTCCACGCCGAGGTAGATCCGGGCGAACTCGGTCACGTCCGGCAGCTTCTCCTCGATGACCTCGCGGGGGAGGTGGCGGACGTCGAGCCAGACCGCGTCCTTGTTCGGCCCGGCGCCGCGGCCCTCCTTGATCTCCTGGTAGATCGCGCGCGAGACCATGTCCCGCGGCGCGAGGTCCTTCACCGTGGGGGCGTAGCGCTCCATGAAGCGCTCGCCCTCGGCGTTCAACAGGATGCCCCCCTCGCCGCGGACCGCCTCCGACAGCAGGATCCCCATCCTGTAGACCCCGGTGGGGTGGAACTGGAAGAACTCCGTGTCCTGCATGGGGATGCCGCGCCGGTACAGGATCGCCTGGCCGTCGCCCGTCAGCGTGTGGGCGTTCGAGGTCACCTTGAACATCCGCCCCGAGCCGCCGGTCGCGTACAGCACGGCCTTGGCGCGGAAGACGTGGAGCTCGCCGGTCGCGAGCTCGTAGGCGACGACCCCGGCGCAGCGGCCGTCGTCGGCGAAGAGCTGGTCGATCACGTAGAACTCGTTGAAGAACCGGACGTTGCGCTTCACGCACTGCTGGTAGAGCGTCTGCAGGATCATGTGGCCGGTGCGGTCGGCCGCGTAGCAGGCGCGCTTGACGGGCGCCTCGCCGTGGTTGCGCGTGTGGCCGCCGAAGCGGCGCTGGTCGATCCTGCCGTCGGGGGTCCGGTTGAACGGCAGCCCCCAGTGCTCGAGCTCGTAGATCGCGTCGACCGCCTCCTCGCACATGAGGAGCGCCTCGGGCTGGTCCACCAGGTAGTCGCCGCCCTTGACGGTGTCGAAGGCGTGCCACTCGGGGTAGTCCTCCTCGACGTTGCCGAGGGCCGCGCACACGCCGCCCTGGGCGGTGCCCGTGTGCGAGCGCGTGGGGTAGAGCTTGGAGATCACGGCCGTCCGCACGTCGGCGGCCTCGATCGCCGCGCGCAGGCCCGCGCCCCCCGCGCCGACGATCACCGCGTCGTAGGTGTGGAAGGTCGTCATACCGCCCCCGGCCATCTGCTCGGATCGAAGGTGAACACGATGACCGTCCCGAGCACGAAGAGGATGAACCCGAGCGTGAAGAAGGCCATGTTCACCCAGAAGCGCACGGCGGTCCGCCGCACGTAGTCCTGCACGATCACGCGCAGCCCGTTGATCCCGTGGATGAGCGCGAGCGTGAGCAGCGCCCAGTCCCAGGTCCGCCAGAACGGGCTGCCCCACCTCGTGGCGACGAAGCCGAAGTCCACGCGGTCGATCCCCTCGTCGAGCACGTGCATGATCACGACGTGGCCGACCGCGAGGAACAGCAGCACGAGGCCGGAGATCCGCATGAACAGCCACGCCCACAGCTCGAGCCCGCCGGCGGGTCGCTGCCGTGAGACGAGGGGTGCGGGGGCTTCCGGGTGGGTAGCGCGCTCGCTCGTCCGCACGGCCATCACAACCACCCCAGCAGGCGGAGGATCGCGGCACCCATGATCCACGTGATCGGGACCATCGCGAGGACGAACAGCGCGGTGGTCGCCGTCGAGATCGGCCGCATGTACCGGGCCGTGCTCGGCCAGAAGTCGAAGACCATGATCTTCACGCCGTTCAGCGCGTGGTACAGCACGGCGGCCACGAGCCCGAGCTCGAGCAGCCGCACGAACCAGTTGTGGTACACGGAGCTCACGCGCTCGTAGGCCTCGGGGCCCCAGCCGACGACCGCGGTGTCCACCACGTGCACGAACAGGAACAGGATGATGGCGACGCCGGTGACCCGGTGGGCGAGCCACGACCACTGGCCAGGGCTCCCTCGGTACAGGGTCCCGACGTCCGCTCTCGGCTTGGCCACGTTCGTTCCCTCCGGTGCGAGACGCCCCTCACTCTAGCGCGCGCGGTCGGGGGTCCGGCGGACGGCCCGTCGAAGGCGGGCGTGGCCTCGTGCGCCGGTCCGTCGTGCCCGGAGGGATCCCCGGCCGACGGTCCAGGCTATGGTCCCGACGAGGATCCCGTCGGGGCGGCGGGCTCGAGGGCGACGGGCACGATCGCCCACCCCCGGCGGTCCACCACCTGCCGCAGCCGCCACGCCGCCCGGGGCTCGGGGAAGTCCTCGCGGTGGTGGCCGCCGCGGCTCTCCTCGCGTCGGAGCGCCGCGAGGGCGACGAGCCGGGCGACGAGCGTGGCGCTCCGGCTGCCCGCCGCGACCCCCCCGGTCGCCAGGCGCTCGGCGCAGGC
>CAZXJB010000069.1:0-14509 GCA_964640965.1 uncultured Actinomycetes bacterium | reverse complement strand
GACCTCCGCCATCCTGGCGGCCGATCGAGGCACCGGATGGAAGGAGGTCCCGGCACCAACCCGGGGCACGCTTAGCGCCGCCACGGGTGACGACGGCGACGGGGTGCTGGAGCAGGGTGAGACCTGGCGCTACACGTGCACCCACGTCGTGACCGAGACCGACCCCGACCCGCTGCCGAACACGGCGACCGCGACGGGCACCGCCGGGGACACGACGGTCAGCGATCAGGACTCGCACGAGGTGGATCTCATCCACCCGGCGATCCAGATCGTGAAGACCGCGAGCCCGGCCTCGGGCTCTCCCGGTGACGAGATCACCTACACCTACGAGGTGACGAACACCGGCGACGTGACGCTCACGGACATCTCCGTCGACGACGACAAGCTCGGGCGCGTCTGCGACATCGCCTCGCTCGACCCGACCGCCTCGGCGACCTGCACGGCGTCGTTCCAGATCCCGACGAACGCCGGCGCGTCGACGATCCGGAACGTGGGCACGGCCGTGGGTGAGGACCCGCTCGGCGAGACCGTCCGGGACGACGATGATGCGACCATCGACGTGGTCCTCGGTCAGACGGTGACGCCGACCCCGACCAAGACGCCTCCGCGCGGCACGGCGTTCACGGGCGCGGCGGCGATTCCGCTCGCCGGCCTCGCGCTGCTGCTCCTCACGCTCGGCAGCGCCCTGCTGTGGATCGGCGGGCGTCGCGGTCGGCGCCTCACCGAGCGCTGACGGAACCGGGAGGGGCATAGGAGAGGGCTCCGGTTTCGGCCGGAGCCCTCTCCCCTTCCGCGGTCGGCGGGGCCATCCGCGGGGCTACCCGTAGAAGATCACGGTGATCCAGATCGCCCCGTCCTCACGGGCGATGCCCACGGCCATGTGGTCGAAGGCCCGTCGGAGGACGTTCTGCCGGTGGAGCTTGCTCGCCATGAAGGCGCGCTGGAGGCTCTCGAGCGAGGTCCCGACGCCCACGTTCTCGCCGCCGATCGACCAGCGCACGCCGTCGAGCGCCTCGCGAAGCTGCTCCTCCGTCGAGTGGAACAGGTAGCCCTTCCGGGCCATCGCCAGGCTGTGCTCGCGCGCATACCGAGAGATCCGCCGCTCGAACCGCAGGGCGCGGCGCTCGTGCTCGCGCCGGTCCTGGTTCGTGAGCTCGACGAACCCCAGGCGCGGTCCGACGCGCTCCGCGGCGTCGGCCCGGGCGGGTGCCGCACCGAGCGCCAGGGCCGTGGCGAGGCCGAGGGCGAGGGCCGCTCGAAGCGTCCGACGGCCGCTCCGGTGGACAGCCATGTCGTGTCTCCCGACTCAGGGGTCCCGCCTCCGAGCCGGCCGGCTCGGGTCCTTCGGCGGCTCGGCCACCTCCTCCCGGAGGCCCGGAGCCTCGCGCCCCGCCCTCACCGACGGTTCGCCCTTGTCGGGACCCTGTTCCTTCCCTACCGGGTGAGGTATCGGTCGGGGCATCCCCCGCCTTGAGCGGGAGGTAGCCCGGGATGACTAGGCCACGAGCGGTGGGCGGGCGCCCGCCCGGCGACGCGCGGCCGCTCGGCCGGGGCGAGCGACCGACTACCAGCGCAGCTCGAGGTGCCGGGCCGCCCGGGCCTCGTCGAGGCGGCGCACCGGCGTGGTCACCGGCGCCTGGTGGAGGAGGTCGGGGTCGCTCTCGGCCTCGCGCGCGGCCTGCAGCATCGCCGCGGCGAACGCGTCGAGGGACTCCTTGGTCTCGGTCTCGGTGGGCTCGACCATGAGCGCCTCCTCCACCACGAGCGGGAAGTACACGGTGGAGGGGTGGAACCCGAGGTCGATGACGCGCTTGGCGATGTCCATCGCGCGGATCCCGGTCCGCGCCTTGAGGGGCGCGGCGGTCGAGACGAACTCGTGCATCGGCCGGCTCCCGGGGTACGCGAGCGGGAAGGCCTCGGCGAGCAGGTGCGCGAGGTAGTTGGCGTTCAGCACCGCGCGCTCGGCCACCTCGCGCAGACCCTCGCGCCCGTGCAGGAACACGTAGGCGTACGCGCGCACCAGCACCCCGATGTTGCCGTGGAAGCCGTGCATCCGCCCGATCGACCGCGGTCGGTCGGTCTCCAGGTGGAACGCGCCGGAGGCCTCATCGCGGGTGATGAGCGGGACCGGCAGGTACGGCTCGAGGGTCTGGGTCACGGCGACCGGCCCGGCCCCCGGCCCTCCCCCACCGTGCGGGGTCGCGAAGGTCTTGTGCGTGTTGATGTGGACGATGTCGAACCCCATGTCCCCGGGACGGCAGCGCCCGAGGATCGCGTTCAGGTTGGCGCCGTCGTAGTACACGAGGCCGCCGGCGGCGTGGACGATCTCCGTGATCCGCTCGATCTCCTCCTCGAACAGGCCGAGCGTGTTCGGGTTGGTGAGCATGAGCCCCGCGACGTCCTCGTCGATGAGCTTCTCCAGCGCCGACACGTCGACGAGCCCGCGCGCGTCGCTCGGCACGTGGAGGGCCTCGTAGCCCGCCAGGCGCACGCTCGCGGGGTTCGTGCCGTGGGCCGAGTCGGGGATCGCCACGCGTCGGCGCGGGTTCCCGCGCTCGGTGTGGTGCCGACGCATGATCAGCAGCCCGGTGAGCTCCCCGCAGGCCCCCGCCGGCGGCTGCAGCGTCGCGCGCGCCATCCCGGTGATCTCGCAGAGGGCGCGCTCGAGGCGCCACAGGAGCTCGAGCACCCCCTGGACGGTCTCCTCGGGCTGGAGCGGATGGAGCCGGGCGAAGCCCGGGAGCGCCGCCGCGGCGTCGGCCACCTTCGGGTTGTACTTCATCGTGCAGGAGCCGAGCGGGTAGAAGCCGGTGTCCACCCCGTAGTTCATCTGGGCGAGGCGGGTGTAGTGCTTCACGAGGTCGCGCTCGGCCACCTCCGGGAGGGAGGGCGGCGTGCGCCGGGCGTGCTCGGCGGGGATCTCGCGCTCGGGGACGTCGAGGGCCGGCAGGCTGTACGCGCGCCGACCCGGGCGCGAGAGATCCATCAGCGTCCCGGCTCCCGGTGGACCCTGGCGGCGGACCGGGGCTCCGACGTGCTCGGGCGGTACGGACGCCTCGGGCCCCCCGGACCCGGCCGTCCCGCTCACGCGAGCACCTCCCCCATCGCCTCCGCCAGGGCGTCGATCTCGGCGCGGGTCCGGCGCTCGGTCACGGCGACGAGCAGCGTGTCCGCCTCGGGCTCGGGCAGGGGCACGCCGGCCAGGAACCCGTGCGCGAGGAGCGCATCGCGAACCTCGGCCGCGGGCCGGACCAGCCGCAGCGCGAACTCCTTGAAGAACGGCGCGTCGGGGAACCGCAGGGCGACGCCGGGGATCCGTGTGAGCCGCTCCGCCGCGTAGGCGGCCTTGGAGGCGCACCGACGCCCCAGCTCGACCAGCCCCTGCGGGCCGAGCCACCCGAGGGAGATCGCCGCCGCGATCGCCATGAGCGTCTGGTTCGTGCAGATGTTCGAGGTCGCCTTCTCGCGCCGGATGTGCTGCTCCCGCGCCTGGAGCGTGAGGACGTACCCCGTGCGTCCGTCCACGTCGACGGTCCTGCCGACGATCCGCCCGGGCATCCGCCGGACGAGGTCCATCCGCGCGGCGATGACCCCGAGGTAGGGGCCCCCGAAGCTCAGGTGGTTGCCGAGCGACTGGCCCTCGGCCACCGCGATGTCCGCCCCGAGCTCCCCCGGCGGGGCGAGCACGCCGAGCGAGAGCGGGTCGAAGACCTGGATGGCCACCGCTCCCCCGTCGTGGGCCGCCCCGAACAGGTCGCGGACGGGCTCGAGGACGCCGTACCGGTTCGGGTGCTGGACGATCACGCAGGCGACGTCGGGGCCGACCTCCGGGTGCCCGCCGCGGCCGTCCTCGAGGGGGAAGACCTCGGGCTCGTAGCCCGCCCCCCTGCCGTAGGTGCGGAGCGTCTCGACGTGGCGCGGGTCGACGCCTGCCGAGACGAGCACCCGGTCGCGCCCCGGGGTGCCCCGGGCGAGGTTCACGGCCTCGGCGAGCGCCGTCGAGCCGTCGTACAGGGAGGCGTTCGAGACCTCGAGGCCGGTGAGCTCGCAGATCATCGACTGGTACTCGAAGAGCGCCTGCAGGACGCCCTGGGAGAGCTCGGGCTGGTACGGCGTGTAGGAGGTGACGAACTCCGAGCGCCCGGCCAGGGCCCAGACCACAGCCGGCACGTAGTGGTCGTAGGCCCCGGCGCCCGCGAAGCACACGAGGTCCTCGACCGAGCGGTTCCGCCCTGCGAGGGCGGTGAGGTCGGCCCAGATCTCGGGCTCCGACACGCCCTCGGGCAGCTCCAGCGGTCGGTCGAGCCGCACGGAGGGCGGGATCTGCGTGAAGAGCTCGTCCAGCGAGCCCAGCCCGAGGACCTCGAGCATCGCCCGGACGTCCTCGTCGGTGTGGGGCACGAACCGCATGACGGAGCGAGTCTAAACCCTTGCGCGGCTACGGTCCTCGGCCACCCGCGCGCATCAGCCGGAGACGTCCTCCAGTCCGTACTTCTCCACCAGCGAGAGGTAGTCGCGCTGGTAGAACACCTTGCAGTTGATCTCGGGGTAGAGCTCGCGGAGCCGTCTGACCTTCCGGTTCTTCTTCGTCACGAGCTTCTGGTTCAGCGTGGTGATCTCGATGTACAGGTCGTACTGGGGCAGGTAGAAGTCCGGGGTGAAGCGCTGGACGACGTTGCCCTCTCGGTCCCACTCGAGATCGAAGGACCTCGGCTCGTACTCCCACTCGATCTGGTAGAAGTCCAGGAGCTGGGCGAACTGGCGCTCGCTGGCGTGCGCGAACCGGACCGTCTCGCTCTTCAGGGGCGGCGGGGCGGCCGCGGCGGCGTCGTTCACGCGCCTCCGGCCGACGCGGCCCGGCGACCTCGCTTCCTCGCCTGCCTCGCGAGGGTTCCCTCCAGATCGGTCCATACCTTGTCCACGGCGATCGCGAAGACCCCCTGGCCCTGCGCGAGGAGGTCCACGACCGCCTCCGGCGAGTCCACGGCGTAGATGCGGGACCCATCCGAGATCAGGGTGGTGCCGAGCGGCGGCTCCTTCAGCTCCCGCAGCGTGCCCCAGGCCTTCCGGATCTGCTGGAGGCTCACCCCCGAGTCCAGCATGCGCTTGATGAGCTTGAGCTGGGCGAGGTCCTGGAAGGAGTACAGGCGCTGGGTCCCCGAGCCGTGCGCGTCCCGGATCGAGGGCCGCACGAGACCCGTCCGGGCCCAGTAGTCGAGCTGCCGATAGCTGATCCCGACGATCCTCACGACGTCGGGGACGCGGTATCCCTGCTCGGCCATGACATCTCCGTAATTACGGCGACGCAAGCAAGCCTAGGGTCCCACCGGAGCCATGTCAACGACCCGGGATCGCCCTCCGGCCCGGGTCCCCTCGGACCCGGTAGGATGCGGCGACGCCTGCCGGCCGACGGTCGGCCGGCCCGAAGGGAGGTGAGGCCCGTGCATGGCCGCGATTGGAGCCGGACCCGTCGCGCGCTCGCCGTCGGCGCGCTCACGACCTGCCTGGCCCTGGGGGTGGCCGAGGCCCCGGTCGCCCAGGCCGGACCCCTGCGGACGAAGCTCCTCGGGATCATCAACCGCATCCGCGAGAACCAGGACCTCCGGGCGCTGCGCCTGAACGTGCACCTGTCGGAGGACGCGAAGGGCCATACGCGGAGGATGATCCGCCGTGGGAAGTTGTTCGACCCACCGCATCCCGAGGAGCTCCTCGATCCCTACGACTGGACGGTCGCGGGGAGCGTGGTCGGCTGCGACGCAACGCTGCGGGCGTTGGTACGGGCGTGGCTCGCCTCGGACCTCCATCGGAGCGTGCTCCTGGGTCCGCGCTTCCGACGCGCGGGGATCGGCGTGATCCGCGTGGACGGAGCCAGCTTCTGCGGGCCCGACCGGGTCTTCGCGACGCTGATCCTGTACGGGTGACCCGGGCGACCACCGGGACCGTCCGGGCGCGATCGCGCCGTCCGGGTCGCAGCCCCCTACTGGAAGTCCTCCGGCTGGACGTGCTCGAGGAACTCGCGGAACCTCGCGAGCTCCTCCTCCTCGTCCTCCTGACCGCCGGGGATGAGGATCGCGGCCTCGGCGAGGACCTCCTCGCTCGCGTAGATCTTGCAGCCCAGGCGCACGGCGAGCGCGATCGCGTCGCTCGGCCGGGAGGAGATCTCGTAGGCCTCGCCGTCGCGCCGCATGTTGATGACCGCGTAGAAGGTCCCGTCCCGCAGCTCGGTGATGACGATGCTGTGGACCTGGACGGACATCTCCTCCAGGATGTTCTTCATGAGGTCGTGCGTCATCGGTCGCGGCGTCACGACCCCCTGGAGGGCCAGCGCGATGGAGGCGGCCTCGGGCTGGCCGATCCAGATGGGCAGGTACCGCTCCCCGTGCGCCTCGCGCAGGAGCACGATGGGCTGGTTCGAGGGGAGCTCGACCCGGACCCCGGCGAGGCTCATCTCCACGATCATCCCTTCCCCGAGGTTAGACCCGCCACCGGGTCCCGGCAACCTAGCGCTCGGGCACCCCCGGGAGGTGGGGCTCGAGCAGGGTGGGGTCCGCGGCCAGGGCGGGGAGGTCGTGGACCACCAGGATGTCGGGGATGTTCCGGTACCGCTCCTGGAAGTCGAGCCCATAGCCGACGACGAAGGCGTCGGGGCACTCGAATCCCCGGTAGCGGATGGGGACCGGCACGATCCGGCGGGCGGTCTTGTCGAGGAGGGCACAGACCTCGAGCGAGGCCGGCTCCCGCGAGCGCAGGACCGACAGCAGGTAGGAGAGCGTGAGCCCGGTGTCGACGATGTCCTCGACGAGGATCACGTCCCGGCCGCCGATGTCCTCCTCGAGGTCCTTGACGATCCGCACCCGGCCCATCGACTCGGCGGCTCCCCCGTAGCGCGACAGCGCCATGTAGTCGATGGCGAGGGGGAGCCCGATCGCTCGGATCAGGTCCGCGAGGAACACCGAGCCGCCCTTCAGGACCGAGACCAGGACGGGCGCGCGCCCCTCGTAGTCCCCGGTGATGGTGCGGCCGAGCTCCTCGATCCGACGGCGGATGTCCTCGCGCCCGAACAGGACGCTCGCGACCTCCGGCATCGACCCGATCGTAGCAGAGGGATCAGCCGATCAGCGCATCGATGACGGTGCCGGCGGCGCGCACGACCGCGGCGGCGGCGCGCACCCACCAGGGGCCGCCCTCGCGCGGGATCGGGGGCTCGGGGACCGAGGCGACCACGAGCGGAACCCGGCCGAGCCGATCGTCCCGCGCGGAGACGCCGACCGCGCCGACCACCTCGCCCGGCACCGGTGGGAAGGCGACGCTCGGGTCCAGGACGATCCGTCGGGTGACCTCGGCTCCGCGCGGCACCAGGGCCGTGAGCGTCCCGCCGGCGGCGACCGGGACCGGTCGACCGGAGATCCGCACGGTCCCGAGCGGCTCCCCCGCCGCGAGGACCTCACGGCGCTCGAAGGCGGAGAACCCGTGGTCGAGCAGGGCGGCCGCGTCGGAGAAGGCGTCGCGGGGCGCGCCCAGGACGACGGCGACGAGCCGCACGCCCCCGCGCTCGGCAGCGGCGACGACGCAGTACCCCGCGCGGCTGGTGAAGCCCGTCTTCACGCCGATCGCCCCCGGATAGAGCCACAGCAGCGCGTTGCGGTTCTGGACCACGCGGGGCGGGAGCCCCTCGGGAGCCGGGATCTGCTTCGTCCTGGTGGCGACGATGCTCGCGAACCCCGGGAGCCGGTACACGGCGCGGGTGATGCGCACGAGGTCGCGCGCGGTCGATGAGCCCGCGTCGTCGAGCCCGCTCGGCGAGGCGAAGCGGGTGTCCCGGGCGCCGAGCCGGCGCACGCGCGCGTTCATCGCTCGGACGAAACCCTCCACGGTCCCCGAGACGTGCTCGGCCAGGGCCACGGCCGCGTCGTTCGCCGACTGGAGCAAGAGCGCGTACAGCAGCGCTCCGACCGGGATCCGCTCCCCGGGAACGAGGCCGAGCTCGGAGACCCCCGGCGTGGGGCCGTCCCCCGCCGCGCGCGGGCTCACCGTCACGACGTCCTGCGGCCTCGTGCGCTCCATCACCAGGAGCGCCGTCGCGATCTTCGTCAGGCTGGCGATCGGCCGGGGCTCCTCTGCCGCCTTCTCGTAGAGCACCTGCCCGGTATCGAGATCGGCGAGGATCGCCGAGGGGGCCGAGATCTCGGGCGGACGCCGGGAGGGCTCGGGGGTGCGCAGGACGCTCGGGAACGGAGAGAGGGTGGTGCTGCCGTTCGGGAGCAGGACCGGGGTCGGCGGCGGCGTCGAGGTCGCGAGCTGCGCGACGCCGGCGACGGCGGGCACGAGCGCGAGCGTGGCCGCCGGCGCGAGCAGGGCGAGGACCGCCGCGAGGACCCGGCGAGCCCGCCCCAGGACGACCACCATTCAGGACAGGTGCTGCCGCAGGTTCGTGCGAAGCAGCGCCGCCTTGAGCTTCCGCGAGGCCTTCGCCAGCTCCGTGAGGGCGTTCGTCGCGGCCCGACGGGCGTCGGGGTTCCGCTGACGCAGCTGCGGCATGACGATGGTCTCGAAGAACGCGGCCTCGCGCTCGGCGAAGTGCTTGTACATCGTGAGGTGCCGCGGCTCGACGCCGTACCGGAACAGGTCCTTCACGATGGACAGGATGACGTAGTCGTCCCCGTCGTAGTACCGGGCCGATTCGGGACCGTGCGAGCACACGAGGCCGAAGGACTCGAGCTCCTTGATGCGCGCGCGGTCCACCCCGGTCGCGGCGGACATCTCCTCGATCGACATCTGCAGGCCCGTCGGCGGTTCAGCGAGCTCCTCGACGGGCTCCGCCGTCTCCGCCGCCACCACCTCGGCCACCTGCCCGTCGCCGGCCTCCTGCTGTTGCAGCCGTTCCTTGATCACCTTCAGGGGCAGGTACTCGTCGCGCTGCATCCGCAGGATCGCCCGCAGGCGCTCGACGTCCTTCTCGTAGAACTTCCGGTACCCCGACGGCGTCCGCTCGGGCTCGATCAGCCCCTCCGACTCGAGGAAGCGGATCTTGCTGATCGTGATGTCGGGGAACTCGGTCTTGATGGTGACGAGCACCTCCCCGATGGACTGGTAGTTCCGCGTCGCCATGCCTCACTCCCCCGCCGCGAAGAACACGAGCTTGAACCTCCCGATCTGCAGCTCGTCCCCCGGCGCGAGCTTGGTCATCTCGACCCGTTCCCGGTTCACGTAGGTCCCGTTCAGGCTCCCGAGATCGTGGACGTACCACCCGTCCGGTTGGCGCCGGATCTCGGCGTGCCGGCGCGAGACCGTGACGTCGTCGAGGAACACGTCGCTCTCGGGACTGCGCCCCGCCTTCGTCACCTCCGCCTCCAGCAGGAACGTGGAGCCCGCGTTCGGGCCGTGCTTGACGAGCAGCAGGGCCTGCCCGGGCTCGAGGCGGTCCTCGGGGAACGGGAACTCCTCCGCGCCCTCACCCTCGACCTCGACGGGGCTCAGCCCGAGGGTCGTGTCCTCGTGGAGCGGAGCTCCGCAGTTGACGCAGAAGCGAGCCTCGTCCTTGTTCGGATGTCCACACCGGGTGCAGTACAAGGTCGCTCGTCCCTCCGTCCGAGGCTCCCGCTGACGGTGGAGGTTGAGGGTCGGGCCAGACCCTCGATGCAGGCTCGACGTTACCGCAGGCAGATGCGACGGTCAACCGCGCCTCCGCATCCGCCGCGACCGGAGATATCGCCCCGGAGGGCGCGGGGGCCGAGGCGGCGCTCGGACGCCGCCTAGCCGCCTCCCTCGACGAAGGCGCGGTACTCCGCGGCCGTGAGCAGCTCCGCGAACGTCGGCGGGTCGGTGGCCTGGACGAGCACCAGCCAACCGTCGCCGTAGGGGGAGCCGTTGACGAGCTCGGGACGCTCCTCGAGCACGCCGTTGCGCTCGAGCACCGAGCCCGAGAGCGGGGCGTACACGTCGGAGACCGACTTGGTCGACTCCACGACGCCGAGCGGCTGCCCGGCCGTCACCGCGGTGCCGACCTCGGGCAGCTCGACGTACACGACATCGCCCAACGCCTCCTGGGCATGATCGGTGATGCCCACCCGGAAGCGGCCCTCGCCCTCGTCCCGGAGCCATTCGTGCTCCCTCGTGTACCGCAGATCCTCGGGGTACTCGGCCATCTCGCCCTCCTCAGGCTCACGTCGCGGCTGAACCTAGCACGAGCGCGCCCGCGGCGCGGGTTCCCGGGTCATCCGCGAGGCTCGGCGGAGGTCTCCCAGGTAGCACGCCGCGGCCGCGTAGGCCGTCGCGATACCGATCCCATACGTGGCCCACCCCAGGACGGTCGCGACCCGATCGGGTGGATACCCCAGCGCCCCCCAGGAGATGGATGTCACGGCGACCATGAGGTTGAAGGTGGCGAACTTGCCGATCCATCGGACCTCGATCCTGATCCGTCGTCGCAGGAGCACGAGCGCGCCGGCCGCGAGCACGAGCACGTCCCGCGCGAGGATCGGCCAGGCGGCCCACCACGGGAACGCTCCACGCGCCGCGAGCGCGATGAGCCCGGCGGCGATCGCGAGCCGGTCAGCGGTCGGGTCGAGCAGCTTCCCGAGGTCGCTCACCTGGCCGAGGCGACGGGCGAGGTACCCGTCCACCCAGTCGGAGGCCGCGACGAGGGCGAAGACCGCGAGGCCGTACGGCGTCGTGTCGCGACCCGCGATGAGGACGGCGAAGACCGGGATCAGCGCGATCCGGCCGAAGGAGATGAGGTTCGGTGCGGTCAGCACCGAGGCGGCTCGGGCGTCGCCCGGCTGGTCCATCGGTGGGTCCATCGGCCGGGACCCTACCACCCGGTCGGGCCGGCCGGATTTGAACCGGCGACCTTCTGACCCCCAGTCAGACGCGCTAACCAAGCTGCGCCACGGCCCGTGCCTGGCATCGTAGCAGCCGCTCGGGCCGAGGCAGCCTCCCCCGACGCTGCGCCCGGCGGGGGTGGCTGGATCTCACGCGTGGCCGCGGCCCCCCGAGCCTCGGCCCGAGCGGCGACGCCCCTCGGCGCGGAAGCGCAGCAGGATCGGGACTCCCTCGAGCCCGAGCTCGGCCCGGAGCCGGTTCTCGAGGTACCGCCGGTAGCCCTGCCCCGGCTCGCAGCCGCCGAAGAGCACGAAGGTCGGCGGAGCCGCGCTCACCTGCGTCGCGTAGCGGTAGCGCACCGGCCCGGGCCGCTCGTCCTGCGCGCGCAGCAGCAGCCGGTTCACCTCTGCCGTCGGCGCCCGCCGCAGGTAGCGCTCGCGGACCTCGAGCAGCGTCGGCGCCACGCGTCCCACGCCGACCCCCGTGAGCGCGGAGGTGCGGAGGACCGGCGCCCGCGCGAAGCGGGCCGCGGCCTCGGAGAGGTCCTTGAACGCCGGGTCGCGCTCGGCGACCAGGTCCCACTTGTTCGCGCAGATCACGAGCCCGCGGCCGATCTCGAGGACGCGGCTCGCGATCCGCTTGTCCTCGGCCGTGAAGCCCTCCGAGGCATCGAGCACGAGCACGGCGACGTCGGCGCGCTCGATGGCGCGCTCGGACCGGAGCGAGCTGTAGTACTCGATGCCCCGCAGCCGCGACGGACGTCGCAGGCCGGCCGTGTCGACGAACCGCACCGGGCCGGACGGCCAGGCGACGAGCGCATCCACGGCGTCGCGGGTCGTCCCCGCCTCTTCGTAGACCACGGACCGTTCCTCGCCGACCAGCCGGTTGAAGAGCGACGACTTCCCGACGTTCGGTCTCCCGACGATGGCGAACCTCGGCTCACCCGAAGGTCGAGGCTGAGCCTCTTCCGCGGGCAGGAGCGCCACGATCCGGTCGAGCAGGTCCCCGGAGCCCCGGCCGTGCAGGGCCGAGACCGTGAGCGGCTCGCCGAGGCCGAGTGCGTGGAAGGCCGCCGCGTCGGCCTCCTCCCGCTCGGTGTCCACCTTGTTCACCACCACGAGCACGGGGACCCGCACCCGCCGCAGGCGACGGGCCAATCGCTGGTCCTCCTCCAGCGGCCCGGTCCGAGCGTCCACGATGAGGAGCACCACGTCGGCGGCTTCGGCCGCCCGCTCGGCCTGAGCCGTCACGAGCGCCTCGATGCCTCGCGCCCCCTCCCGGTACCCCCCGGTGTCGACGAGGCGGAACGTCCGACCACGCCAGGTGGCCTCGAGCTCGACGCGGTCACGCGTGACCCCGGGGGTCTCGTGGGCGATCGCCTCCCTGCGTCCGATGAGCCGGTTGAGGAGGGTGGACTTGCCCACGTTCTGGCGACCGACGAGCACCACGGCGGGCGGGAGGACGTGCTGCCCGTTCACGGATCCCCCTCGAGCCGCTCGCGGACCGCGGCCAGCACGACCTCGAGCACACGGTCCGGCGGCATCCCCGTCGAGTCCAGCTCGAGGTCGGCCTCGAGCGGCGGCACGTTCCGCTCGTCTTGCCGGTCTCGAGCTTCGATGGCCCGCAGGACCTCCTCGGCCCGACCGGCCCCGAGCTCGCGCGCCCGGCGGGCCGTCCGCTCCTCCGGGTGCGCCCGCAGGACGACCCGCAGGGTCGCGTCGGGGAACACGACCGAGCCGATGTCCCGACCCTCGACCACCCCGCCCTCCGCGCCGAGCCGGCGCTGCTCGGCGCGGAGCACCGCGCGCACCGCGGGATGGCGCGCCACGCGCGAGACCTGGGCCTCGACCCGCGGATCGCGCAGGGCGGGCTCCGGGGCTCGACCGTCGATCCGGAGCTGCGGGGGACGCTGGGTCGGATCGAGGTCGAACCGGAGGCTCCGAGCGATGTCGGCGAGCGTCTCCTCGTCGTCGGGATCCACGCCCCGCCGGAGCGCCTCGAGCGTCACGGCTCGGTACATGAGCCCCGTGTTCAGGTACGGCAGGTCGAGCTCGAGCGCCAGCCGGCGCGCGAGGGTGCTCTTGCCGGAGCCGGCTGGACCGTCGATCGCGACGATCACCGGGCGCGCCGACGATGACCGGGGTGATCCGCGCTCCTCCATGGGTGCAACCTTAACCTTCGATCGAGGCCCCAAGCGCCCGCAGGGTCTCGACGAACCCCGGGAAGGAGACGTCCGCGGCCTCGATCCCCTCGACCTCGACCTCGGCTCGCGCCCCGAGGCCGGCCACCGCCGCCGCCATCACCATGCGGTGGTCGCCGCGGGCGCTCGCGGCGCCGCCGCGCAGGCCGCCTCCGGCGAGGACCAGGTCGTCTCCCTCCACCGCGGCAGCCCCGCCGAGACCCCGGACCATGGCCGCCAGGCCCTCGAGGCGGTCGCTCTCCTTGACCCGGAGCTCGCCCGCGCCCGCGAAGCGGGACTCCCCGCGCGCGTGCGCGGCGAGCGCGGCGAGGACCGGCACCTCGTCGATCACGAGGGGGAGCTCCTCCGGCGGGACGGTCGTGCCGACGAGCTCGCTGGCCGGTCGGACCGTGAGCTCCCCCACCGGCTCGCCGAGCTCCTCGGTGAGCACCCGCGCCTCGGTCGCGACCCCCATCCGGGCCATCACCTCCAGGAAGCGGGTTCGGCTCGGGTTGAGCCCGACCCCCTCGATCCGGAGCTCGCCGCCGGTCAGCGCGGCGGCGGCGACGAGGAACGCCGCCGAGGAGACGTCGCCCGGGACCCGCGCCGTGAACCCACCGTGCTGGAAGGCGGAGCAGCGGACCTCGCCGGGCGCGGGGGTCCGGATCGGGGCCCCGAGGTGCGCCAGGGCGCGCTCGGTGTGGTCCCGGGTGGAGGCCGGCTCGCGCACGACCGTCTCCCCTTCGGCGGCGAGCGCCGCGAGGAGCACGGCGCTCTTCACCTGCGCGCTCGGCACCGGGCTCGTGAACGAGATCCCCCGCAGCCGACCGCCCCGGATGCGCACCGGCGCGTGCCCGTCGGTCGTCTCGACGAACGCCCCCATGGCCCGCAGCGGTCGGGCGATGCGCTCCATCGGGCGGCGCCGGAGGCTCTCGTCCCCGGTGAGCACGCTCTCGAAGGGGGCGCTCGCGAGCACGCCGGCGAGCAGCCGCATCGTCGTCCCCGAGTTGCCGCAGTCGAGCTCGCGACCCGGAGCCTCCAGTGCAGCACGACCCCCCGTGGTCAGCCGCAGCAGCCGCCCGCCGGGTCGAGGTTCACCCTTGTTCGGCGTGGAACGCTGACGCTGACCTGCGTCACCAGCCCGATCGAGCCAAGTCTTGAGTTCTGGTCGAGCTTGAGGCATGAGCGTGGCGAGGCATCCTGCGGTGGAGCGAACGTCGAGCGCGACCGGCAGGTCAGCGATCTCGCTGGTGCCGAGGGCCGTGGCGGCGAGGATCAGCCACCGGTGGGCGATCGACTTGTCCCCCGGCACGTTCGTCACGCCCCGCACCCGCCCGCCGGGCGTGATCCGGATCCGCATCCCGCGCCTCCTCAGGCGAGCCGCAGGGGCTCGAACCAGCGCTCGCGCAGCACCCGCTCCGCCTCCTCGGCCGCATCCGCCGCGATCGTGAGGTGGACGGTCCCCCGCCCTCCCTCGGGCGAGTGGACGATCTGGAGGTCCTCGATGTT
>CAZXJB010000068.1:0-14570 GCA_964640965.1 uncultured Actinomycetes bacterium | reverse complement strand
GAGCTCCTCCTCGGGGGCCGTCGCCGGGTCCAGGCCCCGCTCACGGGCGAGCTCCGTGAAGCGCTCGGCGCGCTCGGCGAAGGTCCGGAGCGTGCGCCGGAGCGCGGTCTCGGCGTCGACCCCGAGCGCGCGGGCGACGGCGACGGCCGCGAGGAGCTCCTCGCCGACCGCCTCCTCGACCTGCTCCGGCTCGGCGCGCTCGAGCGCCTCCACCTCCTCGCGGAGCGCGGCGAGCGCGGCCTCCCGGCTGCGCCAGGACACGCCCCTCCCCGCGGCGCGCCGCAGCACCTTCGCGGCCCGCGCGAGCGCGGGCAGGGTCTCGGGGATGTCCTCCTCGAGCCCGCCGGGCTCGCCCTTCTCCTCCGCCTTGATCCGCTCCCAGTTGACGAGGACCTCCTCGGCGCCCGAGACCTCCACCTCGCCGAAGACGTGCGGGTGACGGCGGATCAGCTTGCGCACGATGCCCTCGGCGACGTCGTCGATGTCGAAGGCCCCGTCGTCGGCGGCCATCTGCGCGTGGAAGGCCACCTGGAGCAGGAGGTCGCCGAGCTCCTCGCGCAGCCGCTCGCGGTCGTCGGCGTCGATCGCCTCCAGGACCTCGTGGGTCTCCTCGAGCAGGTGCCGGGCGAGCGACCGATGGGTCTGCTCCCGGTCCCAGGGGCAGCCCCCCGGCCCGCGCAGACGGGCCATCACGCGCACGAGGTCGAGCAGCCGCTCGCCGCGGCGGGAGGAGGGGACGGGACCCGTCGGGACGTGGGCGAGCTCGTCCGACCGCTCGGTCACGGCCCGGTCGGGGACCCCGCGTCGGCCGTCGCGCCGCTCGCCCCGGAGGCCCCGGCGCCCGTGCTGCGCACCGGCAGCACCTCCCCGGTCTGCGGGTCGAACGTCCCGTAGCGCGGGTTCACGCTGATCTCGGCCGTGCGCAGGCGCTCGTGCATCCAGTCGGAGAACGCCTGCCCGCCGGCCTGCGCCACGATCTGCTCGCGCACGTCGGCGAGGGGGACGAGCTCGCGCGAGACGAGCTCGATCACGTGCCAGCCGAACGAGGTCCGCACCGGCCCCGAGATCTCACCCGGCCGCAGCGCGAGCGCCGCCTCCACGAACGTCGGATCGAACTGGGCCCGGAAGGCGCTCTCGACCACGGGCCCGAGGCTCCCGCCGTTCGCGGCGGAGGCGGCGTCGGTGGACCACTCGGCCGCGAGGTCGGCGAAGGTCTCCGGCGTGGCCTCGGCCGCGATCTCCCGGGCCTTCGCCCGCGAGTCGACGAGGATGTGGGCGACCTCGATCATCGTGTAGGAGGCCGGGTCCCGCTCGTAGATCTCGCGCACGCGCTCATCGGTCACGGTGTCGGAGGCGATCGCCTCCCGCACGGCGTCGAAGAGCAGGAGCCGTTCGGCGAGCGCCACGAGGGCCTCGCGCGTGAGCCCGGCGCCGGCGAGCTGCGCGTCGAGCGCCTGCGGGCCGCCCACCGCGGCCGCGATCTGCGAGATCGCGTCGGTCACGGCCTGCGGATCGCTCTCCACCCCGTGCTCGGCCGCGTACGCCTTCACCAGGTCCTCCTGGATCAGGTTGGCGAGCGTGAGGCGGTTGCACGCGGCCGTCTGCGTCTCGCCCTCGGCGGGCTGACCGCACGGCGCTCCGGAGATGCCGGTGAGGAAGGCGAACATCGCCGCGTCGGCGGCGAGCCGCTCGCTGGTGATGACCTCCCCGTCGACGCGTGCCGCCGTCCCCGGGCCGGACGAGCCGCACGCCGGAAGGACGAGGGCGAACGCGAGGGCGAGCGCGATGAGCCCGAGGGGACGCAGGGGGCGGGGGATCACGCCGGCGATGGTAACAGGGCCCCGCCCGTCGCGACGAGGAGCGCGCGCTCCACCCAGGCCGGGAGCTCGGCCGCCGGCACGCGATCCGGCGCGAGGTTCAGCGTCGCCGTCGCCCGGTGGTAGGTCGCGCCCGGGACGCGCTCGCCGAGATCCGCCTCGAGCGAGCCGGGGAGCCGGACCGGCCGCACGCGGACCTGGTCGCGGTAGGTGGAGATCTCCTCGACCCCGAGCGCGCGGGCGGTCACGCGCAGCGAGGCGACCGCGAACAGCGTCTCGACCTCCGGCGGCAGCTGCCCGTACCGGTCCGCGGTCTCGGCGCGCACGCGCTCGAGCGTCTCGTGGTCGGCCGCCGTGGCGATCCGCCGGTACAGGTCCAGGCGGAGCGCCTCCTGCGCGACCCAACCCGGCGGCACGAAGGCCCGGACCGGCAGGTCGATCCGCAGCTCGCGCTCCTCCGGGAGGGGCTGGCCGCGCAGCTCGGCCACCGACTCCTGCAGGAGCCGGCAGTACGTGTCGAACCCGACCGCGGCGATGTGGCCGTGCTGCTCGGCGCCGAGCAGGTTCCCGGCACCCCGGATCTCGAGGTCCCGCAGCGCGATCTGGAACCCGCTGCCGAGCGCCTGGTGCTTCGCGATCGTCGCGAGGCGCTCGTGGGCCTCCTCGGTCAGCCCGCGCTGCGGCGGGAAGAAGAAGTACGCGAACGCGCGCTCGCTCGAGCGGCCGACCCGCCCGCGCAGCTGGTACATCTGCGAGAGCCCGAGCAGGTGGGCGGCGTCGACGATCAGCGTGTTCGCGCTCGGCACGTCCAGACCCGACTCCACGATCACGGTCGAGACGAGGATGTCGGCCTCGCGGTCCCAGAAGCGCAGCATCCGGCGCTCGAGCTCGTCCTCGTCGAGCTGCCCGTGGGCGACCACGATCCGCGCCTCCGGGACGCGCTCGGCGAGCCAGGCGGCCTGCCGGTCGATCGTCGCCACGCGGTTGTGGACCCAGAAGACCTGCCCCTCGCGCAGGAGCTCGCGGCGCACGGCCCCGAGCGCGAGCCCCTCGTCGTACGGCCCGACGTAGGTAAGCACCGGCTGCCGGTCCTCGGGGGGCGTGTCCACCGTCGACATGTCGCGGATCCCGGTGAGGGCCATCTCGAGCGTCCGCGGGATCGGCGTCGCGGTCATCGTGAGGACGTCCACGTGCGCCCGCAGCTGCTTCAGCCGCTCCTTGTGCGCGACCCCGAAGCGCTGCTCCTCGTCGACGACGACGAGCCCGAGGTCGTGGAAGGCGACGTCGCGCGAGAGCAGCCGGTGCGTGCCGATCACCACGTCGATCGCGCCCTTCGCGAGCTCCTCCAGGATGCGCTGCTGCTCGACGCGCGGGACGAAGCGCGAGAGCATCGCCACCTTGACGGGGAACGGCGCGAAGCGCTCCGAGAACGTGATGAAGTGCTGCTCGGCGAGGAGCGTCGTCGGCACGAGCACGGCCACCTGCTTGCCGTCCATCACCGCCTTGAAGGCCGCGCGGACCGCGATCTCGGTCTTGCCGAACCCCACGTCGCCGCAGATCAGGCGGTCCATCGGGCGCGGCCGCTCCATGTCGGCCTTGACCTCCTCGATGGCGGTGAGCTGGTCACCGGTCTCCTCGTGGGGGAAGGCGTCCTCGAGCTCGCGCTGCCACGGCGTGTCCTGGCCGAAGGCGTGGCCATCCACGGCCATCCGCACGGAGTACAGGCGCACGAGCTCCCCCGCCATGTCCCGGATCGCGCGCTTCACGCGCCGGGTCGTGCGGACCCAGTCGTTCGTCCCGAGGCGCGAGAGCCGGGGCGTCTCGCCCCCCTGGTACTTGGCGAGCATGCCGACCTGATCGCTCGGCACGGAGAGCCGGTCGCCCTGGGCGTACTCGAGCACGAGGTAGTCCCGCTCGGCGCCGGCGACCGCGCGGCGCTGCATCCCCACGTACCGGCCCACCCCGTGGACCCGGTGGACCGCGTAGTCCCCCGGGCGGAGCTCGTCGAGGAGCGCCTCGGCCCGCCGCGGCACGATCCGGGGCGCGCTCCGGGTGTGGCGGCGGACGCCGAAGACGTCCTCCTCGGTCGCCACCGCCAGGCGACCGGCCTCGAACACGAACCCGCCCTCGAGCGACGCGAGGGCGGTCTCGGCCGCCGCCGCGACCCGCGGGCCCACGGTCTCGCGCACGCGCTCGAGCGAGCCCTCCCCGCGGGCGGTGAGCACCACCGTGAAGCCGCGGCGCACGAGCTCCTCCAGGCGAGCGGCCATCTCGGGGGCGTTGCCCTGCGCCGTGCCCCACCCGGCGAGCCCGAGGTCGAGCCCCTCGGTGAACTCCGAGAGGTGGAGTCGGACCCGGCCGCCGAGCGCTTCCTCGAGCGGCAGGAGCGCGGGCGGGCCCGGCCAGGCGGTCGCCTCGGCGAGCGCCTGGGCCTCCCGGTAGACCTGCGCCGCACGGTCGAACGCGCGGCCGGCCCTCGTGACCACGACCCATCCCCCGCCCGGCAGGATCTCCGCCGGGGTCGGCAGGTGGTCGAACAGCAGCGGCGCGAGCGTCTCCGCGCCCGCGACGGAGAGGCCGTCGGCCAGGCGCTCGAGCCCGTCCCGGAAGCGGTCGAGGTGGCGCGGGGCCTCCGCCCGGGCCCGCGCCCGGACGCGCTCGTCGGCGACGAGCTCCCGCACCGGGGGGACCGTCACCCGGCCCACGCGCTCGGTGGACAGCTGCGTCGAGGGCACGAACCCGCGGATGGACTCGATCTCGTCGCCCCAGTACTCGAGCCGAACCGGGCGGCGGGCCGTGCCGGGGAACAGGTCGAGCACGCCGCCGCGGACCGCGAACTCCCCGCGGTGCTCGACCACGTCGGTCCGCACGTACCCGAGACCCACGAGCGCCGCCGCCAGATCCTCCGGCGGGCGCGTCTCTCCGGCGACGAGCTCGAGCGGCGGGGTCTCCCCGAGCGTCGGCGGCAGCCCCTGCATCGCGGCGAGCGCGGGCGCGACGAGCACGAACGGGCCCGCCGCCGACCGCGCACGCCGCACGGCCTCGGCCCGGCGGGCCGCGATCTCGGGGCTCGGCCCGATCCCCTCGTAGGGCAGGGTCTCCCAGGCCGGCAGGAGCGCCACGCCCTCGGCGCCGAGGTACGCCTCGAGGCCCGAGGCGAGCGCCTCGGCCTCACGCGGGCCCGGCGTCACCGCGAGGACCGGCGCCTCGAGGACGCGGGCGAGAGCCGCGACCAGCGCGTCCCCCCCCGCCTCGGCGCGGGCGAGGATCGGCCGGGCGCGCTCGAGCAGGAGCCGCTCCATCGGCTCCGAGGCGATCAGCGCGTCCAGCGCTCGCTCGAGGCTCACGGTCCCCCTCCGTTCCGGGCAGCGCGACGAGGCCTCGTCGCCGCGCGACGGGGCCTGCACCCGTCAGTCTACGGGGGCGCTCCGGGGACACGCGCGCGACCGGGGGCTCCGCGGTGACGGCCGCCGGGGTCAGACCGCGTGCAGCCGCGAGGTCTCGGTCGTGGTGCGGCCCCGGGCGTGCAGCTCCAGGTACCGCGTGACCTCGGCCGCCGGCATCGGCCGGCTGATCAGGTACCCCTGGGCGAGGTCGCACCCGAGCTCGGTGAGCTCCCGGAGCGTGTCGGGGTCCTCGACGCCCTCGGCGACCACCTGCAGGCCGAGGTTCTTGCCGAGCTCGACGGTGGCGCGCACGATCATCGCGTCGTTCGGGTCCCGCTGCATGTTCGTGACGAAGGAGCGGTCGACCTTGATCTCGTCGATCGGCAGGCGCTTCAGGTAGCTGAGGGAGGAGTACCCGGTCCCGAAGTCGTCGATCGACAGGCGGACCCCGACGGTGGACAGCTCGGCCATGACCCCGATCGAGCGGGCGGAGTCGGCCATGAGGAAGCTCTCGGTCAGCTCGAGCGTGAGGAACCGCGCCGGCATATCCCACCGGTCGAGCAAGCCGGCCACGTGCTCGGGCAGCTCCGTGTCGAGGAGGCTCCGCGCCGAGAGGTTCACGGCGACCTCGACCTGCAGGCCCCGTCGGGCCCACGCGTGCCACTGCTGCATCGCCTGCTCGAGCACGTGGTGCGTGAGCGGTCGGAGCAGCACGGTCTGCTCGACGAGCGGGATGAACCCGCCCGGCGGGATGAGCCCCCGCTCGGGGTGCTGCCACCGGACGAGCGCCTCCACGCCGGTCGCGCGGCCGTCGGCCAGCCGCACCTTCGGTTGGTAGTGGAGGATGAACTCCCCGTTCTCGATCCCCGGGCGCACCTGCGAGACGAGCGTGAGCCGCTGCGGGCTGTGCTGATCCAGGCTCGGCCGGTAGACCTCGAGCCCACCCCCGGCGTCCTTCGCCGCGTACATCGCGACGTCGGCGCACCGCAGGAGCGCCTCCACGTCGTCGCTGTGCGCCGGGTGGATCGCGATCCCGATGCTGCCGGTGACGTCGAGCGCGAGACCCTCGACCGTGAGCGGCCGCTCGAGCTCCTCGAGGAGGCGCTGCGCCACGCGCACGGCGGCGGCCTCGTCGGGGAGATCCGGGAGCACCACGCCGAACTCGTCGCCACCCAGACGGGCCATGAGATCCCGGTCGCGCAGCACGTGGGCGAGGCGCGGTCCGATCTGCTGCAGGAGCCGGTCGCCGAAGTGGTGCCCGAGCGTGTCGTTGATCTCCTTGAAGCGGTCGAGGTCCATGATCATGACCGCCACCCGATGACCCGGCTGCGTCCGCTCGATCGCCTCGCGGAGGTGACGCAGGAACAGCGTCCGGTTCGGCAGGCCGGTGAGGTGATCGTGCAGCGCCTGCCACTCGTTCTCCCGGGTCTTGGCCTCGAGCTCGAGCGTCGCCTCCTGCAGCGAGTGCGTCCGCGTGAACATCTGCCGGGCGAAGGCCATCGGCGCGATGAACACCGCGATCGACCAGGGGCCGATCTTCACGAAGGTCGTCGCGACGACGACGCTGAAGAGCGCGAGCCCGAGGTAGCTCAGGATGAACTCTCCGAAGACGCCGACGTGCATCTCGCGGAGGAGCTGCAGCAGCGGCACCCGGCTCTTCAGGTGCATGTACACGGCCACGCACCCGGCGTTCACCGCGTAGCCGACCGCGCCGGCGAGCAGCACCGCCGGCCCGAGCTCGTACCAGGGGGAGTCGAGCGAGGCGAGGTGATGGAAGATCGAGCCCTCGACGACGACCGAGAGCGCGATCTGGGCCCGGTTCCACAGCGCGGTCCCGAACCGCACGCCGCCGGTGAACTCCCGCTTGTCCGTGCTCCCGAGCAGCGCGATCGCCCCCGCCACCGCCGGCGGGTAGATGAGCGCGACCGAGAGTTGGAGCGGGAAGCTCAGGCTGAACGGGATCCCCACGGTCGTCGGGACCGGGAGCAGGTCGACGACGGCGATGGCGATGATCCACTCGAGCAGGAGGGGATCGGCGACGACCGAGGGCTCGCGCAGGAACGCCGCGGCGAGCCACGCGAGCAGGGGGACGACGACGAGCCCCTCGTAGAGGCGGAGGGACCACGGGATCCGGGTCGGGGCGGCCGTCGGCTCGGCCATCTCGGCGTCCTCGCGTCGGCGCTCACGCATCGGCGATCGCCTCCTCGAGGGGCACGGGCTCGCGCGCACCCCGACGCATCCCGACCACGATCATCCAGGCCACGCCGGCGTAGACGATCACGTCCCCGGGGCTCAGCGCCTGGCGGATCGGCGGACCGAGCGCGATCACGTCCGCGAGGAACAGGAGGCGATCCGACGGGCGCGTCACGTGGTGCTTCGCGCCGCCCTCGCGTTCGAGCGCGGTGAGCGTATCCAGCTGCCCCGAGCGCACGAGCGCCTCACGCGAGACCGGCATCCCCTGGTTCACCGCGATCACGGTGAAGTTCAACCAGAGCCCGATCAGGATCAGCCATGCGCCGGGAACCCCCGCGCGGGCGTTGACGGCGGCGAACAGCGCGAGGAGCGCGAACGAGACGTGCAGGAGGACGAGCGAGGCCGTCCCGACCGTCCCCGGCACCAGCTGGAGGGCGAGGCCGACCACCGCGAGGGGGGCGAGGCGCAGGCCGAGGTGAGCGAGCCCCGCGGGCCGGCCGCCGAGCACCAGGCCCGCGAGGACCGAGATCGCGATCGTCGCCAGGATGACCGTCACGCCATCTCCCCGGGAGGCTTCGGACGGTCGACCGCGTCTCCTGAGCGGCCTCGACCGGCCCGCTCCGGGCCGCTCCCGCCGAGCCTCGGCCGGACGCGGAGCTGCCCCCGACGCCGGTCCGTCGGAACCGCGCGCCGGGGGCGGCGACCCCGCGTGCTAGTTGGCCTTCCAGCCGGCCGACAGAGCGATGGCCAGCAGGGACAGCCAGCCGAGCGAGTAGAGGATCCTGCGCACCCGCATGGCGGACCTCCTTCCCACGGCTCCGCGGCCGTCTAGTGGACCTTCCACTTCGCGCCCGCCGCCATGAGGAGCGTGGCGAGGGCAGCGCCGGTGTACAAGATGCGAAGGATCTTCAGCCGCATCTGCTCACCTCCTCACGGGCGAGTATCGGTGTCCCCCGGTCGCGGTACATCCGGCGTCGGTCGCGAGTTCGGCTCCGCTGTACCGCGGCCGGGGCATGGGCCGGGCAGGGACGGGCGGACGGACGGCCTAGGTCCTCGGTCCGATGCGCCTCGACGCGCCGCCCGATGCGGGGACAGCACGCGTGCGCGTGCTCGGACACGCGGCGCCGCCGGTTCGTCAGGCGCGCGGCCCGGCGCGGTTGAACCGATCCTGCGCCGGACCGAGGCCCTCGCGGACGAGGCAGCGCACCGCGTCGGCCGCGTCGTCCACGAGCATCGCGATCTCGGCCTCCAGGCGCTTGGGCAGGGGCTCCAGCACGAAGTCCGCCGGGTCCTGGCGGCCGGGAGGTCGACCGATCCCGATGCGCACGCGGTAGAAGTCGGGCGTCCGCAGCGCCGCCACGAGCGAGTCCAGGCCGTGGTTGCCGGCCGTCGAGCCCCCGCGCTTCACGCGCAGCGCCCCGGAGGCGAGATCGAGGTCGTCGTGGACGGCGACGATGCGCTCCGGCCCGAGCCGGTGCCGGCGGGCGAGCGACGCGTAGACCGGCCCGGACTCGTTGTAGTAGAGGAGCGAGCGCGCGAGCAGCAGCCGCTCCCCGCCCTCGCGGATCTCGGCGACCTCGGCCGGGAGGAACCGGACCCTGCGGAAGCGCTCGCCGGCGCGCTCGGCGAGCGCCTGCACGACCATGCGCCCGAGGTTGTGGCGGGTGCGCTCGTACCGCTCCCCGGGGTTCCCGAGCCCGGCGACGAGCCAGGTCATGCCGCCGGCGGCGGGCTACTCGCCCTCGCCGCCCTCCTCGGTCGCCGCCTCGGCGGCCTCCGGCGCTGCCTCGGCCTCGGCGACCTCGGCCGGCGCCGCCGCGACCTCGCGGGCCTGCGGCGGCACCACGGCGAGCACGAGCTCCTCGGGGGGCGAGGTGATCTCGACGCCCGTGGGCGCCACGAGATCCCCCACCTTCAGGCTGTCGCCGACCGCGAGCGCGCTCACGTCGACCTCGATCGCGTCCGGCACGTCCCCCGGCAGGCACTCGGCCTGCACCTCCCAGAGGTGGTGCTCGAGCACGCCGCCGGCCTTGACCCCGACCGACTCGCCGACGACCTGGATGGGGACCGAGACCGTGATCTTCTCCGTGCGGCTGACCGCGAGGAAGTCCACGTGGATGAACCGGTTGTGGATGTGGTCGCGCTGGACCTCGCGGGCGAGCGCGAGGTGCGGCTCGCCGTCGACGACGAGGTCGAGCAGGACGTTCGCCCCGCCGCGGTGCAGCACGTGGTACAGCTCCTTCGCGTCCACCGACACGGGGATGGGCTCCATGCCCCGGCCGTAGACGATGGCCGGGACGCGGCCCGCGGCGCGCAGCTTGCGCGCCACGCCCTTGCCCGTCCCCTCGCGCCGCTCGGCGACCAGCTTCAGCTCCATCTCGAACCTTCCGTGGGATGACCTCGAGCGCCCCGCCGACCCTCCCGGCCCCTGTGGCCCGGCCCCTGGGGCCGTCGCATCCTACCAAGACGGACCCACCGTCGATGGTGGACGACCCTCAACTCCGAGGAGCGTCGAGGAGCGTCGCGGAAGCGCTCCGATGTCCTCGGCGAGGGCAAGCTCCCCGGGCCCCGTCACGCGCCCGGCGGCCCGTCGTCCGCGAGCTCGCGCTCGAGCTGGTCGAGGGGCGGGACCAGTCCAGCGATCGCCATCCTCACGGTGGGAAGATCCCGCTCGACGACCATCCACACGCGTTCCAGGTCCACGCCCTCGTACTGGTGGATGAGCACGTCCCGGAGCCCTGCGAGGGCCCGCCACGGAACATCCGGGTGAGCCGACCGGAAGGCCTCGTCGAGGCGCTTGGCGGCCTCACCCATGACCTCGAGGTTGCGGATGACCGCGTCCTGCACCATCGCATCACGCAGGAACGCCTCCCTGCCGCTCGCCGTGAACCGGACGATCTTGTCGATGCACTCGAGGATCTGCGCGAGATAGACGCGTGGGTCCTTCGTCACAGGGGGCGCGCCTCCGTCAGGATGCGTCGGCGGAGGAGTCGGGAGAGGCTGCCCTCCGTCACGACGTCCACCCGGCGACCCAGGAGGGCCTCGAGGTCGGCCACGAGAGCGCTGAGGTCGAGGAGGCTCCGGCCGGCCTCGAGCTCCACCAGGAGATCGATGTCGCTATCGTCCGTCGCGTCCCCGCGAGCCACCGAGCCGAAGACCCGCACGTTCCGGGCCCCGTGCTCGGCGCAGAGGCGGAGGATCTCTTCCCGCCGCCTCGCCAGGAGCCGCTCAACGCGCATGGCCGACCTCCAGGTGGGTCATGATCCCGTTGCGCTCCGTCGCGCCGCGCGCCGCCGCCCCATCCGACCCGTCGTCGTGCTCGCTCGGCCTTCCTCGCGTTCCATGGTCACGCTCCGCCAGCCGGAGGATAGCCCTCATGGCAGGCCGCCGGGCGAGCGGCGCAGGAGACTCAAGCTCTCGGCAGGGAGCCGGGCGTCGACCCGAGCCCCGCTCAGACCTGGTTCTCGCCGCGGAAGATCTCGGAGACGCTCGTGTCCTCGAACACGGCGCGGAGCGCCGAGGCGATGAGCGGCGCGATCGAGAGCACCCGCAGCTTGGCGAAGCGCTTCTCCTCGGGGATCGGCATCGTGTTCGTCACGACGACCTGCTCGATCGGCGCCTCCTCGAGCAGCTGCACCGCCTTGCCCGACAGGACGGGGTGGGTCGCCCCGACGTAGATCGGGCCGGCGCCCATCGCGGCGAGGGCCGCCGCGCCCTTGGTCACCGTGCCGGCCGTGTCGATCATGTCGTCCACGAGCACGCACGGGCGCCCCTCGACCTCGCCGACGACGGCGACCTCCTCGATCTTGTGCGCCTCGCGCCGCGAGCGCCGCTTGTAGAGGAAGGCGAGGTCCGCGTGGAGCGCCTCGCGGAGCTTCTCGGCCGTCTTGATCCGCCCGGCGTCCGGCGCGACCACGACGAGCTCGTCCCCGTACAGGCCGAGCTCGTCCCGCAGGTAGCCCGAGAGGATCGGCAGCGCCGTGAGGTGGTCGAAGGGGAAGTCGAAGAACCCCTGGATCTGCCCGCTGTGCAGGTCCACCGAGACGACCCGGTCGGCCCCGGCGACCGAGAGGAGGTCGGCGACGAGCTTCGCGCTGATCGGCTCGCGGGCGAGGGCCTTCTTGTCCTGGCGCGAGTAGCCGTAGTAGGGCACGACCGCGGTGATGCGCTTGGCCGAGGCCCGCTTCATCGCGTCGATCATGATGAGCTGCTCCATGATCGACTCGTTCACGGGGTCGGCGTGGGTCTGCACGACGAACACGTCGGTGCCCCGCACGCTCTCCTCCGCTCGCACGTAGATCTCGCCGGAGGCGAAGCGCGAGATCTTCACCGGCGAGACCTTGATGCCCAGGTTCTCGGCGATCTCCTCCGCGAGCGCGGGGTGCGTCGTCCCCGAGAACAGCATCATCTTCTTCTTCGTGACGATCTCCACCGTCCGCCCCCTCAACGCTCCCCGCTGCCTCGCGCGCGACGCGCCGCCTCCGCGTCCTTGCGTCGCCGGTAGCCCTCCACGATCTTCTGCTCCGCGCGCTCGACGGCGAGCGCGCCCGCCGGCACGTCCTTGGTGATGACCGAGCCGGCCCCCGTCACGGCGCCCTTGCCGATCCGCACCGGTGCCACGAGCATCGTATCGGAGCCGATCCGGGCGTCGTCCTCGATGACGGTCCGGTGCTTGCGGTAGCCGTCGTAGTTCACCGTCACCGTGGCCGCGCCCACGTTCACCCCCCGGCCGATCGTCGCGTCGCCGACGTAGGACAGGTGCGGCACCTTCGAGCCCTCCCCGATCCGCGAGGCCTTGATCTCGACGAAGGCGCCCGCCTTCGCGCGCGGCCCGAGCACCGTCCCGGGGCGCAGGTGCGCGAAGGGCCCGACCGTCGCCCCCCGGCCGATCCGCGAGCCCTTCACGACCGAGTGCTCGACCACCGCTCCGGCCTCGAGGCGCGAGTCCACGATGCGCGCCCCCGGCCCTACCACGCAGCCCGCGCCGATGCGCGTCTCGCCCTCGAGGATGGTCATCGGTCGGATCACGGCGTCGCGCCCGATCCGCACGTCCACGTCGATGAAGGTCGTCGCCGGGTCCTCGATCGTGACGCCGGCGGCCATGTGCGACTCGTTGATGCGGCGGCGCAGGTGGGCCGCGAGCGCCGCGAGCTCCGCGCGCGAGTTCGGACCCATGAGCCCGCCCGTGTCCACCCGCAGGGCCGAGACGCGCTC
This sequence comes from uncultured Actinomycetes bacterium, assembly GCA_964640965.1. Lineage (GTDB taxonomy): Bacteria > Actinomycetota > UBA4738 > UBA4738 > HRBIN12 > HRBIN12. The sequence continues at coordinate 1,960 of CAZXJB010000068.1, read as the reverse complement.
GCCCTTGCCCATCAGCACGGGGAAGACCTCGTTCAGGTAGTGCTCGCGCTGGCGGTTCTCGCGCCCGACGAGCGGGAGCGCCGCGTAGAGGTCCCTGCGGCGGAAGACGAAGACGAGGGTCGAGACCTCGCGCGAGCGCCGGAGCTCGGGCGGGGCGTCCGTGCCCTCGACGATGTCGAGCAGACGGGTGCCCTCGCGGACGATCCGCGCGTAGCCCTTCGGGTCGTCCACCTCGGTGGTGAGGATCGAGGCCGCCGAGCCCGTCCGCCGGTGCAGGGCGAGGAGCCGCCGCACGTCGGCCGGGGTCACGGGGTCGAAGTCGCCGCCGACGACGAGCACCTCCTCGACCGCCCCGACCGCGCGCTCGGCGGCGAGGACGGCGTGACCGGTGCCGAGCGGCTCCCCCTGGTCGACGAAGACCACGGGGACCGACAGGCCCCAGGAGGTCACCTCCTCGCGGACGCGCTCGGCCCCGTTCCCGACGACCACGACGATCCGCTCGGGACGCGCCGCGAGCGCGTTCCGCACCGCGTGCCACAGCAGCGGCCGGCCGCAGACCGGATGCAGGACCTTCGGGAGCGAGGACCGCAAGCGCTTGCCCTTGCCCGCGGCGAGCACGACCGCCGCGAGCCTCGGGCGGGCCCTCCCCTGGTTCCTGGATCCCGGCACGCGCGTCCTCCTCACGGGGGCACCCCTTCCTACCAGGGGCGCCCGGGGCCGGCAAGACGGCCGCTCGGCCGCCGTTCCGGGGGGAGGACTCGAACCTCCATCGAGGGCTCCAAAGGCCCGCGTCTTGCCGTTAGACGACCCCGGAGCGCGCCGCCTCCGCGGCCCGCGCCTGGATTATCTCCGACGGAGCCCCCTGAGCGGCGCCGCGCGGGCCGCCCGCCCCGGGTCATCCGCGAGGGCCGTCCTCGGGCGGCGGACCCACCACCGCCGTCGCCCCCGGCACGGTCGCCGCGAGCTCGCGCGCGTGGGCCTCGTCCCGCGCGAGCCCCACCACCGAGGAGCCGCTCCCGCTCATCACCGCGCCGAGCGCCCCGGCCGCGAGCACCCCCGCCTTCGCCGCCGCGATGTCGGGGCGCCGGGCGAACACCGGCGGCTCGAGGTCGTTGTACAGGAGCGGCCCGAGCGCCTCGACGTCGCCCGCCGCCGCGGCCGCGAGCAGCGGCTCGGGGTCGGGGCCGGTCCGCCCGCCGTCCTCGTCCCACCACCGGTAGGCATCGGGCGAGCGGACCCCGCCGGGCACCCGCACGAGCACCCACCACAGCGGGGCCGCCTCGGCCGGCGCGACGAGCTCGCCCCGCCCGGAGACGAGCACCGGGCCCCCGGCGAGCATCGCCGGGACGTCCGAGCCGATCCGCTCGGCGATGTCGGCGAGGGCCCCGGGATCGAGCCCGCACCCCCACAGCTCGTTCAGCGCGAGGAGCGTCGCGGCCGCGTCCGCGCTCCCGCCCCCGAGCCCGCCCGCCACGGGGATCCGCTTGTCGATCACGATCTCGGCGCCGAGCGCCTGGGGGCAGGCGTCGGCGAGCGCGAGCGCCGCGACGAGCGCGAGGTTCAGGCCCCCCTTCGGCACCTCGCCCGCGAGCTCGGCCGCCCCCCGCACGTCCACGCGGAGGGCCTCGGCGGGCCGCACGGTCACCACGTCGGCGAGGGAGATCGGCACGATCAGGCTCTCGAGGTCGTGGTACCCGTCCTCGCGCGCGCCGAGCACGCGCAGGAACACGTTGATCTTCGCCCGCGCCTCGCGCCGGACGACCCGCGGCCTCATCCCGCCTCCCCGGCGACCGCGTCGGCGAGCCGCGCGAGATCCTCGAGCGAGCAGCGCTCGGCCCGCACGTCGGCGGGAGCCGACTCCGGGTCGAGGATCGCTCGCGGATGGATCCCGATCTGGCGGCTGATGACGAACTCGAGCCGCGCCAGGCCGACGCCCCAGTTGGGCAATCCCGCGAACGCG
>CAZXJB010000067.1:0-14755 GCA_964640965.1 uncultured Actinomycetes bacterium | reverse complement strand
GAGGTCGGCCGCACCGGCGTCGCGATCTGCTCGATCGAGGACATGCGGAGGCTCTTCGAGGGCATCCCCCTCGGCGAGGTCTCGACCTCGATGACGATCAACGCGACGGCCCCGATCCTGCTGCTCCTCTACGAGCTCGTCGCCGAGGAGCAGGGCGTGCCGGCCGAGCAGCTGTCGGGCACGGTGCAGAACGACATCCTGAAGGAGTACGCGGCTCGGGGCACCTACATCTACCCGCCGAAGCCCTCCATGCGCCTGGTGACCGACCTGTTCGCCTACTGCGCCGAGCGCCTGCCGCGGTGGAACACGATCTCGATCAGCGGGTACCACATGCGCGAGGCCGGCGCGACCGCCGTGCAGGAGGTGGCGTTCACCCTCGCGAACGGCATCGCCTACGTCCAGGCGGCCCTCGACGCGGGGCTCGAGATCGACGCGTTCGCCCCGCGCCTGTCGTTCTTCTTCGCGTGCCACATGCACCTCTTCGAGGAGGTGGCGAAGTTCCGCGCCGCGAGGCGCCTCTGGGCCCGGATCATGGCCGAGCGGTTCGGCGCGAGGGACCCCCGCAGCCGCATGCTCCGGTTCCACACGCAGACGGGCGGCGCGACGCTCACCGCACAGCAGCCCGAGAACAACATCGTGCGGACCGCGCTCGAGGCGCTCGCGGCGGTGCTCGGGGGGACGCAGTCGCTCCACACCAACTCCTACGACGAGGCGCTCGCGCTGCCGACGGAGCGGGCCGCGAAGCTCGCCCTGCGGACCCAGCAGGTGATCGGCTACGAGACGGGCGTGGCGAGCGTCGTCGACCCGCTGGGCGGCTCGTACTACGTGGAGTGGCTCACCGACGAGATCGAGCGGCGCGCCCTCGCGTACCTGGAGAAGATCGACGGCATGGGCGGCGCCGTGGCCGCGATCGAGCAGGGCTTCTACCAGGACGAGATCCACGAGGCCGCGTTCCGGATGCAGCGGCAGATCGAGTCCGGCGAGCGGGTGATCGTCGGCGTGAACCGGTTCCGGGAGCCGGAGGAGGGCCAGCCGGAGATCCTGCGCATCCCGGAGCAGGAGGTGGCTCGGCAGGTCGAGCGCGTCCGCGCGCTGCGGGCCTCGCGCGACGGGACGGCGGTCGAGCGGGCGCTCGCGGCCCTCGAGGAGGCGGCCCGGGGGAGGGCGAACCTCCTGCCGCCGATGAAGGAGGCCCTGCGGGCCCGCGCGACGCTCGGGGAGGTCTCCGACGTCCTGCGCGGGGTCTTCGGGGAGCACCGACCCGCGCGCTGAGCCCGACGACGTGCGCCGCCAGGGACAACCGGCCGGGTCGGCTCGGGCCGTCCGGTCGGGCGGAGGGCGCCGGCGGTCCGATACCCTGCGCGGCATGGACATCTCAGTGATCGGTGGCACCGGGGAGGAGGGCTTCGGCCTCACGCTCCGGCTGGCCCGCGCAGGCAAGCACGTGATCATCGGCTCGCGCTCGGCGGAGAAGGGCGCGGGCAGGGCGGCCGACGCGATCCGGATCCTCGGCGGGGACGCGGATGTGGAGGGGACGACGAACGAGGAGGCCGCCGAGCGCGGCGACGTCGTCTTCGTCACGGTCCCCTACGCCGGCCAGGCCGACATCTACCGGGCGATCAGGGACCACGTCGCCGAGGGGAAGATCGTCGTGGACTGCACGAGCCCGCTCGCGACGGCGGTCGGCGGTCGGGCGTGGCACGTGATCCGGCCGTGGCACGGCTCGGCGGCCGAGCAGGCCAAGGCGATCCTCCCGAAGGGCGTCCGCATGGTCGCCGCGTTCCACACGGTGAGCGGCGAGCAGCTCCAGGACCTCGAGCGGCCGATGGACAGCGACGTGTTCGTGTGCGGCTCGGACGCCGAGGCCAAGGCCGTGGTCGGGGAGCTCATCGACGCCATCCCCGACCTGCGGTGGGTGGACGCGGGCGACCTCACGATGGCCCGGATCGCCGAGACCATGACCGCGCTGCTGATCTCCGTCAACCGGACCTACAAGATCCACGACGCCGGGTTCCGCGTTACGGGCCGCGAGCGCTGGGGCCGGCCGGGCTCCTAGCCCCCGCGGCGCCGGCCGAGCAGGCGTGAGCCGCTCGCGCGGTGGATCACGACCGCCGCACCGAGGGCGATGAGCACGTCGCCCACGCTCAGCACGTTCGCGAACGGCCACGACCTCGGGATCGCGATCACGTCGCCGAGGAACAGGAGGCGGGGGTGCTCGAGCACGGCCGAGTTCGCGAACAGGCCGGGCTCGGTCTCCAGGCCGGCGGCGCGCATCGCCGCGGCCGAGGCCGGCATGACCCCGCCGTTCGCGAGGATCGCAAGGAGGTTGCAGAGGGCGCCGAGCCCCACCACCCACAGGCCGGGCACGCGCCGGTTCAGCCACACGAAGGCGAGGCCGAGCGGGTAGAGGGAGAGGTTCAGGGCCACGCGCCACCAGGTGCGGGGGCCGGGGAGGGCGATCAGCGCGACCTGGGCGGCGAGCGCGAGCCAGAGCAGGGCCGCGGCGCGGAACCGGAGCTCGCCGAGCCGCCGCAGGCTCCCGCCGGCGACGGGCACGAGCGCCAGCGCGAGCAGGAGGACCGCCACGAGGATCATCGCGCACCGCCCATCGCACCGCCCATCGGTGGGAGCCAAGCGTACCGGGGGCCGTCCCGAGCCGGCGGTTGCCTCCGGAGCCATCGGCCGTTGGACCTATCCGTCGGACGCGACGGTGGGGAGCGGAAACCCGCCCGTGCGGCCGATGTACGAGGGCGATCCCCGCGCGTACCGTTGGGAGGGCTGGATCCCCGCCGAGCACGGCTCGGCGGCCGACCCGGAGGAGGTGAGCCGAGGAGATGCGAGCGTTCCGCAAGCTCTGGTACTCGCCGGCGCTGATCGCCGTCCTGGTGTTCGTGCTCGGCGCACCGAAGAAGCTCCCCAAGCCGTAACGCGACGGAGCGCCCACGCTCGCCGCTGGGTCCCGGCCGAGGGTCGGTCGGCCGGGCTCGTCGCGCGCTCAAGCGGGGGCGCCGCCGCGCCGACCCAGAGGGTGCATGGACCCCACCCTGCCGTACCGTGACGCGCTCGGCGATCACCCGGACCGCGGCCGCCCGTTCATCGCGGCCGTCGCCGTCGCCGGCCTCGCGGTCCTCGCGGTCCTGGTCCCTCGCATCGACGTCGGGGCGATCGCGGCGGACCCCGTCACGTTCTGGCTCCTCGCGGCGCTCGCCGTCGCCGGCGAGCTCGTGCCCATCCGGGCTCCCATCGGGGACGAGATCCAGGAGGTCGGCGTCTCCACGACCTTCGGGTTCGCCGTGCTGCTGCGGTTCGGGACGGCGCCGGCCGCGGCCGTGTTCGCCGGCGCGTGCCTCCTGAGCGACCTCATCGACCGAAAGCCGCCGCTCACCGTGGCCTTCAACGCCGCCCAGTACGCGCTCTCGGCGGCCGCGGCCGGCGCCGCCTACGCGGCGCTCGGCGCCCCGCGCGAGATGAGCGTGCACGCCCTCGGACCGATCGCCGTCGCGGCGCTCGCGTTCTTCCTCGTGAACGACCTGCTCACGAGCACGGCGATCGCGCTCTCGCGCGGGGTGTCGATCCTCCGGTACGTCCGGGAGGACCTCGTGTTCCAGGGTCTGACGGCGGCGGCGCTCTGCGCGCTCTCGCCGGTCGTGATCGGGCTCGCCGACGAGGACCCCTGGCTCATGCTCCTCGTCGTGGTGCCGGTCGCGGCCGTGTACCTGGGGGCGACGGCCTCGCTGCGCAACACGCAGCTCGTCCATCGCCTGCGGGAGGCTCTGGAGCACGAGAAGGAGCTCGGGCGCCTGAAGGACGACTTCGTCGCGGTCGTCTCGCACGAGCTGCGGACGCCGCTCACCTCGATCCAGGGGTACCTGAAGACGATGCTCCAGCTCGGCCCGCAGCTCGGCCCCGAGCAGGAGCGCTCGTTCCTGGAGGCGGCCGACCGCCAGAGCGACCGGCTGCGCCGGCTGATCGAGCAGCTGCTCTCGGTCGCTCGGCTCGAATCGCACGTCGAGCCGCTCACCCTCTCGCTCGTCTCCATCGAGCAGGTGGCCCGCCACGTCGTGGACGAGCTGCGCGCGAGCGCGCACGGCCACACCTTCGACCTACGGTTCGACCGCACGCTCCCGCCCATCGAGACCGACGAGGCGAAGGTCCACCAGATCCTCTCGAACCTGGTCGAGAACGCGCTGAAGTACTCCCCGCCGGACACGCGGGTGACGATCCGCGGCGCCCGGATGGGCGACGGGCTCGTCGTCTCGGTGGAGGACGAGGGACGGGGCATCCCGGAGGAGGCGCAGGAGCGGATCTTCGAGCGCTTCTACCAGGTCGACAGCTCGGCGACGAGGAGCGTGGGCGGGACGGGCCTCGGCCTGTACATCTGTCGCAAGCTCGCCGACACCCTGGGCGGTCGCCTGTGGCTCGAGCGCTCGGGGCCGGAGGGCACGGTCTTCCGGTTCTGGGTCCCGTCCGCGCCCGAGACCCCCGGGGGCGGCGAGGCCGCCGCGTCCGAGCGCGGGGCGCCCGCCGAGCTCAGTCGATGACCGCCAGGGTCTGACCGACCCCCACCACCTGGCCGGCCCGGATCGGCAGCTCGGAGACGACGCCCTCCCGGGGCGCGGGGATCGCGTTCTCCATCTTCATCGCCTCGAGGATGCAGATGACCTCGCCGGCGCGGATCTCCTGACCGGGCTCGACGAGGACCCGCAGGATCGTGCCCTGCATCGGGGCCGCGATGACGCTGTGGACGTGCCCGCCGCCGTGGGCCTCGTGCCGCGACGGCGGACGCGGGGCGCGGTCCCGACGTCGGTCGAAGATCCGCACGGGCACGCGCCGACCGTCCAGCTCCACGAGGAGCTCGGCCGGCACCCCCGGGGGCTCCGTGGGCGTGGCCGCGGCCCAGTCGGCGCCGGGGAGCTCCGCATCGCGCAGGGCGCGCTCGAGCCACGTCGTGGTGTGCGAGCCCTCGCGGAACTCGCGGGTCTGGAGGATGAAGCGGTGGAGCGGGATCGTCGTCGGGACGCCCTCGACGCGGAACTCGTCGAGGGCGCGGAGCATCCGGCGGCGGGCCCGCTCGCGGTCCTCGGCGGAGACGATGAGCTTCGCGAACATCGAGTCGTAGTCGGGCGGGATCTCGTCGCCCTCGCGGATCGCCGAGTCCACGCGGACGAACGGGCCGGAGGGCTCCCGGTAGCGGCTCACCCGACCGGGCCCCGGCAGGAAGTTCCGGGTCGGGTCCTCGGCGTTGATCCGGCACTGGATCGCGTGCCCCCGCGGCGGCGCCGAGGACGGGTCCACCCGCTCGCCGAGCGCCACCGCGATCTGCAGCGCCACGAGGTCGAGGCCGGTCACCATCTCGGTCACCGTGTGCTCGACCTGCAGACGGGTGTTCATCTCCAGGAAGTAGAAGCCGCCGTCGTCGTCCACGATGCACTCGACGGTGCCGGCGTTCACGTAGCCCGCCGCCTCGGCGAGCCTCATCGCAGCCTCGCCGATCCGGGTGCGCAGCGCCTCGTCCACCACGGGGGAGGGCGTCTCCTCGATGAGCTTCTGGTGCCGGCGCTGAACGGAGCAGTCGCGCTCGCCGAGGAACCACGCCCGCCCGGTGCCGTCGGCGAGCACCTGGGCCTCGACGTGATGACCGTGCTCGATGTAGCGCTCGAGGAAGACCTCGGGCCGGCCGAAGTAGGCCCGGGCCTCGCGTGCCGCGCGGGCGAGGGCCGCCTCGAGCGCCTCCGGCTTGCGCACGACGTGCATGCCGCGCCCCCCGCCTCCGAACGCGGCCTTGACGACGACCGGGTACCCGATGCGCTCGGCCTCGGCCGGGGCCTCCTCGAGGCCCACGGGCTCGGGCGTGCCGGGCACGATCGGCACGCCGGCGCGCTCGGCCGCCCGGCGAGCGGCGGCCTTGTCGCCCATGAGGTCGATGGCCTCGGGAGAGGGCCCGATGAAGAGGAACCCCGACTCGGTCGCGGCGCGGGCGAAGTGGGCGCGCTCGGAGAGGAACCCGTACCCGGGGTGGATCGCGGTGGCCCTGGCCTTGCGAGCCGCCTCGAGGATGGCGCCGATCGACAGGTACGAGTCGGCGGGCAGGGGCGGCCCGATCCGGTAGGCCTCGTCGGCCATCTGCACGTGCAGCCCCTCGCGGTCGGCGTCGGAGTAGACGGCGACCGAGCGGAAGCCGAGCTCGCGCACGGTGCGTATGATGCGGACCGCGATCTCGCCGCGGTTCGCGATCAGGATGCGGGTCTTCGCCACGGCTCGCTCCGGCTCGTGATCGTCACCTCGGTCCGTCCGGGAGGTCGAACGATGCCGCTGTCCGCCGCCGCCCTGCGGTCCGCCCTCCGGCGGATCGGCGCGGACGCCCCCGTCCGGTTCGACGAGGTTACCGCCTCGACGCAGGAGACGGCGGAGGCGCTCGCGGCGGCCGGGGCGCCGGAGTGGACGCTCGTGGGCGCCGGGCACCAGACGGCGGGGCGCGGGCGCCTGGGCCGGACCTGGGCCGACGCGCCGGGCGCGCTGCTCGTGTCGATCGTCCTGCGCCCCACGATCAGGCCCGAACGGGCGGGGCTCATCACCCTGCTCGCCGGCGCCGCGATGGCCGAGGCGCTCGCCGAGCTCGGCGGGCTCGAGGTCGCCTGCCGCTGGCCGAACGATCTCGTGCTCCCGGGCACCGCCGACGCGAAGGTCGGCGGCATCCTCGCCACGTCGGTGGTGGGTGAGGATCGGATCCTCCACGTCGTCCTCGGGATCGGGATGAACCTGGGGGCGGCGCCGGAGGGGGTGCCGGGCGCGGAGGCCGTGTCCGGGGTCGACGCCCCCGAGCTCCTCGGCTCGTTCCTCGAGCGCTTCGCCGCCGGGTACGGGCGCGAGGGCTCGGGGCTCGGCCCCGCCGTGCTCGAGCGCTACCGCCGCGTGTGCGCGACGCTCGGGCGGCCGATCCGCGCGCGCACGATCGCCGGCGAGGTCGTGGAGGGGACCGCCGAGGATGTGGACGATCTCGGCGGGCTCCTCGTCCGGACGGCGCTCGGGCGCCGCGTGGTGCGGTTCGGCGAGGTCGAGCACCTGGACGCGTTGCCCCGCTGAGCCTCGCGGGGTAGGGTCGAGGTATGCCGTTCCCACGTCGTCTCCTGATCGAGGGCGAGGAGCTCGTGCTCGACCTGCGCCCCCACTGGATCGCCCTCGTCGGCCCGAGCCTCGTCACGGCCCTGGTCGTCGCGGGCTGGGTCCTCGCGCTCGTGTACGCCCCCGAGGAGGGCCTCGCGCGCTCGGTCGCGCTCTGGGGCGCGCTCGGCCTCGGCCTGGTGGTCCTGGTCTGGTACCCGCTGCGGGCCTTCATCGCCTGGGCGACCTCGAACTTCGCGGTCACGACCGACCGCGTGATCCATCGCGAGGGCTTCATCGCGAAGCGATCGATGGAGATCCCCCTCGAGGCGATCAACGACGTGCGGTTCCAGCAGTCGGTGCTCGAGCGGATCGTCGGCGCGGGGGACCTCATCATCCAGTCGGCGAGCGAGTACGGGCGCAACGTGTTCGCGAACGTCCGCAACCCCGAGCACGTGCAGAAGACGATCTACGAGCAGGGCGAGCGCAACAAGCAGCGGATGTACCAGAGCAGGCCGACGCCGCCGGCCGCGCCCTCGGTCGCGGCCGAGCTGCAGCGCCTGGCCGAGCTCCGCGACCGCGGGGTGCTCACGGAGGAGGAGTTCCAGGCGCAGAAGCGCCGCATCTTGGGCGGGCGATGATGCTCCGGCGGATCGAGCGGGTGTGGTTCTGGGTCCAGGACATGGACCGGGCCCTGAAGTTCTACACGGAGGTGCTTGGGCTGGAGCTCGTGCACCGGCACGGGGACGAGTGGGCCGAGCTCGCCAGCGAGCCGGTCCACCTCGCGCTCCACGGCGGCGACGGCCACGAGCCGGGGGGGACCGTGGTCTTCGAGGTCGAGGACCTCGACGAGGCCCGGTTCGCGCTCGAGCTGCGGGGGGTCGTGTTCGAGCCGCACGCCGGCGAGGTGGAGGGCGTCGCGCGCTTCGTCTCGTTCGCCGACCCCGACGGGAACCGGCTCCAGCTGATCGAGCGCTACGGGGAGCACTGAGCTCTGGTCCGAGCGTGGCTCCGTATGCTGGCGCGGTGAGCGAGGCCACCTGCGTCCGCTGCGGCACGGCGCTGCCCGAGGGGGCCCGCTTCTGCCCGGCGTGCGGGTATCCGGTGGGCGAGGCGGCGCCCGAGGAGCGCAAGGTCGTCACCGTCGTCTTCGTGGACCTCGTCGGCTCCACGGAGCTCTCGGCCCGTCTGGACCCCGAGCGCTACCGTGAGGTTCTCGCGACCTACTACCGGACGGTCTCCGAGGTGCTGGACTCGCTGCGCGGCCGCGCGTACGACCTCGCCGGCGACGCGGTCGTCGGGGTGTTCGGCCTGCCGCACGCGCACGACGACGACGCCCTACGGGCGGTGCGGGCCGGGCTCGAGCTCGTGGAGCGGGTGGGCCGTCTCGGCGAGGACCTGCGGCTGCCCCTCCCGCTCCGTGCGCGGGTCGGGATCAACACCGGGCCGGTGGCGGTCGGCTCGGAGGGCTCCGAGCGCGGGCTGCTGTTCGGAGCCACCGTGAACCTCGCGGCTCGGCTCCAGCAGGCGGCGGAGCCGGGCGCCGTGATCGTCGGCGAGACCACGTGGATGCTCACGCGCGACCAGGTGCGGTACGGCGATCCGATCCGGGTGCTCGCCAAGGGGTTCGAGGACCCCGCGATCGCCCACCCGGCGCTCGGTCTCGCGCCACGGAGCTCGCGGCGGACGATCCCTCTGGTCGATCGGCGCCGGGAGCTGCGGCTGCTCGAGGACGCGTTCGAGCGGGTCCGCGAAGCCGGGCGAGCCCACCTGGTCTCGGTGCTCGGGGAGCCGGGGATCGGCAAGAGCCGGATCGTGGAGGAGTTCCTGGAGCGCCTGCCCCCCGGGACCACGGTGCTCCTCGGACGGGCGAGCCCCTTCGGGGAGGACGTGGCCTTCGCGCCGCTCGCCCAGATGCTGCTCGGGCTGCTCGGCGAGGAGGCCGGCGCGCCGCCGGAGCGCCTGCGGGAGGGGCTCCGGGGCCTCGTCGAGCGCTGCTGCCGGGGCGACGAGGTGCCCGCGACCCTGGAGCGGCTCGGCACCGCCCTCGGGCTCGACGAGCCGAAGCGGGGAGAGGGACGGTTCCGCGTCGGCGAGCTGCGGGCCGGGCTCCTCGCGCTCGTCTCCGGCCTCGCGCGCCCCGGCCCGGTCGTCCTCGTGCTCGAGGACGCCCACCTCGCGGAGCCCGGCCTCCTCGACCTGCTCGAGGAGCTCGTGCGCGCCGCGCGGACGGTGCCCTTGCTCGCGCTGTGCGTGGCCCGCTACGACCTGCTCGAGGTCCGGCCGGACTGGGGTGGCGGCCTCGGCGACTCGCTCACGCTGTACCTGGAGCCCCTGCCGATCCCCGACGCCACGGACCTCGCCATGCGCGCGGGCGAGGGTCTCGAGCCGGCGGTGGCCGAGTCCGTCGCCCGGCACGCGGGCGGGAACCCGTTCTTCATCGTCGAGACCACCGGCATGCTGCGCCACCGCGGCGCCGACCTGCGCGTGTCGGACACCGGCCCGATCCCCGCGAGCCTCCTCCCGCCGACCGTCCAGGCGGTGATCGCGGCCCGCATCGACCACCTCCCGCCGGCGGCGCGCGAGCTCGTCCGCAAGGCCTCGGTCTTCGCTCGAGGGACCTTCCGCGTGGACGAGCTCGCCCTCATCGCGGATCCCGCCGAGGACCTCGGGGCGCTGCTCGAGACGCTCGAGGACGAGGAGCTCCTCGTCCGCGACGAGCGGCGGCCCGGCGTCTGGCGCTTCCGGCACGGGCTGGTCCGGGACGTGGCCTACGAGTCGCTGCCCAAGCGCGAGCGCCGGCGCCTGCACCTGCGGATCGCCGACGCCCTCGCCGAGGACGAGCGGACCGCGGCCCGGTACCCCCGCGCGATCGCGTACCACCTGGAGCAGGCGGCCCGGGCGGCCCTCGACCTCGACCCGAACGACCGGGAGATCGCGGACCGGGCCGTCCAGGCCCTCGTGCACGCCGGGGACCTCGCGATGGCCGCCTCTGAGGCGGGGCCGGCGGCGGACCTGTACGAGCGCGCGCTCGCGCTCGCCGGCCCGGAGCGATCCTGGGGGCTCGCGCAGGCGGTGGTGCTCGCGAACCTGGGCGAGGCGCGGTACTGGCTCGGCGACTTCGAGGGCGCGGTCGGGCCGCTCTCGCGCGCGCTCGAGCTCGGAGGCGAGGACCCGCGGATCCGGGCGCACGCGTGCCGGCACCTCGCCGACATCGAGCTGTCGATCCGCGGGGACCGGGAGCGCGCGGGCGAGCTCTTCGATCGGGCCCTCGCCGCCGCCCGGGAGCTCGGCGATCGTTTCACGCTGGCCCGGACGCTGCTCGTGGCGGCCTGGGCCCCGTACTGGCGGGGCGAGATGGACCACGCGCGGGCGATGTTCGAGGAGGCGCTGGAGGTGGCGAGGGCCGGTCCCGAGGGCGACCCCTGGGCCGAGGCGCGCGCGCTCGTGATGCTCGCCACCGTCGAGTCCGAGACCGGGGACGAGCGGCGGAGCCTGGACCTCGCGGCGGAGGCGCTCCGGGTCGCCGAGGCCTCCGGCGATCGGTTCTCGATCGCCGTCGCGCACGAGGCCGTCGGCAGCGCGCTGCGCAGGCTCTGGCGCCCGGACGAGGCGCTCTCGCACCTGGACGCGGCGGTGGGGGCCTTCGGCGAGCTCGGCGCCCGGTGGGAGCTCGCGAGCGCGCTCACCTCCCGCGGGCTGGCCCACCGGTTCGCGGGGCGCCCGGCCGAAGCCCTCGCCGACCTGCGCGAGGCGTACCGCCTGTGCCGCGAGCTGAAGGAGCGGAGCCTCATCACCTGGACCGCCGCGGCGCTCGCGAAGGCCCTCGTCGCGGCCGGCGAGACCCAGGGCGCCCGGCGGGTGCTCGCCGAGGTCTCATCGAGCGCCCGGGCGCAGGGCCCCGGCACGGTGGACTGGCTCCTGGAGGCCGAGGCCGAGGTCTTGCTCGCCGAGGGGCGGCGGTGGGAGGCGCTCGAGCGGGCCCAGGAGGTCCTGCGGCTCGAGCGGGAGCGGGGAAACCCGAAGGACCTCGCCGCTCAGGTCTGGTGGGTCGCCCGGGTGTTCGGGCCCCAGGTCGTCGGCGGTGCGGACGAGGCCGCCGAGGCCCGCGCCCTGCTCGAGGGCCTCCACGCCGAGCAGGCGCTGCGAGAGCCGGGCCTCGCGCCGGGCGTCGAGGGGGGCTCAAGGCCCTCCGGCTGACCGCCGAGAGGGTTGTTGCAACCGGCCCGCGCAGCGGGCACCCTGGTTGACACGCGGCGGCCTCGTTCGATAGGAAGGCGGGACCCCATGGCCGACAACCGAGCCGGAGCCCGCTCCGCGATCCTGCGCGCCGCCGTCCTCGCGGCGTGCATGGCGCTGCTCGCGAGCCTCGCCGGCGTCGCCGGGGCGGAGCCGACCACGGAGCAGAAGCTCAAGGCCGCCGAGGCCGAGGTCAAGCGCCTCCTCGGGGAGATCCGCGACCAGCAGGCGTACCTCGAGCGGCTCTCGCGGGAGGCCGGGGCGCTCGCGGCCAAGGTGGACGAGGCCGAGGCCCGGTGGGAGCAGATCACCGAGGAGCTGCGCACCACCCGCGCCGAGCTCGACGCGGCGCGGCAGGAGTACGCCCGCCTCCGGGACCAGCTCGACGAGCGCGCCCGCGAGGCCTACATGAACGGGCCGGGCGACCAGCTCGAGTTCCTCCTCGGGGCGAGCTCGCTCGCGGACCTGTCCGACCGCGTCGCGTTCGTGGACGCGCTCACCCAGACCGACGCCGATCTCGCGAACCGGGTCGAGAACCTGCGCAACGAGCTCGCCGATCGGGCCGCGCAGGAGCAGCGGCTCCAGGAGCGCGCCGCGGCGGCCCTGCGCGAGAAGCAGGCCGACTACGCCGCGCTCGAGGCCAAGCTCGCCGAGCAGCAGCGGGTGCTCGACTCGCTCGCGGAGAAGAAGGCCCGCGCCGAGGAGCTCGTGAAGGATCTCCGCAAGCAGTGGCGGGAGGAGCTCGCGGCGCTGACCGGGCTCCACATCGACCCGAACGGCATCCTCCAGGTCTGCCCCGTCGACCAGCCCCGGGCCGTCTACGACGGGTTCGGCGCGCCCCGCTACGCGGGTGGGTACCACCCGCACGCCGGCAACGACATCATCGCCCCGATGGGCACGCCGATCCGCGCGCCCTTCCCCGGGACCGCGCGGGCGAGCTCGAACACCCTCGGCGGCCTCGCGGTCTACGTGTACGGTGCGAACGGGTACGTCTACAACGCGCACCTGTCCGCCTACTCGGACAAGTCCAACGGGCCGGTCCAGACGGGCGACATCATCGGCTACGTGGGCGAGACGGGCGACACGGACACGCCGCACGACCACTTCGAGTGGCACCCGAACGTGGTCCCGAGCGACTGGCCGGCGAGCCCCTACGGCTACTCCGTGATCGGGAGCGCGGTGAACCCCTGGCCGCTCCTGCAGGCCGTGTGCTGAGCCCGGCGCTAGGCTAGGCCGGTCATGCGAGCCGAGGACGTCCGGACGGTCGCGGTCGTGGGGTGCGGCCTCATGGGCTCGGGGATCGTGGAGGTCTGCGCCCGGGCCGGGATGGCCGTCCGGTACCTCGAGCCCACCCTCGAGCTCGTCGAGGCGGGGCGTCGGCGGATCGAGGGGTCCCTGGAGCGGGCCGTGCAACGCGGCAAGCTCGCCGAGCAGGAGCGCGAGGCCGTGCTCGCCCGGATCGGCGGGACGACCTCGGTCGAGGACCTCGCCGAGGCCGACCTCGCGATCGAGGCGGCGACGGAGGACCGGGCGACCAAGCTCGAGGTCTTCCGCCGCCTGGACGAGGTCGTGCGACCCGATGTGGTCCTCGCGAGCAACACCTCGTCGATCCCCATCATCGAGCTCGCGGCGGCGACCCGCCGACCCGAGCTCGTCCTCGGGATGCACTTCTTCAACCCCGTGCCGGTCATGGGCCTGATCGAGCTCGTCCGCGCCATCACGACCTCGGAGGAGACGATGGCCTTCGCCCGCGCCTTCGGGGCGCGGCTGGGGAAGACCACGGTCGAGTCCCGGGACCGGGCGGGGTTCATCGTGAACCGGCTGCTCGTCCCGTTCCTGAACGACGCGATCCGCATGCTCGAGGAGGGCTTCGCGACGCGCGAGGACATCGATGCGGCCATCCGGCTCGGCCTGAACCACCCGATGGGGCCGCTCGAGCTCGCCGATCTCATCGGGCTCGACACGCTGCTCGCGATCGGCGAGGTGCTCTACGAGGAGCTCAAGGACCCCGCCTGCGCGCCGCCGCCGCTGCTCCGGCGGATGGTGGCCGCCGGCCGCCTCGGGCGCAAGAGCGGCCGCGGCTTCTACGAGTACGGGTGAGGGTCGGTCTCCCGCGCGAGCAGGTCCGGCGCGGTGACGACGACGACCGCGAACAAGCCGAGAGCGAGCACGTGCGCCACGGTGCACCACAGGCAGAGCGCGCCGACGAGGACGAGCTCGGCGTAGACGAGCCAGAGGACGAACCCGATGCCTGCCACCGCGGCGAGCAGGCGCGCGAGGTGCACCTCGCGCCGGGGGCTGCGCCAGGCCGCGGGGACGGAGAGCCCCAGCATCGCCCCGAACCACACGAGGCCGAGCAGCGGCACCGGGATCCCGAGGAACACCGACCACCGGCTCGTCGTGACGGAGGTGCAGTCCACGAGCCCGCCCTGCGTGCAGACGAGCAGGTCGGGGGTGGTGAAGTGGGCGATCGTGAGGTAGGTCGACACGGCGATGCCGGCCGCCGCGAGCGCGAGGGACGCGGGCGCGGCCCAGCGCGGGGCGTCCATCAGGCCTCCGGGAGCGCCGCCTGGGCCTGCGCGATGAGCTCGGTGGAGCAGACCTCGGCCGGCCGCCCGTCCGTCAGCTCGCAGATCATCGCCGTGATGGCGTTGGCCGTCCCCCCGATCTGCCTCGCGATCTCGGTGCTCGGGTCCTGCAGGGCCGCCACGATCTCGTCGAAGGTCTTGCCCTCGAGGACCCCGGGGTCGTACTGGCTGCCGGCCCACGCGTAGCGGTTCCCGATCATCACGAACGGGATCGCGCCCTCGCTGCCGGTGATCGACGCCACGTTGTACGTGTCGAACAGGCGCTGCTGGAGCTCGGTGGGGGATTCGAGCGGCTGGAAGTGCCGGTCCTGCGTCTCGACCGCCGAGAAGACCAGGTGGTCGCTCGTGTAGGTCGCCCCGTGGAAGGTCACGGTCGGGGTGTTCGGCAGGGTCTCGGGGGGCGGTGCCGAGGTGGTCGACGAGAGCCCCTCGAACGTGCCGAACCGGCTGAGCGCGATCACCATCGGCCAGCGCTCGACGGCGCAGAAGGGGCAGTACTCGGCGCCGTAGTACAGGACGACGGGCTTGCCGTCCTCCTCGATCGGCGGGGTGCCGGTCGGCAGGGCGTTCACGTTGGAGAGCTGCGCGGGGACGCCCACGGCCTCGAGCGTGGCGGCCGGGATGCTCGTGAGCTCCTCGATCGAGCCGGGGGAGGCCCTCCCGCGTCCCGTGTCGTCCTTGCGGCCGGTGAGGGCGATCACGGCGAAGATCGCCACGACCGCGAGGACGGCGCCGATCGCGACCCACGAGGTCCGCCGCGACCTTCGTCGACGGACGCCGGGCCGCCGCGCCCGAGGGCGCGCACCCGGTCGGGCGCCCCGGGGGCT
>CAZXJB010000066.1:0-14870 GCA_964640965.1 uncultured Actinomycetes bacterium | reverse complement strand
CGGCCGCGGGGCCCGCCGCGCGGTGCCGGTCGCCCGGCAGGCGCTCGCCACGCTGCGGGGCCTCGCGACGGCGCCGGGTCGGTTCCGCTCGCTCCTCGCCGGGGTGGGGCTGTACGGGCTCGGGAACTTCTCGGCGACGCTGCTCGTGCTGCGCGCGACGGACGTCCTCGCCGACCGGGGCTGGAACCACACCGAGGCGGCGCAGGCCGCGGTGCTGCTGTACGCGGCCCACAACGCCGCGAACGCCGCGGCCGCCTACCCGGCCGGCGCCCTCGCCGACGCGACCTCCCGGCGCCTGGTGCTCGTCGCGGGGATCCTCCTGTTCGCGCTCGCGTGCGCGGCCTTCGCGCTCTCGCCGAGCTCGGTGCCCGTGCTCGCCCTGCTGTTCGTCGCCGTCGGCGCCTCGACGGGCATGGTGGAGACCGCCCAGGGCAGCCACGCCGCCGAGCTCGTCCCCGAGCCCCTGCGCGGCCGCGCGTACGGGCTCATCGGGCTCGTGGACGGGGTCGGCGACCTCGTCTCGAGCGTGGTCGTGGGGACGCTGTGGACGGTCGCCTCGCCCGCCTGGGGGTTCGGCTACGCCGCGGTCCTGTCCGTCCTCGGGGCCCTGGCGTTGGTGCCCGGCCTGCGCCGAGCCGCGCCGACCGACTAGTCGTGGGCCTCCTCGTCGGGCAGCTGGTACCAGCGCGCCCGCTCGCCGACCCGGGCCCGGAGGCGCCAGCGCAGGGTCTTCGGCACCGCGTCGGCGTGCTCGCCGATGCGTCGCAGCTGCGCCACCGGGTCGTACGACGCGCCCTCGGGGATGAGGTGCCGGCCGGTCGTGGCGGCGAGCTCGGCGATGCGCTCGAGGTTCATCGTGAGGGTCCGCCACCAGCCCCAGTCGCCCGCGACGATCGCTCCGATCCGGTCGAGGCCCACGGTCCCCGGCTCGTCCCCCTCGCGGACGGGGTAGGCCGAGAGCAGGTACAGGACGTCCTGCGCGTCCTTCTCGTTCAGCTCGACGATCTGGAGCTTGGAGAGGAGCAGGTCGGTGACGTCGAGGGTGAGCGGCATCCGCGCGATCCGGTCCTTGAACTCCAGGACGTGGCACATCTCCAGCCGGTCGACGAGGACGTCGAGGCTGCGACCCTCCGGCGAGGCGAAGTAGAGCTGCTTGTGCCCGTAGAGCGCGTTGAACCGTCGGTCGGGCTCGTAGCCGCGCTCCTCCAGGAAGCCCGTGAGCGCGGGTCGGACGTCGGACGTCGAGGCGAGGTCGAGATCCTGCCGCTCGCGCGACCGGGGAGGGAAGTCGGGGCAGAGCACCCGGACGGCGAGACCGCCGACGAGCCGGATGGGCACCCCGACGCGCGCGGCCGCGTCGATCAGCCCGAGGGCCTCCTCGAGCGGGTCCCGGCCCGTCATCACCCCTCCACGCGGAACGCCCGCTCGACGCCTTCGGGACCGACGTCCACGAGGTAGCCGCGGAGGATCCCGAAGGCCGCCTCGCTGCCCGGGTTCAGGCAGAGCGTCGGACCGAGGCGCACCTCGCCGCCGGACTCATGGATGTGGCCGTGGATGCCGAGGAGGGGCCGCAGCTCCTCGATCGCGCGGCGCACGCCCGTGGACCCCACCGGCCCCCGCAGCAGGTCGCCCGCGGAGACGATGGGCCGCATCTGCTCGTCGAGGAGCGGCGCCGTGTCGAGCCCCGTGTCGTGCGGCGGGCAGTGGGTGAGCAGGATCGCGCGGCGCGGGTCCCGGACCTCGTCGGCGAGCCTCGTGAGCTCCTCGCGGAAGTCGTCATCGGGGATCTCCCGGGGCGTCCGCCACGGCGTGGGGTTCGACTTCCCCGAGCCGATCACCTGGAGGTCGCCGGGGATGTCGACGACCTTGCCGTCCACGTTCACGCAGTAGGGGCTCCGGGCCAGGGCCTCGTCGATCTCGTAGGGGTCGTCGTTGCCGGGGATGAGGTAGACGGGGACGCCGGTGCCGTCCAGGCGCTCGGCGGCGAGGCGCATCCAGGCCTCCACGCGTTCCCGGATGTGGTGCACGAACAGGTCGTGGAGGGCGGCGGGGTCCCCGTGGAGGCGGTCGATCTCCTCGTGCGTGGTGTGCAGCACGTAGTAGCCGAGGTTCGCGATGTCCTGCTCGAGCGCCTCGAGCTCGCGCTCGTCCCTCGCGCGACGCACCTGGCCGAGGAGCTCGGCCTCGTACCCGTCGTCCGTCCGCACCACGGGGACCATGGCCTTGCCGGTCAGGTCCCCCGCGTACAGGACGACGTCGGCCCGGTACATCCCGAGGCGGACGGCGTTCAGCATCTTCCGCCACGCCTTCTCCGAGGCGTGGATGTCGGACACCACGTAGAGCCGGACCGTGCGGGCCACGGCCTCATGCTCCCACGGCTCGGCGCGAGCGGCGAGCGGCTACTCGGGCGGGATCTCCCGGTACATCATCGCCACGTCCACCCCCGCGGCCCGGCGGCGCGCCGCCATCCCGGCGTAGATCACGACGGCGACGACCACCGCCACGATCGTGAACGTGAGGCCCGACCGGTTGAGGTACTCGAGGGTCGTCTCGCCGGGCGCTCGGCCGAGGAACTCGAAGATCGGCTTCAGGCCGGCGAACCAGTAGGTGACGCCCGCGAACGCGAGCCAGATCAGCCCGAAGATCGGGAGCCACCGCCGCCACGGCGCCGTCCGGACGAGGTCGGGCCGGGTGATCGGCGCGAGGATCGCGTTGATCGCCGGCATGACCCACGTGAGCAGCGCCATGAGGATGCTGAACCACAGCGTGGCGACCAGGTTCAGCTTGCCCTCGGGCGGAGCGACCGAGTCCGGCAGGATGGGGAAGTTCTGCAGGATCGTGAACACCGCGACCAGGCCGAGGGCCGTGAGGATCGCGTTGATCGGGGCGCGGAGCCGCTCGTTCACCTCGCCGAACCACTCCGGCACCTGCCGGTCCAGGCTCCAGGCGAGCGAGACCCGGCTGATGAAGTTGATGTAGGCGGGGCAGAGCACGAAGGGCGAGACGACCCCGCCGAGCGACACGAGCAGCCACAGGGGCCACAGGCCGGGCCGCGAGATCGTCGCCGTGAGCGGCAGCGTGTTCGGGTGCCCGAAGGGCGTGGCCGGGTCGCCGCTCCAGAACATCACGCCCCACCCGAGCTGTCCGTCCAGGCCGAGCTTGGCGGTGAGCGAGTCCACGACGACCGAGTTCGTGAACACGGCGATCGCGAGCGCGCCGAGGACCGCGATCAGGATCCCCCGGCGGATGTTCCCTCGGACCTCCCCGGCGATGTACGCGCTGTACTGGTACCCGATGTAGTTGAGGAGCACGATCCCCATCACGAAGGGGAAGAGGGAGTTGAAGATCTGCACCCCCTCGCCGAGCACCCCGGCGTCGGCGGCCGCCTGGCGGAGGTCCTGCACCGTCGTGCCGCCCGCGTAGGTCGGCAGGTTCCGGGCGAACGCGCCGCCGTCGATGAAGATGAGTCCGAAGATGAACATCGTGAGGGCCGAGCCCACCGCGATGACGGCGAGCGTGGTCACGATGCGGTGGAAGCGGCGGGTCGGCTGGACGCACACCCAGAAGATGCCCGCGAGCACGACGAGGGAGGCGAGGAACCCCGGCCATCCCGTGATCACGCCGTTCTCCGCGTACCAGCCGTTCGCGTTCTCGAAGAGGTCGATGCCCGTGCCGATGCCGATGATCCGGCCGCTGATCTGCAGCGTGCGCAGGACCACCGGCACCTCGAAGGCCACGATCGCGAGCGAGGCGAACACGAGCGTGAAGGACTCGAGCCATCCCACGAACGGGCCGATGCGCGGCACGAACCGGCTCGTGAAGACGTAGTCCCCGCCGGACCGCGGCATCACCGTCGAGAGCGAGGCGAAGATCAGCCCCAGGAAGATGCCGGCGACCCCCACGATGATCGCGGCCCATCCGTAGGTGGTGAACAGCGCGGAGCCGATGGGAACGAAGGCCAGGGAGTAGAAGGCCGGATACCAGCCGACCCCGGTCCCCATGAACGCCGCGGCGTTGAAGAACAGGGCGTTCGTCACGCTCACCTCGCGGACCAGCCCGGAGGACTGGCGGACGAACAAGCGGCGACCTCCAGCGACGTCGCTCACGGTCGACCTCCTCGTGATGCGCTTGCGCGGATGCTGCCACACCGGACGGGGTCCGCGTGAGTCCGCGTCGAGGCAACGGGCGAGCCCGCGCCGCGCGCGGCACCCTGCCTTGCCGAGCCCGGTCGGTCGGCGTATCCTTCGCGCCACGGTGCCCTAGCGCTTGATAGGGGGGGAGTCACATGGGCGTGGACGAGGTGATCTCCAGGCGGGAGCTGCTCCGGCGCGGCGGGATGCTCGCCGGCGCGCTCGCGATCCCCGGCCTGCTCGCGGCCTGCGGCTCGGAGCCGCCGCCCGAGCCGGCGGGTGGCGGCGCCACGACGAGCCCGCAGAGCATCGAGGGCGCGAAGATCAAGGTGTCGACCTACGGCGGGTTCTTCGAGGAGAACTTCGCCAAGATGTACCCCGCCTTCACGGAGGAGACCGGCGTCGAGGTCGAGTCGATCTCGCAGCCGACCTCCGAGGTGTGGGTCGTGCAGCTCCAGCAGGCGATCGACGCGGGGGCGCCGCCGCCGGCCGACGTGTCGATGCTCTCCGGCGTCGGCATCCAGCGGGCCATCAAGGGCGGCATCCTCGCGACCTACGACCAGTCGGCGATCCCCCAGGCCGTGAACCTCGCCGAGGGCTACATCCGCACCGACGCCGACGGCAAGGTCGCCGGGGTGGGCGGGGTCTCCTGGTACATCACGCTCGTGTCGAACACCGAGCGCGTGCCCGAGAGCCCCGACACCTGGACCACCTTCTGGGATCCGCGCTGGCGGAACGAGCTCGCGCTGCTCAAGAACGCCGCGAACTCCTACCTCATCGAGATCACGGCGGCCTGCTTCTTCGGCGGCTACGACATCCTGCAGACCCAGGACGGGGTGGTCGAGGTCCTGACCAAGCTCCAGGAGGTCAAGCCCAACGTGAAGCTGTGGTTCCGCGACGAGGCCCAGGCCCAGCAGGCCTACAACACGGGCGAGGTCTCGATCGGCCAGTTCTACCACGACATCACCACGTACGCGGCCTCCCAGGGCGAGCCGCTGCGCAGCGTGTTCCCCGTCGAGGGCGCGATCCTCGACTCGGGGTTCTGGGCGATCTCGAAGACCACCTCCAACCTCGCGGCCTGCCAGGCCTTCGTCGACTACATGTGCCGGCCGGAGATCCAGGCCCAGCTCGCCCGCACCCTCGGCACGACGCCGACCGCCAAGAAGGAGACGATGGACCTCACCGACGAGGAGTACGAGGCGGTCGGCGGTCCGGGTCCCGAGGCGGCGCTCCGCCCGAAGTACGAGATGTACGACGAGTGGGAGGACTGGATCGACCAGCGGTGGACGGAGATGATCCTGTCCTGACCCGGATCGGCATGAGCTCCGTCGGATGGACGCGCGCGCCCGCGGGAGCCTGAGGCTCGAGGGGCTCGTCAAGCGCTTCGGCGAGGTCGAGGCCGTCGCCGGGGTGACGCTCGACCTGCCGCCGGGGAAGCTGATCTCGTTCCTCGGCCCCTCGGGGTGCGGGAAGACGACGACGCTGCGGATGATCGCCGGCCTCGAGCGTCCGACCGAGGGACGGATCTACCTCGACGGCGAGGACATCACCGACCGTCCGCCGCACCTGCGGGACATCGGGATGGTCTTCCAGACCCTCGCGCTGTTCCCGCACCTCACGGTGGCCGGGAACATCGGCTACGGCCTGCGGATCCGGGGCGTGCCGAAGGCCGAGATCGACCGGCGCGTGGAGGAGCTGCTCGCGCTCGTCTCGCTCCAGGGCCTCGGGGACCGGCGGATCTCGCAGCTGTCGGGCGGGCAGCGCCAGCGCGTCGCGACGGCCCGCGCCCTCGCGCTCGAGCCCCGGCTGTTCCTGCTCGACGAGCCGCTCTCGGCGCTCGACGCGAACCTGCGCGAGCAGCTGCAGGTGGAGCTCCGGCTGCTGCAGCAGAAGCTCGGCATCACCACGATCATGGTCACCCACGACCAGCGCGAGGCGATGACGATGTCCGACCTCGTCGTCGTCATGAACCAGGGACACATCGAGCAGGTCGGCGAGCCCCTCGAGGTCTACCGCCGCCCGGAGACGGCCTTCGTCGCGAGCTTCATCGGCCGCACGAACCTGCTCCCGGGGGAGGCGGCGGACGGGGTCGTGCGCGTGGCGGGCAGGCCCTTCGACGTGGCCCGGCCGGTCGCGCCCGGACCCGTCACGATCTCGGTGCGGCCGGAGGACGCGCACCTGTCCACCACCCAGACGCCCGAGCGCAACGCGCTGCCGGGCCGGGTCGTGTTCGTGCGGGACCTCGGCGAGCTGTTCGAGTGCTACGTGGACTGCGGCCTCGCGGAGCCCGTCGTCGTGGCGGGCTCCCCGCGCGAGCGGGTGCACGTGCAGCAGGGGCAGCCGGTCAGCGTCACGTTCCCGCGCGAGGCCTGCGTCGTGGTCGAGGGATGAGCGCGCTCCGACGGCCGACGCGCGGGACGCGGCTCGTGCTGGCGTTCCCCGTGGGCATGCTCGCGGTCTTCTTCCTCGTCCCCTTCGCGATCATGCTCGCGACGTCCTTCTACCACCGCATCGAGGGCGGCTTCTACACCCCGGCGTTCGAGCTCGACAGCTGGCGCCGGCTCCTGCAACCGGTCTTCATCGAGCGGACGCTGTTCTCGATCGGGATCTGCCTGCTCGCCGGCGCCGTGTGCATCGCGGTCGCGTTCCCCTTCACCTACTTCCTCACGCGGATGCGGCGCCGGGCGCACGTCGCGCTGCTCGTGCTCATCCTCTCGGCCCTGGCGCTGTCCGAGGTCATCGTCGGGTTCGCCTGGAGCGTGCTGCTCGGGCGCGCCGCGGGGATCTCCAACGTCCTCGTGTGGCTCGGGCTGATGGGCGAGTCGCGGGCCTATCAGCCCGGCTTCCTCGCCGTGCTCATCGGCCTGTGCTACATCGCCTTCCCCTACTGCGTGCTCACGCTGTACCCGCAGCTCACGCGCCTGGATCCCGAGCTCACCGAGGCGGCCCAGACGATGGGCGCCTCGCCGTGGAAGACCTTCTGGACGGTCGTCGTCCCGATCGGGCGCCCGATCATCCTGGCCGGGTTCCTGCTCGCCTTCGTGTTCACGCTCGGGAGCTACCTGATCCCGGCCTTCCTCGGCCGGCCCGAGCACTGGACGCTCTCTGTGTTCATCTCGGACCAGGCGACGTTCAACGCGAACGTCCCGTTCGCGGCGGCGATGGCGCTGTTCCTGACGGCCCTCTCGCTCGGCGTGGTGGGGCTCGTGACCTGGATCGAGGGGCGGACCCGAGGGTGAGGCGATGCGCGCGCTGAAGTGGTCCCTCACGACGCTCGTGGTGCTGTTCATCGTGGCGCCGCTCGTCGTGGTCGCCGTGGTGTCGATCAACGAGAACCGCTACATGGACTTCCCGCCCGAGGGCTTCTCGCTCCACTGGTACGCGCAGCTGTGGAACGACATCGGCTGGCGCGACGCGATCGTGACGAGCCTCGTCATCGCCACCGCGAGCGCGGCGCTCGCCGTGGCCGTCGCGACGCCGATGGCCTACGTGCTGCGCGCCTACGACATCCGGCTCGCGCCGCTGCTGTACTCGCTCGGGATCCTGCCGTTCATGCTGCCGCCGGTGATCAGCGCGCTCGGGGCGCTGGTGTTCTGGAACTCGGTCGGGCACTCGGGGCGGATCGAGAACATCGTGGTTTCGCACGCGATCTTCTTCTCCACCCTGCCGCTCATCACGGTGAGCCTGGCGATGGAGACCATGGACCCCTCGCTCCCGGAGGCGGCCCAGACCCTCGGCGCGAACCCCCGCACGACGTTCCGGACGATCACGCTGCCGCTGCTCGTGCCGTCGATGATCACCGGCTACGCGGCCGCCTTCGTGCTCTCGCTGAACGAGTACATCATCGCGTTCATGGTCTCGCGCTTCGCCGTGGTGACCCTGCCGATCAAGATCGTGAACGACCTGCGCTACGGGTTCACCCCGACGATCGCGGCCGTCGCCGTGGTGTTCATCGCGATCGCGGCGACGACGTTCACGCTCTTCGCGCTCTTCGGGAACCTGCTGCGGTTCCTGGGCGCCGACCCGGCGATCCTCGAGCGCGAGCGCTAGCGCGAGGCGCGCCGCCAGGTGACGGGCTCGCGGGGCGTCTCGTCGACGGTGAGGGAGAAGACGTCCGGCCGGTGGTAGTGGCCGGCCGCATCGAGCGCCTGCTGCTCGGCGGCGATCCGGTCGAGGTCGAGCTCGGCGAGGAGGATCTCCTCGCGTCCGGCGACGGGGCCGGCCACCCACTCCCCGTCGGGGCCGAGCACGCCGGAACCGCCCCAGAGCACGAGCGAGGGGTCGGGGTTCTCGGCGGCCACGCGCGTGAGCTCCTCGCGCACCTCGACCTCCTCCGGCACGGCCTCGAGCGGCAGGTACATCCCGGCGCAGAGGACGTAGCAGCGGCCCTCGAAGGCGTAGCTGCGGCTCGCGACGTGGTGGATCTCGGGCAGGTCGGGCCAGGCGGCGACGTGGATCTGCTCCCCCTTCGCGTGCATCGCGAAGCGCGCGAGCGGCATCCAGTGCTCCCAGCAGATCAGCCCGCCGAGGCGCCCGAGGGGGGTGTCGAACACGTGGAGGGTGCTGCCGTCGCCCGGACCCCAGATCACGCGCTCGGAGTGCGTGGGGACGAGCTTGCGGTGCACGCCGAGGACCTCGCCGGCGTCGGAGACGGAAAGGAGCGAGTTGTAGAGCGTGCCGCGGGAGAACCGCGCGTCGCGCTCGGTCATGCCGATCACGACGTGCACGCGGTGGCGGCGCGCCGCGCGGCACAGGGCCTCGGTCGCGGGCCCGGGGACCTCGACGGCGTTGCGGTGCAGGCGAGCGAAGGCGGCCTTGGCGGCCTCGCCCTCCCAGGGGATCCCGACGTCGGCCCAAGACGGGTAGCCGGGGAGCCAGGTCTCGGCGAAGGCGACGAGCCGCGCGCCCGAGCGGGCCGCCTCGGCGATCGCCTCCTCGGCGCGGCGCAGGGACGCGGGGAGGTCCAGGAACACGGGGGCGACCTGCGCGACGGCGACGGTGAACCGCGCGCTCACGCGAGCCCGCCCTCCAGCTTCCGCAGCCGGCGGCCGGCCTCCTCGAGCGTCTCGAGGCGCTTGCAGAAGGAGAACCGCACCACGTCCCGGCCGAGCTCCGGCCGGGAGTAGAAGGACGAGCCCGGGACGACGGCGACGCCGACCTCGGTCGTCAGGCGCTCGGCGAAGGCCACGTCGTCGAGGTCGCTCAGGCCGCGGAACCCCGCCATCACGTAGTAGGCGCCGGCGGGCGGACGGGCCTCGAACCCGCTCTCGCGCAGGATCCGGAGCATCGTCCCGCGGCGCTCCGTGTACTCGGCGCGGATCCGCTCGTAGTAGGCCTCGGGCATCGCGAGGGCCACGGCGCCCGCGTGCTGCAGCGGGGTCGGCGCCCCCACCGTGAGGAAGTCGTGCACGGTCCGGATCCCGCGCATGAGGCCCTCGGGCGCGATCGCCCACCCGACGCGCCAGCCGGTCACGGCGTAGGTCTTGGACAGGGCGCTGATCGTGACCGTGCGGTCCTCCATGCCCGGGATCGTGGCGAGCGGGACGTGCCGCGCGCCGTCGTAGGTGATGTGCTCGTAGATCTCGTCGGTGAAGGCGACGACGTCGTGGCGCACGCACAGCTCGGCGACGAGCTCGAGCTCCTCCCGCGAGAACACCTTGCCCGTGGGGTTGTTCGGCGTGTTGATGACGATGCCGCGGGTCCGGTCGTTGAAGGCGGCGCGGAGCTCGGCCACGTCGAAGGTCCAGTCGGGCTCGCGGAGCGCGACGTACCGGGGCCTCGCGCCGGCGAGGATCGCGTCGGGCCCGTAGTTCTCGTAGAAGGGCTCGAAGAGCACGACCTCGTCGCCGGGGTCGAGGACGCCGAGGATCGAGGAGATCATCGCCTCGGTGGAGCCGCAGGTGACGCACACGTTCCGCTCGGGGTCGACGGCCATCCCGTAGGTCCGGCGGTAGGCCGCGGCGATCGCCTCGCGGAGCTCGGGCTCGCCCCAGGTGATGGGGTACTGGTTCAGGTCGGCCGCGACGGCCTCCCGGGCGGCCCGCTTCAGCTCCTCGGGCGCGGGGAAGTCGGGGAAGCCCTGCGCGAGGTTGATCGCCTCGTGCTCCATCGCCAGGCGGGTCATCTCGCGGATCACGGACTCGGTGAACGAGCTCGCGCGCGCGGAGGGTCGGACCGACATGGCGCACATGCTAGCCGCGTGCGGCCGAGGCAGGAGGTCCGCGCAGGTTTACGGGGTCACGAAGGTGAGGCTCGCGACGTCGAACCGGACCGAGCGTCCCTTCGCCCCCGAGAGCGTGAGGACCGTCCCCTCCGCGTCCTCGATGCGGAGCGGCCCGGGGATCGGAGCCTCGAAGGGCCCTTCGAAGATGTGGCCCCAGCTCTCCGGGTCCACGAGGTCGACGAGCACGATGCCGACCGACGGGTCACCGATGAAGCCCCCGGCGTAGACGCGCACGTTCATGCCGCCGCGTACGCCCTGCCAGTGCGTGGTGAACTCGAACCCGGGCCCCCGCGGGAAGTCCGCGCTGCCCTCGAAGATCCCGGTTTCCCACACGGGGACGTCCTCAGGGTCGTCGGTGGGGCGCGCGAAAGCCGGGTCGTCCTTCGCGGGCGGCGGCTGCGCCTCGGAGAGCTCGATGATGAGGCGATCCTCCTCGATGATCTCCTCCTTGGTCGCCTCGTTCACCGGGTTGCTGAAGATGTCCTCGAGGGTCGGACCGCTCTGCCCGACCGCGACGGCCGCGCCGCCGAGGACGAGGATCGCGGCGACCAGCACCAGCAGGCTCCGGGTTCGTGGCTTGCCGACCATCGTCCATCTCCCCTTCCGCACGTCACGGGTTCCGCCAGCGGATGTCGGCCGAGTAGCTCATGTCCACGATCGTGGCCGGTCTGGCGTCCATCTTGTTGACCATCTGGTCCCATGCCTCCCGCGGTGTGTTGTCGAGCGAGGAGTCACACCCAACCTGACTGCATGCTCCCTGCTGACTGAGCAGACCCCGAAAACCCATCGGACCGCCGCCCGTGTTGTCGATGCCCCACTTGCTGATGAGCACCCACTGCTCTGCCATGGCCCCATCGTTGCGGTAAATCTGCGGGGCGGGGACTGCGGCGGGGGCGCCCCACGAGACGTAGTAGAGGTCTCCTTGGGTCCAGTTGTTGTCGCAGCTGGTTCCGCCTTGCCCGAAGCGCGGACAGCCGTCCGCCGAGCCGAAGTTCCACAGCAACCCGGAGTTAGCGACGTCATCAAAGGCATTCACCCAGCGCCGCGTCTTGGTCGGGCCGCTCCAAGCGGGCTCGATGTCGGCCGCGCCCGTCGCGAGGATGGCCTGCGAGAGTCCCTGATCGACCTGGTACTGACGGACGCTGGCGACCATCAACCCCCACGCCTGACCGTGCTCCGCGATTCGGTCACCGGTCCAAGCGGACGGATAGAGGTTCGAAACACCGAGCGCGAGCCAGTAGTCGACCGAGGACGCCGGCTCGTCCAGACAGGCCCAGAAGCCGCGCGAGTAGTGTTTCGCCCCGTCGGCGATCTGTACGGTGCTCCTCCAGCCCGAGGAAGTGTCCTTGAACATCGACGCGCCGTTCCTCGTGTACTCGGAGTCCACCGCGCGTGGCGCCCCGAACGTCAGGATGACTACTCCGACATCCGGGTCGGTGTCGGCATCGACTCGGTCGGCCTGAGCGCAACCCATGTCGTACATGGTGGCGTCAGCGACGGTGTCCATGTACCAGGCCCGGACCGTGTTTGGTTTGGGGTCAGAATGATCGGCGCTGGCGTGGGGTGCGGATACGCCCGCGACTAGGAGTGACGTGAACAAGAGCAGTCCTGCGCGTGGCGGTACCCGGCGACGCTTGTGTGTGTGTGTGTGTTTGACCCCATAAGCATCTGCCTACCCCGCCGGGTCTCCCGGTCCTAGACCTGGGCGCACCCTACCATGTGGTTGAGGAGAGGGCAAACTGGTCAGGAGAGGGGGTAGCGTAGGCCCGAGCCAGTCCTCCCGGAGATCTGGCGCCTGAAGGAGAAGGGCACGTACCGTTCCCCCGGGAAAGGAGGAACGTGCGCGGCCTCCAGGTAACGGTTCCGGTTCCCTGGCCCAAGAACCCCACGCTCGCCGCCCGTGGCGCACGTGCGAGTCGCTGGTGTTCGGGCAGGAGGAGCAGCGTCTCCCACGGCGGTCGCCGGTGGAAGGTGCGTCAGGTCCCGAGCACGATTCCACCGAGCGAGCGGGCGGCCTGAGCCTGCTGGAGGTCGAACGTGACGAAGGGCAGGGTGCCGCCTCCAACCACCTTGGCCGCGCCGAGGTGCAGGGCGTCCAAGGTCCGGGCGCCGGTGAGCTCGGCGATCTCGGCGGCCGCCTCGCAGACCTCGGCCGTGAGCTCCACGAGGAACGTCGCTCCGAGGTCGCGGTCGAGCTGAGCCTAGAGCTTGGGCAGCGCGCCCGCGTCGAGGTAGAGGCTCATGCGCCGCGGTCCTCGGTGAGCATCTCCGAGACCGTGCGTCGGGAGCGGAACCGCCGACGGGGGTCGGTCGGTCGCTCCCGAGCGGGGAAGACGATGACCCGGCGGAGGCCCGAGCCCGCGCGGAGCGCGTCGAGCGCGGCCTGCGCGTCCTCGAGGCCGATCCGCTCCTCGATGAGTCGCTCGATGGGCAGGCGGCCCTCGAGCGCGAGCCCGGCCAGGCGCGGGAAGTCCTCCTCCGGGATCGACCAGCCGTAGTTCACGCCCACGATCCTCGCGCTGCGGTCCACGAGCGTGGGGACGTCGAACGAGGCCCGGTGGCCGTGGGGCGGGATCCCGACCACGAGGACCGTCCCGCCGTGCCCGACGAGCTCGATGCCGAGCTCGACCGCGCCGGCGTTCCCGACGGCGACGACCACGTGCTCGGGCTCGCCGCCGATCCCCTCGCGGACGCGCGCCACCACCTCCGCGGGCTCGCCCTCGGCGGGGACGGCGTGCGTGACGCCGAAGTCCGACGCCCTCGCGAGCTTCTCAGCCGAGACGTCCACGCCGACGATCGGTGAGGCGCCCGCGACGACCGCGCCCATCACCGCTGAGAGGCCCACGCCGCCCAGGCCGATCACGACCACGGGCTCGCCGGGACCGACCACCCCGGCCCGCAGGACCGACATCGCGCCGGTCGTCACGCCGCAGCCGATCAGCGCGGCGACCTCCGGCGGGGTCTCGGGCGGGACCGGGATCGCCGCCCGCGCGCCGACGACCGCCGCCTCCGCGAAGGCCCCGAGACCCAACTGCGAGGCGACCTCGGACCCGTCGGGCCGCCGGAACGGCCGCGAGCCGTCGGGGAGCCGGTCCTCGAGCACGAGGGTGTCCGTGCATGCCCAGGGACGCCCGGTGCGGCAGGGACGGCACGAGCCGCACGCCGCGAACCAGTTCAGGGCGACGAGCTGACCGGGGCGCAAGCCCTCGACCCCGGGTCCGAGCGCCTCGACGAAGCCCGCGCCTTCGTGGCCGAGCACGACGGGGCCGGTCTCGCCCCAGTCGCCGAGCGCCTGGTGCAGGTCCGAGTGGCAGACGCCGCTCGCGGCGATCTGGACCAGCACCTGTCCGGGTCCCGGGTCGGGGAGCGTGAGCTCCTCGATCCGCAGCGGCTCGCCCGCGCGGGGCAGGACCGCGGCCCGGACCGTGCGGCTCATCCCGCCGACCCCCCGGTCCGGCGCGCGAACAGCCCGAGCAGCTCGTAGGCGACGTGCGAGGCCGCCGTGGCCGTGATCTCGGCGTGGTCGTAGACGGGGGCGACCTCGACGACGTCGGCCCCCACGATGCGCAGGCCCGCCAGCCCGCGGAGGATCCCGAGCAGCTCCCGCGAGGTGAGGCCCCCCGCCTCCGGCGTCCCCGTGCCGGGGGCGTGCGCCGGGTCGAGCACGTCGATGTCGACCGAGACGTACACGGGCGCGTCGCCGAGCCGAGCGCGGAGCCGCTCGACGATCGCGGCGACCGAGGTCTCCTCCAGGTCGATCGCGCCCACGATCTCGAACCCGAACCGCGCGTCGTCGGCGAGGTCCCGGGGCGAGAACAGCGGCCCGCGGATCCCGACGTGGGCCGCGCGGTCCTCGAGCAGCAGCCCCTCCTCCCAGGCACGGCGGAAGGGGGTCCCGTGGGTGTAGGCGGCGCCGAAGTACGTGTCCCAGGTGTCGAGGTGCGCGTCGAAGTGGAGCAGGGCGACCGGCCCGTGGAGCCGCCGCATGACCCGCAGCAGCGGGAGCGCGATCGTGTGGTCCCCGCCGAGGGTGAGGATCGCGCCCGCCCCCCGCAGGAGGTCCTCGGCCGCGGACTGGATCTGCGAGATCGCCTCGGCGATGTCGAAGGGGTTGCAGGCGATGTCGCCCGCGTCGGCCACCTGCTGCGCCGCGAAGGGCGCGACCTCCAGGCCCGGGTGGTAGGAGCGCAGGAGCCGCGACGCGGCCCGGATCGCCTGGGGGCCGAAGCGCGCGCCGGGGCGGTAGGTCACCCCGCTGTCGAAGGGGACGCCGACGACGGCGACGTCGCAGCGCTCGACCTCGTCGCGGCGGGGCAGGCGCGCGAAGGTGGCGCGGCCGGCGAACCGCGGGACGACGAGGGGGTCCTCGGGGCCGACGGGCTCGGGCGCGGACGACGGGCTGGGTGGGCTCGGCGGGCTCGTGGGGTTCACGGGCCGGAATCCTATCCGAGCCGCTCGGCCGCGCCGTGCGCCGGCGCGGTGAGGCCGGGCGGGGGGAGCGCGCCACGTCGGCCGGG
>CAZXJB010000065.1:0-15310 GCA_964640965.1 uncultured Actinomycetes bacterium | reverse complement strand
GGTGGTCGCCCGCGGCGGCCGCGGCGGCCGGGGGAACGCCTCGCTCGCGAGCCCCCGCAACCGCGTGCCGCGGACGGCCGAGGCGGGGGAGCCCGGCGAGGAGCGGCGCCTGTTCGTCGAGCTCCGGCTCGTGGCCGACGTCGGGCTCGTCGGGCTGCCGAACGCGGGGAAGTCGACGCTCCTTTCCCGCCTCACGGCCGCGCGACCGAAGATCGCCCCGTACCCGTTCACCACCCTCGCGCCGAACCTCGGGGTCGCGGAGACCGACGGCCGGTTCGTCCTCGCCGACGTGCCGGGGCTGATCGAGGGCGCGCACGAGGGGCGGGGGCTCGGGCATCGGTTCCTCCGTCACGTGAGCCGGTGCCGGGCGCTCGTGCTCGTCGTGGATCTCTCCTCGCCCGACCCGGCCGCCGATCTCGCCACGGTCCGGGCGGAGCTCGGGGCGTACGACCCGGAGCTGCTCGAGCGGCCGAGCCTGGTGGTGGGGACGAAGGCGGACCTCGTGGGCGACCCCTCGGCGCGGGCGGCCGCGCTCGGTCCCGGGAGCGTGGTCGTCTCGGGGCTGACGGGGGAGGGGCTCGACCTCCTCGCGGACCGGCTCTCCGAGCTCGTGCGCGCCGCCGAGGGCGTCGGGGAGGAGCGGCGCCCGGTCGTCGTGCTCCGGCCCACGCGCCGGCCCTTCCTCGTGCGGCGCGAGGGCGAGCGCTTCCGGGTCGTCGGCCGCTCCGTCGAGCGGTGGGTGGCCGAGACCGACCTCGAGGACCCCGAGCAGCTGCGCCGGCTCCAGCGCCGGCTCCAGCGCGCGGGCGTCGAGCGGGAGCTGGAGGCGGCCGGCGCGCGGGCCGGCGACGAGGTCTGGATCGGGTCGTTCGCGTTCGAGTTCCAACCGGAGGAGCGGAAGGAGGGTCACGGTGGGCAGGCGTGAGGAGCTGCTGCACGCCGAGGAGCTCGGCTGGCGGAGCCTGAACGAGCTGATCGCGGGGGTCTCGGACGAGGAGCTGCAGCGGCCGGGGCTCACCCCGGAGGGCTGGTCGGTGAAGGACCTCATGTGGCACATCGCCTGCTGGAGCGCCGACTGCGTCCGGGCCCTGGACCAGATGCGGGCGGGCACGTTCACCGGCTCGACCTTCGACGAGGACGTCGAGACCGTGAACCGGCGCTTCTTCGAGGCGTCGCGGCGCCTGGACCTGGACACGGTGCGCGCCGAGTGGCACGCCTCGCGCACGCTGATGGTCGAGCGGTTCGCCGCCTTCGAGCCCCTCACCCCGGACGCCGACGAGTGGTTCGACGAGTCCGGGCCGATCCACTACCAGAAGCACCTCGCGGACCTCCGCGCGTGGGTCGAGCGGTTGCGCTGAGGCGCCTGCGCGGCCCGGGGTCGACCTCGCCGTAGGATAGGCGCCGTGGGACGGCGCCTCGGGGTCATGGGCGGGACCTTCGACCCCATCCACCACGGGCACCTGCTCACGGCCGAGGAGGCCGCGGTGCAGTTCGGGCTCGAGCAGGTGATCTTCGTGCCGACCGGGCAGCCCTGGATGAAGGCCGAGCGCGAGGTCTCCCCGGCCGAGCACCGCTACCTCATGACGGTCATCGCGACGGCGAGCAACCCGCGCTTCACGGTCTCGCGCATCGAGATCGACCGGGCCGGCCCGACCTACACGGTCGATACGCTCCGGGCCCTGCGCGAGCAGCACCCCGACGCGGAGCTCTTCTTCGTCACCGGCGCCGACGCGATGCTCGAGATCTTCTCTTGGAAGGATCCCGGCGAGCTCCTCTCGCTCGCCCACTTCATCGCCGCGACCCGGCCCGGGTACGACCTCGCGCACTTCGAGGCCGAGGCGCCGACGGCGCATCCGAACGTGACCGTGATGAACATCCCGGCGCTCGCGATCAGCTCGACCGACATCCGCCAGCGGGTGCGGGAGGGGCGTCCGATCCGCTACCTCGTGCCCGAGGGCGTGAAGAGCTACATCGAGAAGGCGGGGCTCTACCGGTGACGCGCGGCCGGCTATCGCTCGCCGCCGCGCTCCTCGTGCTCGCGGCGGCGGTGGTCGCGGTGCGGCTCGCCCGCCCCGAGCCGCAGCCTCCGCCGGGCGAGCTCGCGCCCGCGCGCCTCGCGCTGCTCGTCGTGACCACCGGGGCCGGCCCGCTCACCGCCGTGGTCGGCTCCGGCGGCTCGCTCCCGCCGGCCGCGCTCGTGCTGCCCGCGGGGACGGCGCTCGTGATCCCCGGCCAGGGCGACGCGACGGTGGGGGAGGCGGTCGCGCTCGACGGGCCCACGGCGGCCACGGCCGTCGCGAACCTGCTCGGCGTGTGGGTCGCGCACCACGCCGTCCTCGAGGGGGCCGATCTCGCGGGGCTCATCGACCGCTCCGGGGGCGTCGCGCTCGGCGGGCGGACGTTCACGGGGGCCGAGGCGCTCCGGCAGGCCGCCGAGGGCGGCGACGAGGTCTTCGCTTCCGTGCTCGCGGCCGTGCTCGAGGCCGTCGCCTGGGCCCCGACCGACCTCGCCGGCTCGGACTCGCCGACGGCCGTGGCGGAGCTGCTGAACGGCGCGCGGGGGGCGCGGGTCGAGGTCCTGCCGACCGAGGACCTCGGGGCGGGCGTCCTGCGGGCCGATCCGGCCGTGGTGCGCGCGGCCGTCGCCTCGCTCTGGGGCTTCCCCGACCGGGAGGTGGTGCCTGTGGTGGTCCTGAACGGCAGCGGCCTGCCGGGCGTGGGGGAGGTCGTCGCCGAGCGGCTGATCCCCGAGGGCTTCCGCGTCGTGGTCTCGGAGAACGCCACGAGCTTCGACCACGACGTGACGGCGATCGTCGTCGCCGACGAGGCGGACCGCGACCTCGCCGAGCGTGTGCGAGACTCGTTGGGTGTGGGCGAGGTGCAGGTGGGCGGCCCGGCGTCGGGGCTCGCGGACGTGACCGTGGTGGTCGGGAGGGACCTCCGGGCGTGAGGGCGGCGTGAGGGCGACGCGTGCCGGCCGGTAGGGAGCGCCTCGACGGTCGTGAGCTCGCGGTGGCGGCGGCGCGCGCGGCTGCCGGCAAGCAGGCCGAGGACGTCGTGATCCTCGACGTGCGCGAGCTCATCGTGATCACCGACGCCTTCGTGATCTGCACGGGGACGACCGAGCGCCAGGTCCGCACGATCGTCGAGGAGGTCGAGAAGGCCCTGCGTCGGCTGGGGCACCGTCCCGTGCGCCGCGAGGGCGAGACCCACTCGCGCTGGGTCCTGCTCGACTACGTGGACGTGGTCGTGCACGTGTTCGCCCCCGAGGAGCGCGAGTACTACGACCTGGAGCGCCTGTGGCGGGACGCGCCGCGGGTGCCCTGGGAGGAGCCGACGCGCGGGATCGCCGCCTCGGCGGAGTAGGGCCCGCCGGGTCCTATGCTGCCTCCGTGAGGACCGGGTACGCCGATCTGCCCCTCCACGGCGGGCGGGCGCCGGCCTGGCTGATGGAGCGGATGATCCCCCTCGCACGGGAGATCGCGCTCGCCGTCGTCGCCGAGGAGGGTCCAGGGGGCCTGCTCCGGCGCCTGGCGGACCCCTTCTGGTTCCAGGCGTTCGGCTGCGTGCTCGGCTTCGACTGGCACTCGAGCGGGCTCACGACCACGGTCTGCGGGGCGCTGAAGGCCGGCCTGCGGGGCCTCGAGGCCGAGGTCGGGCTCGTCGTGGCGGGCGGCAAGGGCGCGGCCTCGCGGCGCACGCCCGAGGAGATCCGCCGGGCCTGCGAGCGGACCGGCCAGGACGGCGAGCGGCTCGTGCTCGCGAGCCGCCTCGCGGCCAAGGTCGACTCCTCGGCCGTGCAGGACGGCTTCCAGGTCTACCAGCACACGTTCGTCTTCACCGCAGACGGGGCATGGGCCGTGGTCCAGCAGGGCATGAACGAGGCGACGCGGATGGCCCGGCGCTACCACTGGCTCACGCCGCCGCGGTTCGACGCCGACCCGCACGCCGCGGTGGCTGGGGCCGGGCGCGTGCCGGTCCTGAACCTCGTCGCGGGCGAGGCTGAGGGGAACCGCGCGGTCTCGACGGCCCTCGCCCGGGAGGGACCCGAGCCGGTGCTGCACGAGCTCGAGCGGATCCGGGTCCTGGAGGCGCCGCACCGGCACGAGCTGGGCCTGGAGGACCTCCACCCGGAGCGGCTGCGCCGGGTGCTCCTCGGCGCCTACGAGGCGCAGCCGTCCGACTTCACCTCGCTCCTCGCCGTGCCGGGGCTCGGAGCCAAGGGCTTGCGGGCGCTCGCCCTCGTCGCGGAGGTCGCCTACGGTGAGCCGACCTCGATCCGCGACCCCTTCTCGTTCTCCTGGGCCCACGGCGGCAAGGACGGGCACCCCTTCCCCGTGGACCGGGGGCTCTACGATTCGACGATCGAGTCGCTCCGCCGCGCCCTCGCCGAGGCCCGCGCGGGGCGGACGGAGAAGGTCCGGGCGCTGCAGCGCCTGGCCCGGCTCGAGGGCGCCGCCCCGGCAGCCGGCTGAGCGGCCGGTACAATCGGTGCGCCGGGGCCCATAGCTCAGCTGGTAGAGCGCTTGGCTGGCAGCCAAGAGGTCAGGGGTTCGAGTCCCCTTGGGTCCACGGAAAAGCGCAGGTCATCGGCCATCTTCCGACCTCTTGAGCGCCGGCCAAAGCCGAACGTTGCGCGTACGTTGCGCAGGTCCCCGGCCGGGTGTAGGCTTCGGGCCGTGGCCTTCGTCGAGAAGCTCCCGGCCGGGCCCCGCCGACCCCAGCGCTACCGCGTCCGCTACCGCGACCCCGCGGGGCGCCACCGCTCGCGGACCTTCCGCCGTCGGCGAGACGCCGAGGACTTCGCGCGCCGCGTCGAGGTGGAGATCGCCGACGGACGCTGGCGCGATCCCGCGGCCGCGAAGGCGACGGTAGCGGAGCGGACGGCGGCCTGGCTGGCCGGGCTGCATCACGTGCGGCCCTCGACGCTCGCCCAGTACCGCTGGACCGTAGAGCGGTACATCATCCCGGGGCTCGGGTCGCATCCGATCGGAGCCCTGCGTCCCGAGCAGGTCCGGTCGTTCCTCGCGCGGCTCCTCGAGGAGGGCCGGGGCCCGCGGACCGTCCGTGCGGTGCGCCAGGTCCTCCACGCCGTCCTCGAGGAGGCGGTCCGCGACGGCGTGATCGTCTCCAACCCCGTCCGCTACGTCCATCCGCCCCGGGAGGAGCGGCGCGAGCTCCGGCTGCCGACCCCGGAGGAGGTCGAGCGGCTCGTGAAGGCCACCGAGGAGGCCTGGCGCCCGCTCGTGCTCCTGCTCGCCTACGGGGGCTTGCGGATCGGCGAGGCCCTCGGCCTGCAGCGCCGGGACCTCGACCTGCTCGCCCGCCGCGTCCACATCCGGCGCCAGGCCGTGGAGGTCGCGGGCCGCGTCGAGCTCGCCGAGGTGAAGACCGCGGCCGCCCGGCGCGTGGTCGCCCTGCCCACCTTCGTCTGCGAGGCCCTCGCCCGCCACCTGGAGACCCGGCCCGCGGAGCCCGGCGCCTTGGTGTTCGCCGACGCCCGCGGGGGACCGGTCCGGCGCACGAACTGGCGCCGGAGGGTGTGGGAGCCGGCCGCGCGAGCCGCGGGCCTCGAGGGCCTGCGGCCGCATGATCTGCGGCACTTCGCCGCGACCATCGCCGTGGCGGCCGGCGCCCACCCTCGAGCCCTCCAGGCCCGCCTTGGTCACTCGACCTCCCGCGTGACGATGGACGTGTACGCCTCCGTACTTCCCGGCCTCGATGAG
Organism: uncultured Actinomycetes bacterium; assembly: GCA_964640965.1. GTDB lineage: Bacteria > Actinomycetota > UBA4738 > UBA4738 > HRBIN12 > HRBIN12. The sequence goes on along the minus strand of CAZXJB010000065.1, from coordinate 9,584 downwards.
GAGCTCGCCTCCCGCCTCGAGGAGGTCCGCGAGGAGGCGCGGCGCCGGGCGCTCGAAGGCGGCCGGGTCGTCCCGTTGCCCTCCTCAGGCGAGCGTTAGCTCGGGCGGCCAGCCGCGACGCTTGAGCGCGGCCCGAAGCGCGCGCTCGGCGAGGACGCGCTGCCACCCGCACCGGCGGCACGCGATGCGATAGCGTGCCTCGTCATCTTCCCACCGGAAGTCCAGGCGCCGTGCCCCGGCGCCTGGGGGCAAGTACCAACGCCCGAGCGCATCGCGGAACGTGGGCTCGAGACGGACGGTCCCGTCCTGCCAGCGGGTGAGGCCGAAGCGGCCGAGGTGATGGCCGCGCGGGCATCGCAGGTCGAGGTGCGCCGCGCGGGCATCGCGTACCAGGCGTCGTCGTGTTGACGGCGGATGAACCTACGCCGCGCCCGTCGGGAAGCCCTGCTCCCCACCGGCACCGAGATCCCCGTCGCCGGCCCCCGTTGGGCCAGGCGAATCTTCGACACCGGCGAGGAGGTGCTCGGCGTCCACGCGGACACGGGGACGACCTACGCGCTCAGGCTCTTCCACGACCTGGATGAGGGTGCATCCGCAGCCATCGTCGCCCGCCGCGTCCTGGCTCTCGGCGGGACGCGGGCCGAGGTCGGGCGGGTCCTCGTCGCCCTCGGGCTCGCGGCCACGCAGCGGGCGCGCCCGGTGAAGTCGCTCGCCCGGCGCGATCCGGTGCCCTCGCGTGCCCATCGCGGCGAAGGCCGTGCCGGTGGGGACGCGCGGTGTGGCGCGTTCGAACCCCGCGCGTTGACCGTTCCGGAAAGGGGTCGGCCGGATGGCCGCCGATAGACTCGCGGCGGCGTCGGACCCCGACGCGCAGCATCCGGACGCAGCGAGGTGAGCCGATGAGGATCCTGGTGATCGGGTGCGGGGGCGTGGGCTCGGCCTTCGCGCCCATCGCGGCGCGGCGCGACTTCTACGAGCACATCGTCTTCGCCGACTACGACCCTGTGCGCGCCGAGCGGGTGGTCGAGCGGTACGACCAGGGCCGCGGGCGCTTCAGCGCTGCGCGCGTCGACGCCTCGGACCGGGCCGGGATGGTCGAGCTGATCCGCGCCGAGCGCATCACGCACGTCCTGAACGCGGTCGACCCCCGGTTCGTGATGCCGATCTTCGAAGCGTGCCTCAAGGCGGGGGTCACCTACATGGACATGGCGCTCTCGCTCTCCGAGCCGCACCCGGAGCGGCCGTACGAGCTGCCGGGGAAGAAGCTCGGCGACGACCAGTTCGCGCGCGCCGCCGAGTGGGAGGAGCGGGGCCTGCTCGCGCTCGTCGGCTGCGGGGTCGAGCCCGGCCTCTCCGACGTGTTCGCCCGGTACGCGGCCGACCACCTCTTCTCCGAGGTCGAGGAGTTCGGCGTACGCGACGGCGCCGACCTCGTCGTCCAGGGGTACGAGTTCGCCCCCGGCTTCTCGATCTGGACGACGATCGAGGAGTGCCTGAACCCACCCATCGTCTGGGAGGCCGACCGCGGCTGGTACACGCTCCCGCCGTTCTCCGAGCCCGAGGTCTTCACCTTCCCCGAGGGGATCGGCCCGCTCGAGTGCGTCCACGTCGAGCACGAGGAGGTCGTGCTGATCCCCCGGTGGCTGAAGGCCCGCCGCGTCACGTTCAAGTACGGGCTCGGTGAGGAGTTCATCGAGGTGCTGAAGACCCTGCACAAGCTCGGGCTGGACCGCAAGGACACGGTGCGCGTGGGCGAGGTCGAGGTCGCCCCGCGGGACGTCGTCGCGGCGGTGCTGCCCGACCCCGCGACGCTCGGGGACAAGATGCAGGGCAAGACCTGCGCGGGCACCTGGGTCCGGGGGACGGGGATCGACGGCCAGCCGCGCGAGGTCTACCTGTACCACGTCGTGGACAACGAGGAGTGCTACCGGCGCGACGGGGCGCAGGCGGTGGTCTGGCAGACGGCCCTGAACCCGGTGATCGCCTTCGAGCTCCTCGCGACCGGAGTATGGCAGGGCGTGGGCGTCCTCGGGCCCGAGGCCTTCGACCCGGTGCCCTTCCTCGACCTGCTGAAGGAGTACGGCTCGCCCTGGGGGATCGAGGAGCGCGCACCGAGGGCCCCGGGAGCCCCGAGCGCATCGGGCTAAGGTTCGTCCCTCGTTCGGCCGACCCCTAGCAGGAAGGCGCGTCGCCGGACGAGGACCATGACGAGGAGCGATGACCGCGCCGGGCTCGCGGGGGCCCCGGCGCTCGATGATCTGCTCGAGCCGTCCAGCCTGCTGGAGGCCACCCCGGAATGCCTGGTGGTGGCGGCGGTGGACGGCCGGATCGTCTACGCCAACCGGCGCCTCGAGGAGCTCACGGGCTACCGCCGGGACGAGCTGGTCGACCGGTCGGTGAGCGAGCTCGTCGTGGCCGACCTCCCGCTCGGGGCGGAGGTCGAGGTCGCCGTGGTCGAGGGCGCCTGCCGACGGCGCGACGGCGAGGAGGTGCCGGTCGAGGTGCACCTCGGTGCGGTCCAGGGCCCCGCGGGCCGCTACCTCGTCCTCACGCTCCGCGACGTCTCGGCGCTCCGCCGGGGGGAGGCCGCGCGCTTCGAGGCCGAGGCCAAGTACGCGGCGCTCGTCGAGGGCATCCCGGCGATCACCTACATCGACCCGATCGACCAGGACCAGAGCTCGATCTACGTGAGTCCGCAGGTCACCGAGCTCCTCGGCATCAGCCAGCGCGAGTGGCTCGAGGATCCCTACTGCTGGCGTCGGCACGTGCACCCCGACGACATCGATCGCGCGTGGGAGGAGTACCAGGAGGCCTGCCGCAGCGGGAGGTCGCTCTCCCACGAGTACCGCATGATCCACGCCGACGGTCACGTGATCTGGGTGAGCGAGCAGGCGTTCGTCGTCCGCAACGAGGAGGGCGAGCCCTGGCTCATCCAGGGCGTGATCTTCGACATCACCGAGCGCAAGCGCGCCGAGGAGCAGGTCGCGTTCCTCGCGTACCACGACAAGCTCACGGGCCTGCCGAACCGGGCGCTGTTCGAGGAGATGCTCGAGCTCGCGCTGGCGCGGGCCAAGCGCCACGAGCTCGGCGTCGGCGTCCTGTACCTCGACCTCGACAACTTCAAGCTCGTCAACGACTCGATGGGGCACCACGTGGGCGACGAGCTGCTCGTCCAGCTCGCCGAGCGCCTGCGCGGCTGCACCCGGGAGACGGACCTCGTGGCCAGGCAGGGCGGGGACGAGTTCCTGCTGCTGCTCGCCGATCTCGAGCGGGGCATGAGCCCCCTCGCCGGCGAGGACGCGGCGCTCACCGTCGCCGAGTCCGTGGCCGAGCGCGTGCGCGAGGCGCTGCGGGAGCCGTTCCACCTGGATGGCGGGGAGTTCTACGCCTCGGCCTCCATCGGGATCAGCCTCTACCCGAGGGACGCGCAGGACGCGCAGAGCCTGCTCCGCAACGCGGACACCGCGATGTACGAGGCCAAGCGAAGCGAACCGGGCGGCTACGTGGTCTTCGCGCACGACGGGCAGGACCCGCGGGCCCGGCTGTCGCTCACCACCCGCCTCCGACGGGCGGTCGAGGAGCGGCACTGGGTGCTCCACTATCAACCGATCGTGGACCTCGCGGACGGTCGGGTGCACTCGGTCGAGGCCCTGATCCGGTGGCAGGAGCCGAACGGCGGGCTCGTCGCCCCGGGCGAGTTCATCCCGCTCGCGGAGGAGCTGGGGCTCATCGAGGCGATCGGGGACTGGGTCCTCGGCGAGGTCATCCGCCAGCACGTCGCCTGGCGCGAGGAGGGGCTCGAGATCCCGATCAGCTACAACCTCTCCCCGCGGGAGCTGTGGTCGGCGCACCTGGCCGAGCGGGTGATGGAGCGGCTGCGCTCGGCCGGCCTGGCCCCGGGGGCGATCACGATGGAGATCACCGAGTCCACCGCGATGACCGACCCCGAGCGCACGCAGCGGGTGCTCGCCGAGCTCCACGCCTGGGGCGTCCCGATCGCGATCGACGACTTCGGGACCGGGTACTCCTCGCTCGCGCGCCTGAAGCACATGCCGGTCGACGTGCTGAAGATCGACCGGATGTTCGTCCGCGACGTCGACCGCGACCGGGATCTGGCCGGCATGGTCCGGGCGATGATCCAGCTCGCCCAGAGCCTGGGCATGCTGCCGCTCGCCGAGGGCGTCGAGACCCCCGGTGAGTACGTGTGGCTCCGCTCGAACGGGTGCCGCTACGCCCAGGGCTTCCTCTTCGGCCGGCCCGTCCCGGCCTCCGAGATCCCCGCGCTCGTGCGGCGCGAGGGGGGGCTCGCCCCGCGCGTCACCGCTGCCGGCTGAGGTGGGACGCCCGGCCGGTCACGCCGAGGCGGCGGTCGGCTCCTCCGGGTCGAGCACCAACGTGAGGTCGTCCTCGTCCGTCTCCGTGGACGGCTCGAGCGGGGGCCAGTCGTACGCCTTCGGGTACAGGAGGATCGCCCGCAGGGCCTCGACCATCTCCTCGAGCTGGCGGACCAGGTCGTTCGCGCGGCACACCGCGTGCCGCAGGGCCTCGGCCTGCGCGCGCGCTTCTTCGACCGCCAGCCGGTACTGGTCCTCGTTCGAGGGGCCGACCGGCAGGCGGTCCGGGGGTAGGACCGTCATGCTCATCGCGTCTCCTCCGAACGAAGGGGTCGCCCCAAGGATAGCCCCGAGCGCCCTCCCGGGTCCAACCGCGCTGGTCAGGCGGGTCCGTCCGCTACCATGAGCGCGCCATGCGCCGCTACGACCCTGCCGAGATCGAGCCGAAGTGGGTCGCGCGCTGGGATGAGGAGGGCCTGTACCGAGCCTCGGAGGACCCGGACGACCCCCGGCCGCGCTTCTACGCCCTCGACATGTTCCCGTACCCGTCCGGCGACCTGCACATGGGGCACGCCGAGGCGTTCAGCGGCGGCGACGTCGTCGCGCGGTACGCCGCGATGCGCGGGTACAACGTGCTGCACCCGATCGGATGGGACGCGTTCGGGCTGCCCGCGGAGAACGCCGCGATCAAGCGGGGCGTGGACCCGAAGGCCTGGACGTACGCGAACATCGAGCAGCAGGCCCGCTCGTTCCGCCGGATGGGGATGTCCTTCGACTGGACCCGGCGCCTGCACACCTGCGACCCGGAGTACTACCGCTGGACCCAGTGGCTGTTCCTGCGCTTCTTCGAGCGGGGCCTCGCCTACCGCAAGACCTCGCCGGTGAACTGGTGCCCGAAGGACGCGACCGTCCTCGCGAACGAGCAGGTGGTGGGCGGGGCATGCGAGCGCTGCGGCACGCCGGTCGAGCGGCGCGACCTCACCCAGTGGTTCTTCCGGATCACGGCCTACGCCCAGCGCCTGCTCGACGACATGGAGCAGCTCGAGGACTGGCCGGAGCGGGTGATCACGATGCAGCGCAACTGGATCGGCCGCTCCGAGGGCGCCCAGGTCACGTTCACGATCGAGGAGACCGGGGACGAGGTCGAGATCTTCACGACGCGCCCGGACACGCTCTGGGGCGTGACCTTCTTCGTCTTCGCGGTCGAGCACCCGCTCGTGCCGAAGCTCGCGGAGGTGGGCGGCACCTGGGAGGGGGTGCGCCCGCTCATCGACAAGGTCCGGGCGACGCCCCTCACCCAGCGCGAGGAGGCGGACACCACCGAGGGCGTGGCGCTCGGCGTGCACGCCGTGAACCCCGTGAACGGCGAGCGCGTGCCGTGCTTCGTCGCCCCCTACGTGCTCATGGAGTACGGGACCGGCGCGATCATGGCGGTCCCCGCGCACGACCAGCGCGACTTCGCCTTCGCCCGCGCGCACGGCGTGCCGATCCGCGTCGTGATCCAGCCCGAGGGCGGGGACCCCCTCGACGCCGAGACGATGACCGAGGCCTACGCGGGCGAGGGCGTGATGGTGCGCTCGGGCCCGTTCGACGGGGAGCGCACCCCGGAGGCCATCCCCACGGTGTGCGCCTGGCTCGAGCAGCAGGGGCGCGGTCGGGCCACGGTGACCTACCGGCTGCGGGACTGGCTCATCAGCCGCCAACGGTACTGGGGGGCCCCGATCCCGATCGTGCACTGCCCGGACTGCGGCGAGGTGCCGGTCCCCGACGAGGAGCTCCCCGTCCTGCTCCCCGAGGACGTGGACTTCCGCCCCGGGGGCGAGTCCCCGCTCGCGCGGCACCCCACGTGGAAGCACACCTCCTGCCCCCGGTGCGGCCGCGAGGCCATCCGGGACACGGACACGATGGACACCTTCGTGGACTCCTCCTGGTACTTCTTCCGGTACTGCTCGCCCGGCTACGAGGAGGGGCCCTTCCGCACCGCGGACGTCGAGCGGTGGATGCCGGTGGACCAGTACACGGGCGGGGTCGAGCACGCGATCCTGCACCTGCTGTACTCGCGCTTCTTCACGAAGGTCCTCCACGACATGGGGATGGTCTCGTTCACCGAGCCCTTCCCCCGGCTGATGAACCAGGGCCAGGTGATCTACGGGGGCGCGGCGATGAGCAAGTCCAAGGGCAACATCGTCGAGCCCATGCCGATCGTCGAGCGCTGGGGCGCCGACACCATGCGCCTCATGATGCTCTTCGCCGGACCCTTCGAGGATGACATCGACTGGAAGCTCATCGCGCCCGACCCCGAGCGTCGCCCCGGCGTGAACGCGTGGCTCGGTCGCGTGTTCCAGGCGGTCGACGACGCCGCCTCCCGGGACGCGCCGGAGCCCGAGGAGCTCGTGCGCCTCACCCACCGGACGATCCGGGGCGTGACCGAGGACCTCGACCGCTTCCGGTTCAACACCGCGATCTCCAAGCTCATGGTGCTCACGAACGGCATCCGGCAGGCCCTGGACGCGGGCCACGGCGCCCGGGGGGCGGCCGAGGCCCTCGTGCAGATGCTCGCGCCCCTCGCGCCGTTCGCGGCCGAGGATCTCTGGCGCGAGGACCTCGGGCACGAGGGGAGCGTGCACGTCTCGCACTGGCCGTCCTTCGACCCCGAGCTCGCGCGCGAGCAGCGGGTCACGCTCGTCGTGCAGGTGGACGGGAAGGTTCGGGATCGGATCGAGGTCGACGCGGATGCCGACGAGGCGGCCTGCCGCGAGCTCGCCCTCGCCTCCGAACGGGTCCGACGGAGCGTCGGCGAGCGGACGGTGCGCACGGTGATCGCGCGGCCACCGCGGCTCGTGAACGTCGTCACCCAGGGGTAGCCGGGGGTAGCGGCCTGCGCATCGGGCGCATGGCCTACGACGGTGCGGCTCAACCGGCCGCCGACCGGGCCCGATACTGCACCTGAAGGCCATCGCCGGATGGCCCGTCCGGGTGGAGAAGGTCCATGGGAGCGGACGCACGTCGCGAGCGGGATGCGCGCCTGCGCGTCTTCGATGCGCTGCGCACCGAGCGGTGGATCGCGGTGGTGCGCCTGGCCGTCGTCGCCGTCGTGATCGCGATCGCGCTCGTGTCCGGTCTCGCGGAGGGGCACCCCCGCTCGCCCCTCGTGCCGATCCTCCTGGGGCTCGCCACGGCGTACGCCGTGTGGGGGCTCGTGGCGTTCGGGCCGCAGGAGCCGTCGCTCCTGGTGCGGACGCTGGTCCTGCTGCTCGATCTCGTGTTCATGACGGCCTGGGTGCTCGTGACCGGGGGCGGATCGAGCGATTCCTGGGCCCTGTACCTCATCGTCGTGATCTCCGCCGGCATGCGCTTCGACCTCGTCTCCACGATGGGGGTGGCGGCGGGCGTCGACATCGTCTACGGGACCCTCGTGCTGCTGGACGGCGATCTGCCCCGCGAGCTCGTCCTGCACCGGCTCTCGCTCGTGATCATCACCGGGTTCGCGGTGGGCGTCCTCGCCCAGCAGCGGGCGCTCCACCGTCGGCGCGGGCGTGAGCTGCAGGCCCAGGTCGAGGAGCGGGGGCGCGAGCTATCGACGCACCAGGCGGAGGTCGAGCGGCTCCGGCGCGTGGACTCGGCGAAGTCCGAGTTCGTCGCGGTCGCGGCCCACGAGTTCCGGACGCCCCTCGCGGCCATCATCGGCGTGCTCTCGGCGCTGCGCGACCACGACGCGGCGCTCACGGCCCAGCACCGGCTCGAGCTCATCGACGGGGCCGCGGGCCAGGCCCGGCGGCTGGCCCGCCTGGTGGACGACCTGCTCACGATCTCCCGCATCGAGGACGGTGCCCTGCGGCTCGCGCTCGTGCCGACCGACCCCCGGCGCCTCCTCTCCGAGGCGGCCCAGGCCTCGGGGATGGCCGGCCGCCTCGTGATCAGCATCGGCAGGGTCGGGAAGGTCCGGTGCGATCCGGACGCCGCGATCCGGGTGCTCACGAACCTGCTCGACAACGCGCGGAAGTACGCGCCGGCCGACTCGAAGGTCCGGATCTCGGTGGAGCTGGAGGGCGAGATGGTCCGGTTCCGGGTGGCCGACGAGGGACCGGGCATCCCGCCCGAGGAACGGCAGGGCATCTTCGAGCGGTTCCGGCGCCTGGAGAGCGGGACCGCGAAGCCGGGCTCGGGCCTCGGCCTGTACATCTGCCGCGGCCTCGTCGAGGCCCACGGCGGCACGATCTCGGTGGGGGAGGCGCCGGGCGGCGGCGCCGAGTTCACCTTCACGCTGCCGCGGGCGACGAAGGAGGACGAGATCGAGGACGTGGGCGTGCCGGAGGCCGGCCCCGGGACCGCGGGGGAGCCCAGCACCAACGGCTCCGCCTCCGGCGGCGCGTCCGCGGAGCACGAGGAGCACGACGCCGCTGTGCGCTAGCGCACAGCGAACCCCACCCCCTCCCGGGTAGCCTGCCCCAGCTCCCCCTCGGCAGGCATCCACGACCCTGGGAGGGAGGCATGTCGAAGGATCCGCTCCGGGATCGGCTCGCGGCGCTCTCGCGGGCCGAGCTCACCGGCCTCGCGGTCGTCGTCGCGCTGCTGTTCGCCGGCGCCGGCCTCTGGTACGTGCGCTCGCTGCCGAGGCCGATCGTCGTGGCGGCCGAGCCCGCCTCGCCCACCCCGGCGGCCGAGGCGGCCGCCTCACCCACGCCCTCGCCGAGCCCGATCCTCGTGGACGTCGCCGGCTGGGTCCGGCGGCCCGGCGTGTACGAGCTCGCCCCGGGCGCGCGGGTGATCGACGCGATCGAGGCGGCGGGAGGGGCGCGGTCGGGCGCCGCGCTCGAGGCGCTGAACCTCGCGGCGCCGCTCACCGACGGCACGCAGATCCTCGTGCCGAAGCGGGGCGAGGCCCCGGCGGCGGCGACCGGGGGGACGACGGGCGCCGGGACGGCGGGGTCCGGCGGGCTCATCAACGTGAACACCGCCTCTGCCTCCGAGCTCGAGGCCCTGCCGGGCATCGGCGAGGTGCTCGCGCAGCGCATCGTCGATCACCGGACCGAGCACGGGCCGTTCGCCAGCGTGGAGGACCTCCTCGACGTGAGCGGGATCGGCGAGGCGATCCTCGAGGACATCCGGGACCTGGTCACGGTGTGAACGCCTGGCGGCTGCCGCTCGTGGCGGGCTCGTTCGCCCTCGGGCTCCTCGCGGCGCCGGCTGCGCCCGGGCGCGCGTGGGTCTGGCTCGGGCTCGCGGTGGTCGCGCTCGCCGTGGGGGTGG
>CAZXJB010000064.1:0-15513 GCA_964640965.1 uncultured Actinomycetes bacterium | reverse complement strand
CCGCTGGCCACGCCGGCCCCGCCGCCGGGGCGCTGACCCCCAGCCCAACTCCCATCCACCCCTGCGCGCGCTCCCAGCGGGCTCCAAGGGTTGGGGCCTTGACTGGAGGGTGGCCGCCGGACGGTCCGGCGGCCTGGGAGGTGGGAACCATGACGGTCTGGCAGCTCGGACCCGGCTTCGCCGACCGCCCGTGGTGCTGGGACCGCCCCTGCGGGTGGTTCGATCGACCGTGGTGGGCGGACGTCCTGGCCTGGCTCGTGCCGATCCTGCTCGTCGTCCTGCTCGTGCTCCTCGTCGTCTGGCTCCTCGCCCGCGCGACCAGGCCGGCGAGCCCGCCGCCCGCACGGCCGCGGGACGACGCGCTCGAGCAGGCGCGCCTGCGCTACGCGCGCGGCGAGATCGACCGCGAGGCGTTCCTGCAGATCGAGCGCGACCTCGGCGGACCCGGTGCCACGGGCGCCGGCTCGGGGGGTGGCGCCGATGGCTGAGCCGGAGCGCGGGGGTCTCCCCGATCCGCCGGCCCCGGCCGGCACGCCCCACGCCACACCCGCGCTTCCCGCCGCACCTCGAGCACGCCGGGGACGGCTCGTGCCCGCGCTCCTCGCGCTCTCGCTCACCGTCTCGGCCGTCGAGGGCGGGGTGCTCGCCCGTCTCGCGCTCGACCGAGGGCGTGAGCCGCAGGTGCGCGCCGCGCCCGCCACCACGGTGGTCCGGGCCACGGCGCAGGGGACGGATCTCACCGACGTGATCGCGCGGGCCATGCGCTCGGTCGTCGCGGTGAAGGTCGTCGCGACCAGGCCGGGCTTCTTCGGGACGATCCGCGTGGAGGGTCAGGGCTCCGGGGTCATCGTCCGCAGGGACCTCGTCGTGACCAACGCGCACGTCGTGGAGAACGCCGCGTCCGTCTCGGTCGTCTTCGACGGCGGCGCGAGCGCCGAGGCCACGGTGCTCGGCACCGACCCCCTCCACGACCTCGCGGTCCTGTCGGTCGCCACGGGCGATCGCCCGGCGATCCCCATCGGCAGCTCCTCCGAGCTCCGGCTCGGGCAGACGGTCGTCGCGCTCGGGTACCCCCTCGGGCTCGGCGCCACGGCGACCGCCGGCATCGTCTCGGGGCTCGACCGCACGGTGGACGTCGCGAACGGCGCCGGGGTGGAGCACCTGCAGGGGCTCCTGCAGACGGACGCGGCGATCAACCCCGGCAACTCGGGCGGCCCGCTCATCGACGCCTCGGGCAGGCTCGTCGGGATCAACACGGCCGGCGCCTCCGCCGCCGCGGCCGAGAACATCGGCTTCGCGATCGCGATCGACGAGGCGCTGCCGATCCTGCGCGACCTCGCGGGCACCTCGCTGTGAGCCGTATGCTGGGCGCCCGACCGAGGGGGTGGCATGGCCGAGCTCCACGTGCTGCACGAGGGGTACGTCCGCGACGGGGGCGAGCGCGTCGCCTCGACCGTCGCGCTCGCCCGGGACGGCGAGGCGCTCGTCGTGATCGACCCCGGCATGGTCGACTCGCCCGCGCGGATCCTCGACCCCCTGGCTGCGCTCGGCGTCGGACCCGGGGACGTGACCGACGTCGTGCTCTCGCACCATCACCCGGACCACGCGATGCACGCCGGCCTGTTCCCCAGTGCGCGGGTCCACGACCACTGGGCGTGGTACCGGGGGGACCGGTGGGCCGAGCGCGAGGCCGAGGGCTCCCACCTCTCGCCCGACGTGTGGCTCATGGAGACGCCCGGGCACACGGCCGAGGACGTCTCGACCGTCGTGCGGACCGCCCAGGGCCTCGTCGTCTGCACCCACCTATGGTGGGAGGCCTCCGGGCCCGCGGAGGACCCCCTCGCGGAGGATCCCCGCGCGCTCCACGCGAGCCGCGCCCGCGTGCTCGCCCTGCCCGGGCTCGCGCGGATCCTGCCCGGCCACGGCCCCGCGTTCACCCCGGGGCCCGGGACCCCCTCCTGAGTCACCCGAGCTCGGCGACGAGCCGGGACTCGCGCTCGGGATCCAGGCCGGCGCGCAGCGGCGGCAGCCCCCGCGCCCGGTCCCAGGCGAGGGTGTCGGCGACCGTCTCCTCCACCGCTCGGTTCACCAACCCGGTCGCCCGGGCCCGCGAGGTGTCCATCACCGAGCTCCCGAGGGCCGGCCCCTCCCACATCGGGAAGGCGTCCTCCAGGTGCCGCTCGCGCAGCACCTGCAGGGGCAGCCACACGATCCTCGGCGAGGTCCCGCACGCCCGGGCGATCGCCTCGTGGAGCTCGGCGGTGGTCGTCGGCGGGCCGTCCGCGTTGAAGGACCCGCTCGCCCCCTGCTCGAGCAGCCGGACGACGAAGGCCCCGAGGTCCCGCGCGTCGATGAACTGCACGTGGTCGGTCCCGTCCCCGGGAGCGAGGATCGTGCCGCCCCGCGCCACGCGGCGCACCCAGGAGGTGAACCGGTCCGTGGGATCGTGGGGGCCCACGACGTACCCCGGGCGCACGATCAGGGCCCGCTCACCGAAGCCAGCCTGCACGACGCGCTCGCATAGCACCTTGAGCGGGCCGTACCAGGCCGACGGGCCCTCGGCCGCCCCGAGCGTGGCGAGCGGAGCGTCCTCGGTCACGACCGGCGGCAGGGGCTCGGCGTAGACCGACTCGCTGGAGATGAAACAGTAGCGCTCGACCGCGTCGGCGAGCGCGTCGACCGCAAGCCGGACCACCCGCGGCCGGTAGCCGCACACGTCCACGGCCGCGTCGAAGGTGCGCCCGGCGAGAACGTCCAGCCCGCCGTCGCGATCGCCGTGGACGTGCTCCACGGGCGCAAGGTCCCCGGGCTCCGTCCGTCCGCGGTGGAAGACGGTCACCTCGTGGCCGCTCGCGACGGCGGCCTCCACGATGTGGCGGCCGACGAACTCGGTGCCGCCGATCACCAGCAGTCGCATGGCCGCAGGCTACCCGGAGCCCGGGCGGATGGGGAACCCGACTATCCTTGCCGGGTGAGCCTCGCACGCGTGCGCGAGCCCCGGGAGCCCCTCGTCGCCCCGGCGATCGTCGCCGCCCTCGACGGCTGGGTCGACGCCGCCGGAGCCTCGACGGCCGCCGCCGCGCTCATCGCCGAGGGCGGGGAGGAGGTCGCGAGCTTCGACCCGGACGGGCTCTACGACTTCCGGGCCCGCCGGCCGGTCCTCGACATCGTCGACGGCCGGCTCACCGAGCTCACCTGGCCGCGCCTGTGGCTGCGGCGGGTCCGCCTCGGCGAGCGCGACCTGCTCGTCCTCTCCGGCGCGGAGCCGGACTTCCGGTGGGGGGAGCTCGGCGGCGAGATCCTCGAGCTCGGGCTGCGCCTCGGCGTCGTCGAGTGGGTGAGCCTCGGGGCGATCCCGGCCGCGGTGCCGCACACGCGACCGGTCCCGGTCCTCGCGACGGCCTCCAAGCCCGGCCTGCTGCGGGACGAGGAGCGGCAGGGCCCGGAGGGGCTGCTCCGCGTCCCCGCGGCCTGCCTGAACGTCCTCGAGATGCGCTTCGTCGAGGCCGGCATCCCGACCGTCGGCTTCTACGCCCAGGTCCCGCACTACGTCGGCGGCCCCTACCCCCAGGCCACGATCGCGCTCCTCGAGCACGCCGGACGCCACCTCGGCGTCGAGCTGCCGCTCGGGGACCTGCCGGATGACGCCGCCGCCACCCGGACGCGGATCGACCGGGCGGTCGCGGAGGACCCCGAGTCGGCGGCCTACGTCGCCCGCCTCGAGCAGGTCGTCGGCGAGGAGAGCCTGCCGTCCGGGGACGAGCTCGCGAGCGAGATCGAGCGCTTCCTGCGCGGGCAGGCGGGCGACGGCGGCGGGCAGCCCCCGCCCCGCCCCGGAGCCTGAGCCGGCGCGCAGGCCGGTGACCGCGGCCCGCGGACGGGACCTTCGGCCCCCTCCGGCACCGGACCTTCGGCCCTGCTCGCCGCGCCGCCGCGGGTGCACGGTGGCGCGGGAGGTGAGGGACGTGCGACGCGACGTCCTCCTGTACGGCAGCGCCATCGTCCTCTTCGGCGGGGTCGTGCTCTGGGCCGCCCAGGCGCCCTGGGGGGTGACCGCCGTGGCGCTCGCGATCGCGGGGGCGCTCCTGCTCGCGGCGGCGGTCTCGCTCCGGCCCGCCCCGACCGTGCTCGTCGTCGGCGAGCGCGAGGGCGAGGACCTCACGGCCCTGCGCGAGACCCTCCGGCGCGAGGGCTTCCGCCTCGAACGCTGCCCCGGCCCGGCGGACGGGCCCTGCCCGGTCCTCGTCGGCAAGCCCTGTCCCGCGCACGGCGAGCCGGTCGCCGCGGTCGTCGTGCACCACCCGGGTGAGACCGGCCCCCTGCCGCCCTGCGGCGAGGCGTTCCGCATCCCCGAGCTCGTCCTCGAGGAGAGCTCCGACCGCGAGCTCGAGGTCGTCGGACGGTACGGGCGCATCGGCCTGGCCCACGGCCCGGACGCGGCGGTCCGGGCGCTGGACCGGATGCTGGCGGGCCGCGCCGCCTGATCGCGGGAGCCTCCTCGCCGCGGCGGGGGCCGTCCGGCTACGATGGGCGGCGATGCCGCCGAGGGGTCAGCCGCCGACCGAGCGCACGCGCATCCGCCGCCTGCCGGACCGGGGCGTCTACGACCGCGCGGCGATCGACGCGGTCCTGGACGAGGCGCCGATCTGCCACCTCGGCTGGGTCGCCGAGGACGGCACCCCCCGGGTCGTCCCCACGATCCACGCCCGGCTCGGCGACACCCTGTACATCCACGGCTCGGCGGCGAGCCGGACGCTCCGCGCGGTCGCGGACGGGCGCGAGGTGTGCGTGGTGGCGACGCTCCTCGACGGTCTCGTCCTCGCCCGCAGCGCCTTCCACCACTCGATGAACTACCGCTCGGCCGTGGTGTACGGCCGCCCCCGGGTGGTGACGGACCGACGGGAGCAGCTCGAGGCCTGTCGGGCGATCGTCCGCCACGTGCTGCCCGGCCGCGAGGACGACGCGCGGATGCCGACCGAGCGCGAGCTCGAGCAGACGACGATCGTGGCGATCCCCCTGGACGAGGCCTCGGCGAAGGTCCGGACGGGGCCGCCGAAGGACGACGCGGAGGACCTGGAGCTTCCGGTCTGGGCCGGCGTCGTGCCCCTGCGCACGGTCCGGGCCGAGCCCGAGCCCGCCCCGGACCTGCGTCCCGGCATCCCGCTCCCCGCCTACCTGCGCGAGCCCCCGCCCGTTTGACGGGCGCGCCCCGAGCGGGTACATATATCGAGGCGATATATACGGCCCGATATATCGAACCGCAACATCCCACGGGCCGGGACCAGGCCGGAACCAGGAGGTGGAAACATCCCGCGATGCTCGAGCTCGCGATCCTCGGGCTGCTGAAGGAGCGGTCCATGCACGGCTACGAGCTCTCCAAGCGCCTGACCGACACCCTCGGCGGCTTCTGGCGCGTCTCGTACGGGTCCCTGTACCCGACGCTGAAGCGCCTCGAGCGCCAGGGCGCGGTGGAGCAGGTGTTCGCCGGCGAGGCGGTGGGCCGGCGCAAGAACGTCTACCGGATCACCGAGGCCGGCGAGGCGCTGTTCCTGCGGCTGCTGGAGGAGACCGGGCACGACTCGCAGACCGAGGACAACCGGTTCCGCGTCCGTCTCGCCTTCTTCAAGTACCTCGCGCCCGACGCGCGCATCCGGCTGCTCGAGCGCCGTCGCGCGTTCCTCGAGGATCGCCTCTCCTCGATCCAGGCCTCGCTCGCGGCCACCCGGGAGCGGTTCGACACGTACACCCTCTCGCTCATGCAACACGGCAGGGAGACCACGGAGCAGGACATCGCCTGGCTGAACGGCCTCCTCGCCGCCGAGCGCAAGAGCGCCCTCGAACGGGCCTCGCGGAGCTCGAAGCGGCGCGAGGCTCGCGCACTCCGGAGGAAGGAGCACACCCCATGAGCAAGGTCCGTCTCGCGATCGTCGGCGTCGGCAACTGCGCCTCCTCGCTCGTGCAGGGCCTGGAGTTCTACAAGGACGCCGCCCCCGAGGACACGGTGCCCGGGCTCATGCACGTGGAGCTCGGCGGCTACCACATCCGGGACATCGAGATCGCCGCCGCGTTCGACGTCGACGCGAAGAAGGTCGGCAAGGACGTCGCGGAGGCGATCTTCACCGAGCCGAACAACACGATCCGGTTCTCGGACGTGCCGCCCACGGGCGTCACCGTCCAGCGCGGCCCGACCCTCGACGGTCTCGGGAAGTACTACCGCCAGGTGATCGAGGAGTCCTCCGAGCCCGAGGTCGACGTGGCCCGCGCCCTCCGCGAGGCCGAGGTCGACGTCGTGGCCTGCTACCTGCCGGTCGGCTCCGAGCAGGCCGCGAAGCACTACGCGCAGGCGGCCATCGACGCGGGCGTCGCGTTCGTGAACTGCCTGCCGGTGTTCATCGCGAGCGACCAGACGTGGGCCCGCCGCTTCGTCGACGCCGGCCTGCCGATCATCGGCGACGACATCAAGAGCCAGGTTGGCGCGACCATCACCCACCGGGTGCTCGCCAAGCTGTTCGAGGACCGCGGGGTCAAGCTGAAGCGGACCTACCAGCTGAACTTCGGCGGCAACATGGACTTCATGAACATGCTCGAGCGCGAGCGTCTGACCTCGAAGAAGATCTCCAAGACGCGCTCGGTCCAGAGCCAGCTGCGCAGGGAGCTCGACCCCCACGACATCCACATCGGGCCCTCGGACCACGTGCCGTGGCTCGAGGACCGCAAGTGGGCGCAGATCCGTCTCGAGGGCGAGGCCTTCGGGGGCGTGCCGCTCACCATCGAGCTGAAGCTCGAGGTCTGGGACAGCCCGAACTCGGCCGGGATCGTGATCGACGCGATCCGGTGCGCGAAGCTCGCGCTCGACCGCGGCCAGGCCGGACCCCTGATCGGGCCGAGCGCGTACTTCATGAAGTCGCCGCCGGTGCAGTTCAGCGACGATGCCGCGCGCGAGATGGTCGAGGAGTTCATCCTCGGCAACGGGCAGAGCGCGGCCGCCGACTGGACCTCGTTCTTCGACGTCCAGCGGGCCTGAGGCACCGCGCGCGGCTACCCTCGGGGTCGTGCGACCCACGATCGAGCGCGCCCGGGGGGCCCTGGCCGGTCGGGACTTCCGGCGGCTGTTCGCCGTCCGCCTGGTCTCACAGTCGGCCGACGGCCTGTTCCAGGCGTCGCTGATCGCCGCCGTCGTCTTCAGCCCTGAGCGGCAGAGCACGATCCTGGGGTTCGCGATCGCGACGACGGTGATCGCGCTGCCGTTCTCCGTCCTCGGACCGTTCACCGGCGTCTTCATCGATCGCTGGTCGAGACGGCGGATCCTCGTGGTCGCGCCGTGGCTGCGCGCGGCGCCGGCCCTGCTCGCGCTGCTCGACCCCTCGCGGCACGCGCTCGCGTTCTACCTCGGCGTGCTGTGGGTGCTCTCGGTGAACCGCTTCTACCTCGCCACCGCCGTGGCCGTCGTCCCGCGCCTCGTGCCGACCGAGGACCTCCTGATCGCGAACTCGATGTCGATCGTCGGGGGGACGGTCGCGCTGCTCGCAGGCGTGTTCGTCGGGGGGTGGGCGGCGGACCTCCTCGGCACGGTCCCCGTCGTGGCGTCGGCGGCGCTGATGTGGCTCGCCGCCTCGCGGATCGCGGCCGGCATCTCGACGCCGCTCCTCCCGCACACGCTGCCGGAGGCGCCGGTCCGGGACGAGCTGCAGCGCATCGCGCGCGAGCTCGCGGACGGCGCCCGGCGCCTGGCCCGCACGCCCCGCGCCCTCGGACCGATCGGCTCGATCGCCCTCGACCAGTTCGGGCAGGGCCTCGTGCTCGTGCTCTCGCTGTTCGTCTTCCGCGACCGCTTCGGGCAGGGCGTCGGCTCGTTCTCCAACCTGATCGGTGCCGGCGGGCTCGGGGTGCTCCTCGGCATCCTCACGGTCGGCTCGCTCGAGGCGCGCTGGCCGAAGGAGGCGATCGTGGCGCGGGCCTTCGCGCTCGGCGGGCTCGCGCTCCTCGCGGTCTCGCTCCACGTGACCGGGTGGGCCGTCCTGCTCGCGAGCTTCGCCGTGGGGCTCACCTTCGCCTGGAAGAAGGTGCCGGTCGACACGCTCGTGCAGGAGGCGATCCCCGACGGCTACCGCGGGCGGGTCTTCGCCGTCTACGACGTCGCCTACAACCTGGCCCGGGTCCTCGCCGGGTTCGCGGCGGTCCCGCTCGTCCCGGCCCTCGGGGAGGCGCGGCTCGCGGCCCTGATCGGGCTCGCGTTCCTCCTCTACGCGCCGGTGCTGCCCCGCTGGCTCGCGCGGGCGCCGGAGATCTCGCTCCGCTTCTACGCGGGCGCCCGCGCCGAGGAGGTCCCGCGGGCCATCGTCTGGGGCGGGGTCGAGGAGCGCGTCCGCGTGGACCGCGAGTGGCTGGAGGAGCGGGGCGGGGAGCGCCGGCGCGCCTTCCGGCTGACGCTGGAGGACGGGACGACGGTGCAGGTCTCCCGCCGCGAGCCCGACGGCGACTGGCGCCTGGATCGCGAGATCGGCTGACGGGGCCGACCTCAGGCGGCGCGGGCCGGAGCGGCCTCGAGCTCGACCGACCCAGCGGTTCGGCGCCGCAGGGACCACCGGCCCGCGAGCCCGGCCCCCCCCGCCATGAGCCCCCCGAGGGCGAAGGCCCACCGGGGGCCGAAGGCCTCCGCCGTCCACCCCGCGACGAGCGCGCCGATCGGGGTGCCGCCGAGGAACACGACCGAGTAGAGCGCCATCACCCGCCCCCGCACGTCCGGCCGCGAGGTGAGCTGGAGCGTCGTGTTCCCCGTGATCATGAAGACGATGCTCGCGAACCCCACGGCGACGAGCGCGGCGTAGACCGCCCACAGGCTCGGCATGGCGGCGGCGAGGGCCGAGAGCGCCCCGAACGCCACCGCGGCCCGCATGAGGCGGGCGGGGTCCGGGCGCGCGCGCCGCGCCATGAGGAGCGCGCCGACGAGCGAGCCGATGCCCGCGGAGGACAGGAGCCAGCCGAGCGTCCTCGCATCGCCGTGGAAGCTGCGCTCGGCGACGAGCGGCATGAGGACCTGGAAGTTGAAGGAGAGCGTGAACACCGCCGCCATGACGAGCAGCGGGGTGCGCAGCTCCGGCATGATCCAGACGTAGCGGAGGCCCGCGCGGAGCCGACCCCCGTCCTTCGGCACCGGCGGTCGGTGCAGCTCCTCCGGACGCATCGCGAGCAGCCCACCGATCACGGCGAGGTAGGAGACGCCGTTCACCAGGAAGCACGCCGCCAGGCCGACGCCGGCGATCAGCAGCCCGGCCACGGCCGGCCCCACGATCCTGGTGCCGGTCATGACGGCCGAGTTCAGACTCACGGCGTTCGTGAGGTGTTCGGCGCCCACCATCTCGGCGAAGAAGCTCTGCCGGGCCGGCGTGTCCACCGCGGTCACCACCCCCTGGAGGAGCGCGAGCCCGTAGACCATCCAGAGCCGGACCACGTCCCCGGCGACCAGGGCCCACAGCGCGAGGGCGAGCGCCGCGAAGGCGGCCTGGGTGGCGAGCAGGATCCGGCGCTTGTCGTACCGGTCGGCGAGCACGCCCCCCCAGGCCCCGAGGACGAGCACCGGCGTGAAGGTGAGGGCCGTGACCACCCCGAGGGCGACCCCGCTGCCGGTGAGACGCAGGACGAGCCACGCGAACGCCACCTGCTGCACCCACGTCCCGGTGACCGACACGGCCTGCCCCAGGAAGAAGAGCCGGAAGTTCCGGGAGTGGTGCACGGCGTGGAAGGTCCCGTGGAACCAGCGCCGGAGCCCGGTCACCGCTCGCCCCCCGCGACCAGGCGGCCCAGGATCTCGGCCGCGCGCTCGAGCGTCGCGAGCTCCTCCGGCGGCAGGCTCCGCAGCCGCCGCACCAGGTACTGGTCCTTCCGACGGCGGCTGCGCTCGAGCAGCCGCGCGCCGGCCGGCGTGACCCGCAGCCAGGCGATCCGTCGATCCTGCGGGTCCGGCTCCCGCGCCACGAGCCCGGCCTCGACGAGCGCGCCGACGATCTTCGTCATCGTGGGCGGCTGCACCTGCTCGGCCTGGCACAGGTCGCCGATCGTGATGGACCCTGCCTGCTCGATCGAGGCCAGGGCCACGAGCTGCGACGGCGTCACCCCGGCCTCGGCCTCCTGGCGCAGGCGTCGGGCGAGCCGCGTCACGGCGAGCCGCAGCCGCGACGCCAGGGCGGCCGCGTCGATCATGGTCCCGGGTGCGCTCATGCCCGCATGATACTTCGCCGAGCTAATTAGTGTCGCGAACCATCGCGACGGACGCCGCTCGGCCGCGTAGCCTTGGCCCGTGGTCCGCCCCCTCCGTGGTCGCCGGACGCTCGCCGGGGCCCTGGTGGCGCTCGTCCTGGTGGGGTGCACGAGCGACCTCGTCCCCCGCCCGCCGGCGCCCACCCCCTCGCCCGTCGCGCCGGCCGACCCCGCGCCGAGCGCCGTCGGGGCGGAGCCCGGGGAGGCCGCGCCGACGCCAGCGCTCGCGCGGACCCGGTTCGCCGGGCGGATCCGCGTCCCGCTCCCCGCGCGCCTCCGCCGGGAGCTCCGCGGCACGACCTGGCGCCCGGGATGTCCCGTGCCCCTGCGGGACCTCGCGCTGCTGCGCTTCAACTACCTCGGCTTCGACGGGGCGGTGCACCGGGGTCCGATGGTCGTGCACCGCTCCGTCGCCGAGGACGTCCTGTCGGTGTTCCGGACGCTCTTCGAGGCCGGCTTCCCGATCGAGCGGGTGGCCCTCGCCCGGCCCTACCGCCGCGGCGCCGACCCGAACGACCGGCGCAACATCACCGCGGCCTTCAACTGCCGGCCGGTGATCACGCCCGAGGGGCCCGGCGAGGTCTTCTCCCAGCACGCCTACGGGCTGGCCGTGGACGTGAACCCGCTGCAGAACCCCTACGTGGGGCAGGACGGCCGCGTGCGGAACCGCTTCGCGAGGCCGTACGTCGATCGCTCGCAGGAGCTCCCCGGGATGATCCACGAGGGCGACGTGGTGGTGCGCGCGTTCGCCGCGATCGGCTGGTCCTGGGGCGGCCGCTGGAGCGGCGCCAAGGACTACATGCACTTCTCGCTCACCGGCCGCTGAGGCCGCGGGCGGCGCTCCGGCGGGAGCGGGCCGAAGGACCTACCGAGCGAGGGACCTTCGACCCTCGACGTCGCCGCTCTCCCGCGATGGCGTGACTGGGTCACGTTCCCCGTCGCCGGGGAGGTGATGGCGGCGACGACGGGGCTGCGACGCGCTCGATCCGGAAAGGGGTCCCATGGAGATCGGGTTGATGATCCGGTTCGGCAAGCTCGTGGCGGGACGGGAGTCCCAGGCCGTCGACCTGTTCAACGAGGCCACCCGCTACTTCCAGGACAAGGTCGCGGCACAGGTCATCACGTCCTTCGAGCCCTTCCTGATGGCGACGAGCGACCTCGAAGAGGAGCTCGGCTTCTTCATCATCAAGGGCACCCCCGCCGACGTCTTCGCCCTCATGCAGGACGAGACGTACCGCTGCCTGGTGGAGAAAGGTCTGTATCTCGTCGAGCACCTTCGCACCGATCTCCTCACCGTCGGTGAGGGGATCACGGAGCAGCTGCAGCGCTCCGCCAAGGTCCGGGCCGAACTCGGCGTCTGAGCGATGCTGGGGGGTGGGCGCCACCGCCCACCCCCGGGCTATCCCCGGAGCCGCCCCCCTCAGATGAACAGCGAGACCGAGGCCTCCTGCATCTCGAGCAGGGCCGTCGCCGCGCCGATCGGCTCCTCGAGCCCGTCGATGAGGTCCTCGCGCTTGAGCCCCAGGAGGTCCATCGTCATCTGGCAGGGGATCAGCCGCGCGCCGAGGTCCTTCGCCAGGCCGAGGAGCTCCTCCGGGCGGGCCACCCGGTGCTCGGCCGCGAGCTTCTTGAACATCGCCGGCCCCGCCCCCGCGAAGTGGTAGCGCGAGAGCTTCGCCCGGGTGGCCGAGCCCGGGTTGAGGACCGACATCATCTTCTGCATCCAGTTCTCGCCGGTGATCCGCACCTCGGGCCGGACGATCGCGAACAGGCCCCAGAAGGTGAAGAACACGCTCACCTCCATGCCGCTCGCGGCCGCGGTGCTCGCGAGGATCGTCGTGGGCCAGATCCGGTCGAGGTCGCCACCCCAGGCGATGATCGTGAGCTTGTTCTTCTTCTGGATCCGTCGCTGCTCGGCCTCCTCGAGCGCTCGCACGCGCTCCAGCAGGTCGGCGAGCTGGACCTCCTCCGTCGTCGCGCTCACCCTCGCCTCCTCCTCAGGCCTTCCGGACCAGGTACCGGAACACGCCGTCCCGCTCCGAGGCCTCGAGGAGCTCGTTGCCGGTGAGCCTCGCCCACGAGGGCACGTCCGACCGGGAGCCCGGGTCGGTGGCGAGCAGCTCGAGCACCTCGCCCGGCGCGGCCTCCTTCAGCGCGCGAGCGAGCGAGACGAGCGGCCCGGGGCAGGACTGGCCACGGGCATCGACGGTGGTGCTGACCGTGACGTCGGGGACGGTGGTGGTGGATGCGACGCTGGTGGACATGATCTGGACCTCCGGTGCTCGGGTGGGACTCGGACCGCTGGTGTCGGTGCCGGGACGGGGCCTAGCGGCCCTCGCCGGGCACCACGGGACAGCAGCATCGGCAGGGGATCATGATCCCCACGAGCCCGCGGCACCGCGTCCTGATCATCGCAGGTGCAAATGCTACTGCGGCGGTGG
The DNA here is from genome assembly GCA_964640965.1 of uncultured Actinomycetes bacterium. Lineage (GTDB taxonomy): Bacteria > Actinomycetota > UBA4738 > UBA4738 > HRBIN12 > HRBIN12. The sequence continues at coordinate 2,815 of CAZXJB010000064.1, read as the reverse complement.
GATTCCAGCAACCGCCGTCGGCAACCGCCGTCGGCAACCACCCGAGGGCGCGCCGTCGCAGGGTGGAGGCCGGGGCTCAGCCCTCGCGCGCGGGGCTGTGGCTCACCATCCACCGCATGCCGAACCGGTCCCGCAGGCTGCCGTAGTAGTCGCCCCAGAACTGATCCGCGATCGGCATCTCGACCTCGCCCCCCTCGGCGAGGGCGCGGAAGATCCGGTCCGCCTCCGCGCGGCTGTCCGGGTGCACAGAGAGGTACACGTCGTTGCCCTGCACCAGGTGCTGGCCGAGCGAGGCGAGCGCGTCGCTCGCCATCAGGACGTCGTCGTCCCCGATCGGCAGGGCGACGTGCATGACCTTGTCGAGGTCCTCCTCGGGGATCTCGACCCCCTCGATCGGGACGTCCCGGAAGCGGACGAGCGCGGACAGCTCGCCCCCGAACACCGAGCGGTAGAAGGTGAACGCCGCCTCGGCGTTCCCGGGGAAGTTCAGGTAGCTCTGGAGCCGCATCGTCGTCCTCCTCCCGGGCGATCCGCCCCTCGGGGGTGAAGCCCCACCCTAGCACCGGGGAGGGCACCGGGGATGCTGTCCCGCCAGCCCTCGTCCGTGTATCGTCGCTCCATGCGTGCCCGTCCCGGCCGGCGCCGAGCGCTCGTCTGCTCGACGGCGCTCCTGGTCGGTGCGCTCTGGGTCCCCGCTCCGAGGGCGCTCGCCCAGGCGACCTGCAGCTTCAACCCGGGGACCGCCACGGTCCAGGTCACCCTCGTCGGCTCCGCCGCGGCGACGATCTCCCGGCAGGGCGACGCGATCGCCGTCGACGGGGTGGCGTGCGACACCGCGACGGTCAGCAACACCGACACCGTCCAGGTCACGGGCTCGGGCGCGGGGCAGCCCGACGACCTCACGATCGACCTCGCCGGCGGGCCCTTCGCCCCGGGGGCGGAGGGCGATGAGGGCGACGGCGGGGACCCGGAGATCGAGTTCACGGTCGACCTCCCGGGCGGCGGCGTCCTTCGCGTGGCGGGCTCCACCGGCGACGACGCGCTCACGCTCGGCTCGGGCGGCGCCAACCTGAACCCGGCCGAGGCCGTGGGGGACGCCGACGTCACGCTCACGGGCCCCGCCTCCTGGGAGCTCGTCGGTCGCCAGGGCGCCGACGTGCTCCGCCTCTCCGGCGGCCAGGGCACGGGCGGACCCGCGAGCGGCGCCACCGCCCTCGGCGGCAGCGGCCAGGACCTGATCCTCGCGGGCGCGGGCGGCGGGACGCTCGACGGGGGCGGGGCGACCGACACCGTGAGCTTCGCCCAGGCCTCGCCGGTCCGGGCCGACCTCTCCAAGGGCACCGCGAGGCAGGCGGGCCTGCCGGCGGATCAGCTGCGGAACGTCCAGAACCTCATCGGCTCGTCGGGGGCCGACGTGCTGGTCGGGGACGGGGGCGAGAACCGGCTCGAGGGCGGCCGCGGGCGCGATCGCCTGGACGGTGGCAAGGGCGACGACGTCCTCAAGGGCGGCCTCGCGCGCGACACGCTGGACCTGCGCGCGGCGAGCGCCGGCGTGACCGTGAACCTCGCCGCGGGTCGGGCCGAGGGGCTCGGCGAGGACACGCTCATCGGCATCGAGGACGTGCTCGGCACGGACCGCGCGGACGTGCTCGTCGGCTCGGACGTCGCGAACCGGCTCGAGGGCCGCGGCGGCGCCGACGAGCTGCGCGGCAACGCCGGCAGGGACGAGCTGCTCGGCGGCCGCGGCGGCGACGTGCTCGCCGGCGGGGACGACGCCGACGTCCTCGAGGGCGGCAAGGGGCGAGACCAGCTGAACGGCGGGGACGGCCGGGACACCTGCACCCCGGGCCCGGACCCCGACGCCTGGACCTCCTGCGAGGTCGTCAAGCTCTGAGCCGGGCGCCGAAGCGGCGCGGTGGCCACAGCACCAGCATCGCGCGCGCCCGTACGTCGTGCTCGCGCACCGGGCCGAGCTGCCGCGAGTCGGTGGACCCCGCCGGGGCGTCGCCCTCCACCCACAGCTCGTCGGGCCCGAGCTCGCGCCCGTCCGGCGCCCGCCCACCCGGCCCCGCGACCACCCGCTTGACGAGCTCGAGCCCGGGGCGGGCGAGGTGCTCGACCACCACGACGTCGCCGCGACGGATCCGGCCCGGCCGCAGCGCGAGCACGAGATCGCCGGGCTCGAGCGTGGGCCGCATGCTCTCGCCCCGGACCTCCAGCAGGGTCGGCCGGAGCGACCGCAGCGCCCAGGCGAGCGCGGCGGACGCCCCCGCGAGCCAGACCGCCCACACCCATCTCCGACCGCGGTGGTAGGTTTCAGGGGAGGTTCCGTCCGAAGGAGAGGAGAGGCCCATGGTGGAAGCTTGGCGGAGGCTCCATCGGGTCGTCCACGCCCACTGCGACCTGCCGTGCGGCGTCTACGACCCCGCTCAGGCCCGGATCGAGGCCGAGTCGGTGAAGGCGATCCAGACGCGCTACCAGGAGGCCGAGAAGTTCAAGTCGGCCGGCGAGACCGTGGAGGACTACCGGGCGCGGTGCCTCGCGATCAAGGAGGAGCGCGCCGACCTCGTCAAGGAGCACCTGTGGGTGCTCTGGACCGACTACTTCAAGCCCGAGCACCTCGAGAAGTACCCGCAGCTCCACGAGCTGTTCTGGAAGGCCACGAAGGAGGCGGGCCTGGCGAAGAAGTCCCAGGACCCGGCCCAGGGGCAGAAGCTCCTGGACCTGATCGACGAGATCGCCAAGATCTTCTGGGAGACCAAGGCCGCCTGATCCACCCTCCGCGTGCACGGGCGGGGCCCTCGGGGCCCCGCCC
>CAZXJB010000063.1:0-15661 GCA_964640965.1 uncultured Actinomycetes bacterium | reverse complement strand
TGAGGCCGGCGTGTGGATCGAGGTGAAGCCGCCCTGCCCGTCCGGGCGCAGGAGGTAGAACTCGAACTCGAAGGCGAGCTGCGGGACGAGGCCCATCGCGAGCCAGGGCTCCACCGCCCGGCGCAGGACGTGCCGGGGGTCGACCTCCACCGGCCGGTGGCGGTGGAAGGTGTCGGCGACGGCGACGAAGGTGTTCGGCTCCCACCCGGGGCGGATGCTCTGGGGGTCCGCGATGGCCTCCAGGTCGGGGAGGCCGACGTCGAAGGCGAGCCCCGGGATCGGCAGGATCTCGCGGTCGAAGGTCAGCGGGTAGGTCGAGAGGCAGAAGTTCGCCCTCGCCCGCTCGGACCAGTCGCCGTAGAGGTACTTGCCGCGCTCGATCCCGTGGAGGTCGGACCAGAGCAGACGCAGACGCTTGCCTTCGGTGTCCATCACGAGCTCTCCTCTCGTTCGCGCCCGAACGACTCGTGGGCCGAAGGATAGCGAGAGACGGCGCGACGGGGAACCCCGGGCCCCCTGGGGTTCGTGCCGGGGCCCGCGCCGACCCCGCGCCGGTTCAGTCCCGTCGGGGCGGGCGGATCCCGCGGAACTCCCAATCCCCGCCGAGGGCGGTCGAGACGACCTCCTCGGAGGCGCTCGGCTGGGCCCCCACGTCCTCGCGGATCGGCAGGTCGCCCTCGACGACGTGGTTGCGCAGGATCCCCAGCCCCTCGACCTCCACCTCGACGACGTCCCCCGGCTCCACCGGTCGCGAGTTGGCGGGGGTGCCGGTGAGGATCACGTCGCCGGGCTCGAGCGTGATCGTGCGCGCGAGGTCGGCCACGAGGTAGCTCACGTCCCAGATCATCTCGTCGGTGTTCCCGTCCTGCCGCAGCTCGCCGTTCACGTACGTGCGGATCCGCTTGCCGCGGGGATCCCAGTCGTCCACGAGGCCCGGTCCGAGCGGGCAGAGGGTGTCCGAGCCCTTCACCCGCAGCATCGACCCCGCGTCGGTGTCGCGGAAGTCGTGGAGGCCGAAGTCGTTCGCGATCGTGTACCCGGCGATGGAGGCCGGGGCCTCCTCGGGGGCGATGCCCTTGCAGGTCGCGCCGATCACGGCGGCGATCTCGCCCTCGTAGTTCAGGAACCGGCAGCGGGGCGGCCGGACGACCGCGCCGCCGTGGGCGTTGAGGGAGCTCACCGGCTTGTGGAAGTAGGTCGGGGCCGGGCCGAGCCTGGCGCCGAACTCCTCCACCCGGCTGCGGTAGTTCAGGTGGACGCAGAGGATCTTCGTCGGACGGCAGGGCGGCAGGTGCTCCGCCTCCTCGACGGGCACGATCCGCCCGTCCGTGCTGACGAGGCGGTCGCCCTCGCGCACGACCGTGGTCGGCAGCCCGTCGAGCAGGATCCTCCGGGTCTCCATCCTTCCCCTCCTGGCGTCCTGGCCTCCTGGCCTCCTCCTCAGCCGATGCCCGAGGGCTCGCAGGGTACTATGCGCGCCGTGGCCGAGCTCCGGGGATTCCTGCCGCCGCTTTCCCCCGAGGGTCGGGCCGGGATCGTCCCCGGCCCGCCGTGGCACTACTCGGGGGACCTGCTCACGATCGAGTACCGGGCCGCGCCCGGCGCCGTCGCGCGCTGGCTCCCGGAGCCGCTCGAACCGGCCGAGGAGGATCCCGACGCCGTGGCCTGCATCTTCGCGGACTGGCAGTCGTGCTCGGACTCGTTCGAGGAGCTCCTCGACCCGGTCCGCTCGCAGTACAAGGAGTGCTTCCTCGTCGTGCGGTGCCGCTACCGGGGCGAGACCTACTCCCGCTGCGTGGCGATCTGGGTGGACAAGGACTTCGCGCTCGCGCGCGGGTGGCACCAGGGGTACCCGAAGAAGCTCGGCTCGATCTGGATCACCCGCCCGGTCGCCCACGGCAAGGCCGGGCCGCGGCTCGCGCCCGGCGGCCGGTTCGGCGCCTCCGTGGCCGTGCACGACCGTCGGATCATCGAGGCCAGGTTCACGATCACCGGGCCGGCCGAGGCGGGAGGGTTCGTGAACGCCCACCCGATGCTGCACCACCGCGTCTTCCCCTCGATCGAGCCGGGGCGGCCGCCCTCGATGCACGAGCTCGTCACGATGCGCAGCACCGACTGGGATCTCGGGCCGGTGTGGACGGGGGAGGCGGAGCTCGCGTTCTCGCCCTCGCCGGTGGAGGAGCTCGAGAGCCTCGCGCCGCGGGAGATCATCGCCGGCTACTGGCGGAGCGTCGGCGCCACCTGGGCCGGCGGCGTGCTGATGGAGCCCTGAGCAGGTCGGGCCGCCGCCCCCGCGTGCGGTAGCCTCGGGAGCGTCATGAGGCTCATCCGCTATCGCTTCGGGGACCGCATCGCGCACGGCGTCCTGGAGGACGGCGTGATCCGCGCGCTGCGCGGCACGTTCTTCGAGGACCCGCTGCCCTCCGGCGAGGAGGTGCCCCTGGACGACGTCCGTCTGCTCGCGCCGGTCCTGCCCTCCAAGGTGATCGGCGTGGGGAAGAACTTCGCCGCCCACGCGGCCGAGTTCGGGAGCGAGGTCCCCGCCGAGCCGCTCCTGTTCCTCAAGCCCGCCACGAGCGTCTCCGGGCCGGGCGATCCGATCCCGCTCCCACCGATCAGCCGCCGGGTGGACTACGAGGGCGAGCTCGCCGTCGTGATCGGGCGCGTCGCGCGGAACGTGCGTGCCGAGGACGCCTCCCGGTGCATCCTCGGCTACACGTGCGGCAACGACGTCACCCTCCGCGACCTGCAGAAGCGCGACGGGCAGTGGGCTCGGGCCAAGGGCTTCGACGGCTCCTGCCCGCTCGGGCCCTGGATCGAGACCGAGCTCGACCCGACCGACGTCCGGATCGAGACCCGCGTGAACGGCGAGACGCGGCAGTTCGCGAGCACGGCGGATCTGGTCTTCGGCGTCGCCTCGCTCATCGAGTTCGTCACGGCCTTCATGACGCTCCTGCCGGGGGACGTGATCCTCACCGGCACGCCCGAGGGGGTCGGGCCCCTCTCGCCCGGGGACCGGGTCGAGGTCGAGGTCGAGGGCATCGGGGTCCTCGCGAACCCCGTGGAGGCGCGGTGACCGCGGTCCGCACGCGCTTCGCGCCGGCGCCCTCGGGGGCGATCCACGTGGGCAACGCGCGCACGGCGCTGTACTCGTGGCTCACGGCGCGCCACCACGGCGGGGCGTTCGTCCTGCGGATCGAGGACACCGACGCGAGCCGCGTCAGCGAGGAGGCCTTCCACCTCGTGATGGACTCGCTGCGCTGGCTCGGGATCGATTGGGACGAGGGGCCGGACGTCGGCGGCCCGCACGCGCCCTACCGCCAGTCCGAGCGCCTCGGCATCTACCGGGAGCACGCCCAGCGCCTGGTCCGGGAGGGTCACGCCTACCGCTGCTACTGCACGCCGGAGGAGCTCGAGGAGCGCCGCCGGGCGGCCCTCGCCGAGGGGCGGGCGCCCGGCTACGACGGCCGGTGCCGGACCCTCACGGAGGCGGAGCGGGCGGCCTTCGAGGCCGAGGGGCGTCCCTCCGCCCTGCGGTTCGCGATGCCCGAGCGGGAGTTCGTCGTGCAGGACCTCATCAAGGGGGAGGTGCGCTTCGCGCCGGGGACGCTCCGGGACTACGTGATCCTGCGCTCGGACGGCTCGCCGACCTATCTCCTCGCGGCCGGCGTCGACGATCTGCTCATGGGCATGACCCACATCATCCGCGGCGAGGATCTCCTGGCCGCGACCCCCCGTCAGCTCGCGCTGATGGAGGCCCTCGGGGCGACGAGCTTCCCCGTCTACGCGCACCATCCGCTCATCGTGGGGCCCGACCGCCAGCCCCTGTCGAAGCGGCACGGGGCCACGTCGGTCGAGGCCTTCCGCGAGCGCGGCTTCCTGCCCGAGGCGATGGTGAACTACCTCGCGATCCTCGGCTGGTCCTACGAGGACCGGGACCTGTTCAGCCTCCAGGAGCTCGTCGAGCTCTTCGACGTCTCGCGCGTCTCGCGCAACCCGGCGATGTTCGACGTGCAGAAGCTCGAGTGGATGAACGCCCACTACATCCAGCAGCTCGAGGACGATGAGCTCGCCGCCCGATGCCTGCACGTCCTCACCGCCGCGGGCCTGCTGCCCGAGCCCACGCTGCTGCGGCGCGCGATGCCCCTCGTGCGCGAGCGGATGAAGGTCCTCGCCGACGCGGTCCCGCTCCTGCGGTTCCTGTTCACCGACGACGTCGAGCCCGACGAGCGCGCGGCGACGGTGCTCGCGGGGGCGCCCGAGGGCTACCTCGCCGCCGCCGCGACGGCGCTCGAGGCCGTCGAGCCGTGGGCCGCGGGGAGCATCGCCGCCGCCCTCGACGTCCTCGCGCAGGGGGCGGGGCTCAGCCGCACGAGGGGGTGGCAGCCGATCCGGGCCGCGGTGACGGGCTCGACGGTCTCGCCGCCGCTGCCGGAGTCCCTCGAGCTCCTCGGCCGCGAGCGCACGCTGCAGCGGCTGCGCGTTGCGGCCGCCCGCGCCGCATGAGGCTCCGGCGCGCCCCGTCCGTCCTCGCGTCCGCTCTCGCGATCCTCGCCCTCCTCGTCCCCGAGGCGCCGGCGTCGGCGATCCCCCTCCCGGCGGCGCCGGACCCCGCCGAGATCCGGCCCGCGATCGTCTGGAAGAAGATCCCCTTCGGCGCGAAGCGCCGGCGGCAGACCGCCCGGTACTCGCTGCGGCACTACGGCGAGCGCACGTGGGAGCTCGCGGACCCGCGGGTGGTGGTCGAGCACTACACCGACGGCACGTCGATGGAGAGCGCCTGGAGCCACTTCGCCGCGAACGAGCCGCACCTCGGCGAGCTCCCCGGGGTCTGCGCCCACTTCCTCATCGACACCGACGGCACGATCTACCAGCTCGTGAACCTCCACGTCCGGTGCCGGCACGCGATCGGCATGAACTGGACGGCGGTCGGCATCGAGCACGTCGGCACGAGCGCCGAGGAGATCCTCGAGAACCGCGCGATGATGCGTTCCTCGCTGCGGCTGACGGTGTGGCTGATGGCGCGCTTCGGGATCTCCTGGGGCGACGTGATCGGCCACGCGGAGATCCTGCGCAGCCCCTACCACCGCGAGCGCTACGAGGACTGGCGGTGCCTCACCCACGCCGACTGGAACCGAGCCGAGATGCGCATCTACCGCCGGCGGCTGCGGCGCACGGCCGAGCGCCTCGGCGTGCCGATCGGCGACGGGCCGAGCTGGGTCGACCCCGGCTGCTGAGCTACGCGAGCTGGCGCGCCGAGCGCAGGGCCTCGGCGGCCTCCTCCGGCGGGACCGTGTTGATGCTCATCGCCGAGCCGATCTCGAACCCGGCGGGCGTGCTGAGCTTGGGGATGAGCTTGATGTGCCAGTGGAATACCTCGTCGACGTGCCCGTTCATCGGGGCCGAGTACACGACGAGGTTGTAGTCGGGGTCGCCGCAGGCCCGGCGGATCAGCGTGAGCGTGCGGATGAGGATGCACGCGAGGTCGTCGAGCTCCTCGTCGAGGAGATCCCCGAACGAGCCCTGGTGGAAGGTGGGGAGGATCCAGGTCTCGAAGGGCGAGCCGGCCGCGAACGGCTCCAGCGAGACGAAGCTGCCGCACTCGTCCACGATGCGGACCCTCGCCTCCCGCTCGGCGGCGATGAGGTCGTCGTACAGGCACATCCCGGTGTCGTCGAAGTAGCGCGTGGCGACGTCGAGCCGCCGCAGCAGCCGGGGCAGGTACACGGGGGTCGCGACGATCTGCGAGTGCGGGTGCAGGAGCGATGTGCCGGCCAGGCGTCCGAAGTTCTTGAAGACCACGGCCGCCCGGATCTCCGGCCGCGCCATCAGCGCCCGGTAGCGCTCGCGCCAGACCCAGGCGACCTCCGCCACCTCCTCCTGGGTCATCTCGTCCAGGCGCGCGTCGTGGCGGGGGGACTCGATCACGACCTCGTGGCTCCCGACGCCGGGCATCTCGCGGAACATCGGCGAGCCGGTGCGCCGGGCCGGCCCGTCCCCGCCGAGCGCGCCGTAGAGGTTCGGCACGACGCGGACGCGCCAGTCGGGTCCCTCCGGGGGCAGGCGGAGGATCTCGGGTGGGGTGCGGTCCTCGTTCCCCGGGCAGAAGGGGCAGGCCGGGTCGCGCTCGGGCTGGGGCGGGCGGGGCACGACCACGGGCTCGTGGGGGCGCTCGCCCCGGCGCGGCGCGAGGATCACCCACTGCCTTGTGGTGGGGTCCTGACGGAGCGTGGACACGGCCAAGCAGGGTAGCGCGGCGGGGCGACGAAGGTGGGATTTCCCTAGGACTCGCCGAAACCCTCGTCGAACGGCTCCGGCTCACCGCCGTGCCTCGGCGAGAGGCTGCGGCCGATGAGCCCGACGCCCGCGGCGACCGCGACGAGGAGCGAGGCGACGGTCAGCGCGAGCCCGGTGAGGAGGACCGGCACGTTCAGCGTCTCCGAGGACAGGTCGGGGCCGGTGATGAGCGCCTGGAGGTTCGCGAGCGCGTAGAAGACCGCGGCGATGAGCGCCGGCAGCAGCACGAGGCCCGCGACGAGCGCCGCCGCGACCGCGAGACCGACCCCCCTGGATCCCCGCACGCGGGCATGCTACCCGACGCGACGCCCGGCGCTCAGGCCCGGATCTCCTGGCGCATGAACGCCACGTAGCTCGCCGCGAAACCGCCGGCGAGCAGGGCGAGCAGCGCCACGATCTGCGGCCAGACCGCGAGCAGGCTCTGATCGAGCGCGAGCGGCGTGGGGATCGCCCGGTCCACCTGCTCGGGCAGCAGGATCCCGGCGGTCCGGACCTCCGGGTTCAGCAGCACCCCCGTCGCCTCGTCGTAGATCCCCTGGGGCGAGATGCGGCCGAGCCACAGCTCGGCGCGGGCGCGCGCGAGGAGCTCCTCGGCGGTCGGCTGCTCCGGCACCGGCGCGATGACGTCGGCGGCGAGGTCGACGAGGAAGCTCGAGAACAGGGTCAGCACGAGCCACACCCCGATCGAGACGAGGGCGGCCGTGGAGGCGCGACGCAGCACGACCGACAGGAACGTCGCGAACCCCAGCCAGACCCCCGCGTACGCGACCGTGAGGACGTACCAGGCGGCGATCCGGGCGACCTCCTCGGCCGAGGGCGCGATCCCGAGCCGCAGGATCCCGAGGCCGGCCACGAGCAGGGTCAGGGCGAGGAGCGTGGCGGCGATCACCGCGAGTGAGGCCGCGAACTTCCCGTTGATCACGTCGTCGCGGTGGATCGGCTGCGCGACCAGGCGCGGCAGGGTCCGCTGGGCCCGCTCGGAGCTCACGGCGTCGAAGCCGAACGCGAGCCCGAGGAGCGGCACGAGGAATCCGAGCATCGAAAGGAGCGAGGGGAAGGTCCGGCCCGAGACGGTGAACAGGCGGATGAAGAGCATCGGGGTGCCGCTCGCCTGCTCGGCGGCGCTCCGGATCTCGCCCGAGGTGGCGTACACGGCCCCGAGCGCCGCGAGCACCACGATCACGAGCAGGACCGACAGGCGGAGCGAGAGCAGGTGGTCCGCGAGCTCCTTCGCGGCGACGATCCGCCACCCGCCCCCGCGGCGCGCCCGAGCGGCGACCTCAGCGGACACCGGACCCCTCCTCCCCGCGAGCCTCGGCGGCCCCGGTGAAGTAGCGGCGGTAGAGCTCGTCCAGGCGCTCCTCGCGGCGGTCGAGGAACCGGAGGGACGCGCCGGCCTCGACGAGCGCCCGCGCGACCTCGCCGCGGACGTCGGCGTCGGCCTCCAGGCGCCACCGCGTCGGGTCGCGCTCGTCGGCCGCGATCGACCGCACGCGCGGGAGGCCGCGGAGCCGTTCCACCGCACCGGCGTCGTCGCGGTCGAGCCCGATCTCGATCGTGACCGTCCCGCCCACGAGCCGGTCGGCGAGCTCCTCGATGCGGCCCTGCGCGACCATCCGCCCGCCGACGAAGATCCCCACCCGGTCGCAGATCGACTGCACCTGGTGCAGGAGGTGGCTCGAGAGCAGGACCGTGGCCCCGCGCTCGCGCGCGAGGGCCGCGATGAGCGCGAGGATCTCGGCCACGCCCTCGGGGTCGATGCCGACGGTCGGCTCGTCGAGGATCGCGACCTCGGGGTCCTTGAGGAGCGCGTCGGCGATCCCGAGCCGCTGGCGCATGCCGCGGGAGTAGGTCTCGACCGGCGCGTCGGCCGCCTCGGCGAGCCCGACCCCCTCGAGGAGCTCCGAGATCCGCCGCTCGGCGCCGGGGCCCGAGAGGCCGTTCAGCCGCGCCGTGTAGCGGAGGTTCTCGCGGCCGGTCAGCGACCCGTAGAAGCCCACGTCGTCCGGCACGTACCCGACCCGGCGCTTGACCTCGAGCGGCTGGCGGGTGGGATCCAGGCCGAGGACCCGCACGGTGCCGGCGGTGGGCTCGGTGAGCCCGAGCAGCATGAGGATCGTGGTGGTCTTGCCGGCGCCGTTCGGCCCGAGCAGCCCGAAGACCTCCCCGCGGTGGAGCTCGAGGTCGAGGTGGTCCACGGCGACGAGGTCGCCGTAGCGTTTGGTGAGCCCCCGCGCCTCGACCGTGGCTGCGCGCTCGCCCACGGCGTGCCTCCGCTCACCTGCGCCCGTAGCGCCGGAACAGCAGCCCGAGGCCGGCGATCGCCGCGACGATCAGGGCGACGCCGACGAGGCCCCACGCCGCCGAGGTTCGCACCGTCGTGCGCAGCTCGATCTCGTCGTTCGTCTCGGCCGCGGTGGCCCGCAGCGTCACGACGTAGTCGCCCGCGACGGCGTCCTCGCTCGGCGTGATGATCGCGACCACCTGAGCGCTGTCGCCGGGCGCGAGCTCGGGGATCTGCTCCGGCCGGAACTCGGTCGTCCAGCCGGTCGGGTTCGTCGCCGAGAGGTCGATCTCGCGCAGGGGCGCCGTGCCGTCGTTCACGACGAGGAGCGGGACCTCCGTCGGGCCGCCGGCCGAGACGTCCGCGTTCAGCCGCTCGTCGGGCGTCGTGAGCGTGAGCCCGTAGTTGCCGATGATCCGCACGGCGAGCCGGGCCTGGGCGACGGCGCCGCCGCCGGCCGCCCGGACGATCACGGGGTACACGCCGGCGGGGATGTCGTCCGGCGGGTCGACCTCCACCGAGAGCGAGGAGCTGCTCCCGGCCGCGACCTCCACCGAGGTCGCGAGCTCCTCCCCGGCGGGCTTCACCGTCACCTGCCAGCCCGCGGGGCCCGCGCCGCGCAGGTCGAACACGGCGTCCCGCGGGGTGTCGTTGGACAGCTGCAGGTCGAAGCGGTAGCTCGCGCCCGCCGGCCCCTGGAGCCGCGGGAAGTCGGTCGTGAGGGATACCCCGCCGACCTCCACCCGGGAGACGCGCACGTCGAGATCGAGCCGGTCGGTCCCCACGGCCGAGTCCCCGACGACGACGATCGGGTGGGCGCCGGGCTGCGCCGAGGTCGGGACGCGCACCTCGAGCTCCACCCGGGCCGTCCCCTCGGCGTCGGTGAAGACCCCGCCGATCAGGAACCCGCCGCCGCGCAGGGTCGCGTCCCAGCCCGTGGGGACCTCGGCCACCCGGAGATCCACCCGCTCCCAGGGAGGCGCGGCGACGTCGATGTCGAAGGTGACGGACTCACCCGGCGCGACGGTGACGGCCGGGTAGGGGGTGGTGACGTGCAGCCCCGACGCCGTCTGCCCGGCGGCCGGCGTCGGCCAGCCGAGGAGCACGAGCACGGCGCCCGTGGCGAGTGGTCGGATCCAGCGCATGACGCCTCCTCCGAACGACCCGTCGGTTCCGAGCCCCCCGCTCGCGATCGGGGCTCCGCTCACGGGAGCGGCGTGCGCCCGACCTGCCCCTGGTCGGCCGGATCGACTGGGACGCCGGGTCGGCCGTCCGGGGCTGGTAGTCCCAACGGGATTCGAACCCGTGTCTCCACCTTGAGAGGGTGGTGTCCTGGGCCACTAGACGATGGGACCGGACCGGCCTCGGCGAGACGGCCTCGTCGAGGCCGGCGAGAAGTGTAGCAGCGCCCGTGCGGGCTCCGTCCACGTCCAGGTCTCGCGCCTGGGGTGCACCGCGCGGCGGGGACCGGGGGGAACGCGCCGGGGGGAGGAGCGCGTCCGGCGGGGGAGCGCGTCGGCGTGAACGCGTTGACGGCCTCGGTGGCCCACGCTGACGAACCGTGTCAACCCCTTGTCGGCATCGTCCTCCGACGTTCCCGGCAAGGGGTTGACGCTCGCGCGGCGGGGACCGCCGGCCGGTCGTGAACCCGTTCACGCCGGCGGTTCGCGCCGGCCGGTCGTGAACCCGTTCACGCCGGCCGTTCACGCCGGCCGTTCACGCCGGCCCTTCCCACGTGGTCCGCGCGGGCCGGTCGCTCGTGCCGACCACGCGTGCGTCCGCCCGGCCGCCGTCGGGAGGGGCGTACCCTCCCATCCATGGGGCCGCGGATCCTCACGGTCGGGCACGGCACCCGGCCCGTCGAGGCGTTCCTCGCGCTGCTCGGCGGGGCCGGGGTCGAGCTCCTCGTCGACGTCCGGCGGTTCCCCTCCTCGCGGCGCAACCCGCAGTACACGCAGGAGGCGCTCCGGGCGGCGCTGGGGGAGGCGGGGATCGCCTACCGCTGGATGGGGGAGGAGCTCGGCGGGTTCCGCTCGGCCGTGCCGGGCTCGCGGCACGCGGCGCTCGCGAACCGGGCCTTCGCCGGGTACGCCGACCACATGGACACGCCCGTCTTCCGGCGGGGGCTCGAGCGCCTGATCGCCCTCGCCCGCGAGCGACCGACGGCCGTCATGTGCGCCGAGACCCTCTGGTGGCGGTGTCACCGCCGGATGCTCGCCGACGTGCTCCTCGCCGCCGGATGCGAGGTCGCGCACCTCCTCGACGACGGCGTGCACCCGCACGCCCTCCACCCGAACGCGCGCGTGGAGGACGGCCGCCCCGTCTACGACGTCGCGGCGCAGCCGCGGCTCCTCTGAGGCCGGGACCCCCTCCGCCGTGGCGCGCCCGGCGCGGACGCGCCCGCAGACTAGTCTGAGCGAGACTAGTTCTCGCCCTGCGAGCGCGTGTACCCGGGCTCCCCGTCGAACTCGTGCAGCTTCTCGATGTGGGTCCAGCGGTGTCGGCTCGAGACGCGCTGCAGGAGCTGCGCCACGGCCTCGTCGGGCACGTCCTCGGCCGGCTCGCGCAGCATGAGGCGGCAGTAGGAGGCATCGACGATGTCGGTGATCGCCCCGGTCGGCGGGTACACCTGCGTCCCGCGGCAGGAGATCATCTTCAGCGTGAAGGCCGTGTCCTTCACCAGCTCCTCCATGCTGCGCCCGAGCTCCTCGGCCGGCAGGTCCGACTCGACGAACAGGTCGATCCCGACGACCCGGCGCGAGGTCGGGTGCACGTAGTCCGGCCGCGGGTCGAACTCCGGGAGGCGGATCGGCTTGTACTCGCGGACCTGCCAGCGCTCGGAGCGCTTGCCGAGGTTCCCGACGATGGCCTCCGTGTAGGCGGAGGTCGAGACGCCCTTGTCGTAGCCCACGACGTCGCCGGTGAGGATCCCCTGCTCGAGCGTCACGAGCACGGCGTGCTCGATGGCGGCGGCCGGCTCGAACTCGCCGATGAACCGAAGCATCATCACGGCCGTCAGGATCAGCGCCGTCGGGTTGATCACGTCCTTGCCCGCGTACTTCGGCGCGGAGCCGTGCACCGCCTCGAAGATCGCGACGTCGTTGCCGATGTTCGCGGAGGGCGCGAAGCCGAGGCCGCCCACGAGCGCGCTGGACTCGTCCGAGAGGATGTCCCCGTTCATGTTCGTCGTGACGATCACGTCGAACTGCTCGGGGCGCTTCACGAGCTGGTGGGCCGTGTTGTCGACGATGAGGTGCCAGGACTCGATGTCCGGGTACTCGGGCGCGATCTCCTCGAAGGTCCGCTTCAGCATCCCCTCGGAGAGCTTCATGATGTTCGCCTTCGTGGCGCACGTGACGCTGCGGCGCCCCTCGGCGCGCGCGAGCTCGAAGGCGAACCGGACGATCTTCTCGCACCCCTTGCGCGAGATGAGCTTCAGGGTCTGCGCCACCCCGGGCGTCTGCATGTGCTCGATGCCGGCGTAGAGGTCCTCGACGTTCTCGCGGACGATGACGAGGTCGATCCCGCGCCCGCTGTAGGGGGTGCGGACGCCGGGGAGCTCGCGCGCCGGACGGACGTTCGCGTAGGTCTCGAACAGCTTGCGGAGCGTGACGTTCGCGCTCTTCTCGCCGTACCCGACGGGGGTCTCGAGCGGGCCCTTCAGCACCACCCGGGTCTTGCGGATCGACTCGATGGTCTCGGGGGGTACGCCCGAGGGCAGGCCCTTGCGGAAGACCTCGGCGCCGGCCTCGCGCTCCTCCCACTCGACCTTCGCGCCGGCCGCCTCGACGATGCGCTGTGCGCTGCGGACGACCTCGGGGCCGATGCCGTCGCCGGGGATGACCGTGACCAGGGTGTTCCCGGCCGGTGTCACGTATCGCTGCATGGTGGGTCTCCTCGCGTCGTGGGACCCCTCCATCGTCCCACAGCGGGCCGGGGGCTCGTCGGCCCCGGCGTTGGTAGGGTGGGTGACCGTGCCCCGCCCCGTCGTGCCCCGTCCCGGCGCCCTCGCGGTGGCGCTCGCCGTCGCGCTCGCGGCGTGCACGGGCGCGGCCTCCTCCACGGGGTCGCCGACGACGGCCCCGACCGCGGGCGGGACGCCCCCCGGACCGAGCGCAACCGGCCCCTCCGGGCTCGGCGCCGGACCCCCGGCCGAGCTGCTCCGGGACCTGAAGGGCCGCGAGCGCATCCAGCACCTGGTGTTCATCGTGCAGGAGAACCGCTCCTTCGATCACTACTTCGGCACGTTCCCGGGGGCCGAAGGCATCCCGATGACGGCGGACGGCCGGCCGAAGGTGTGCGTGCCCGACCCCGTGCTCGGGCGCTGCGTGCCCCCGTACCACGACCCGACGCTCGTGCAGCAGGGCGGGCCCCACGGCCAGCGGCATTCGGAGGCCGACGTGAACGGCGGCCGGATGGACGGGTTCATCCGGACGCTCGTCGCCGGGCCGAACGCCTGCGCCGACGACCGGTCGCTGCGCGCCTGCCGCGACGACCTCGGCCCGCAGGGCCAGCCCGACGTCATGGGCTGGCACGACGCCCGCGAGATCCCCAACTACTGGACCTACGCCGAGCGCTTCGTCCTGCAGGACCACATGTTCGCCCCGGCCGACTCCTGGACCCTGCCGGCCCACCTGTTCCTGGTCTCGGCCTGGTCGGCGAGCTGCTCCGACCCCCACGACCCCATGTCGTGCCGCTCGGACCTGGACCTGGAGGGCGTGGTGGACCGCCAGCGGCACGGGGAGCACCCGGCGATCTACGCGTGGACCCCGATCACGTACCTGCTCACCGAGGCCGGGGTCTCGTGGGCCTACTACGTGGGGGAGGACACGTGCCTGGACCCGGCGGACCCGTGCCCGCGGCTCGGTGATGGGCGCCGCGGAACGCCGCCGGCGCAGAACCCGCTCCCGTCGTTCACCACCACCCAGGAGCAGGGTGACCTGGGGAGGATCCGTCGGCACTCGGATCTCTTCCGCGAGATCGCCGACGGCACGCTCCCGACCGTGTCGTGGGTCATGCCGGGGGGTCGGAACAGCGAGCACCCGGGCAACGGGGCGCCGCTCACGCGGGGGCAGGCCCACGTGACGCGCGTGGTGAACGCGATCATGCGGAGCGACCTCTGGTGGACCACCGCGATCTTCCTCACCTGGGATGACTGGGGCGGGTTCTACGACCACGTGCCCCCGCCGAGGGTCGATGCGAACGGCTACGGGATCCGCGTCCCGGGCCTGCTGATCAGCCCGTGGGCCAGGGCCGGCCTGATCGACCACCAGGTGCTGTCCTTCGACGCGTACCTGAAGCTGATCGAGGACCTGTTCCTGGACGGCGCGCGCCTGGACCCCGCCACGATGAGCCGGCCGGACTCCCGCCCCACGGTCCGCGAGGAGGTGCCGATCCTCGGGAACCTCCTGCGCGAGCTCGACTTCACCCAGGACCCCCTCCCGCCCCTGATCCTGGACCCGACGCCCGGCCCGGCCTCGGTCCCCGGCACGTAAGGTAGGTGGCCATGAGGAGCCGCACGCTCGCGCCGGTCGTCCTGCTCTCGGTCGCCCTGCTCATCGCGGCCGCCTGCTCCACGCCGCCGGCGCCCGCCGCGACGAGCTCGCCCTCAGGAGCGACGAGCTCGACCGGTGCGACCGGCCCGACCCCGAGCCCATCGCCGATGACCAAGCTCGAGCGGGCCCGCCAGAAGATCCAGCATCTGATCTTCATCGTCCAGGAGAACCGCTCCTTCGATCACTACTTCGGCATCTACCCGGGGGCCGAGGGCATCCCGATGACGAAGGACGGGCGACCCAAGCCCTGCATCCCCGATCCGGTGCTCGGTCGCTGCGTCCGCCCCTACCGCTCGCATCGGCAGCTGTTCGAGGGCGGGCCGCACGCCCAGCGCCACTCGATCGCCGATGTCGACGGCGGTCGGATGGACGGGTTCGTGCGGACGGTGGTGGACAGCCCGATCTACTGCGCGGACCACCGTGACGACCCCAAGTGCGCGGACTACCTCGGGCCGGAGGGCCAGCCCGACGTGATGGCCTACCTCGGCCGCAAGGAGATCCCCAACTACTGGGCCTACGCCGACCACTTCGTCCTGCAGGACCACATGTTCGCCCCGGCGGACTCCTGGACGCTCCCGGCCCACCTGTTCCTGGTCTCGGCCTGGTCGGCGCGGTGCGAGGACCCCCGCGACCCGATGTCCTGCACCTCCAACCTGGAGCTCGCCGAGGAGGCTCAGCTGCAGCGGGACCGCGTGGACCGTCCGATCTGGGCCTGGACCGACATCACCTACCTGCTCCACGAGCAGGGCGTGCCCTGGGCGTACTACGTCGGCGACGACACGTGCCTGTCCGACCCATGCTCGAAGGACGGCGATCGCAAGACGGTCGCACAGCAGAACCCGCTGCCGTGGTTCACGACGGTGCGGCAGACCGGCCAGCTCGGGAACATCAAGACCCACTCGGAGTACTTCCGGGCGGCCCGTGAGGGGACGCTGCCCGCGGTCTCCTGGGTCATGCCGTACTCGGGTGCGGGCGAGCATCCCGGGAGCGGGGAGCCGATCTGGAAGGGCATGCGCCACGTCACGCGGGTCATCAACGCCGCGATGCGCGGCCCCGACTGGAGCTCGACCGCGATCTTCCTGACCTGGGACGACTGGGGCGGCTTCTACGACCACGTGCCCCCGCCGAGGGTCGATGCGAACGGCTACGGGATCCGCGTCCCGGGCCTGCTGATCAGCCCGTGGGCCAGGGCCGGCCTGATCGACCACCAGGTGCTGTCCTTCGACGCGTACCTGAAGCTGATCGAGGACCTGTTCCTGGACGGCGCGCGCCTGGACCCCGCCACGATGAGCCGGCCGGACTCCCGCCCCACGGTCCGCGAGGAGGTGCCGATCCTCGGGAACCTCCTGCGCGAGCTCGACTTCACCCAGGACCCCCTCCCGCCCCTGATCCTGGACCCGACGCCGCTCCGGTAGCCACGGTGTGAGCCCTGCGCGATGCGGGTCCCGGGTGCCGCCGGTAGGCTCCGGAAGGCGTGGGAACCGCACGGCTCCGCGAGGGCAAGGTACCGGTCGAGCTGCTCGAG
>CAZXJB010000062.1:0-15865 GCA_964640965.1 uncultured Actinomycetes bacterium | reverse complement strand
TGGCCGCCCCTGGCCGAAAGGCACGTGCACCGTCGCTCATCGGTCCTCGCCGCCGGCGCTGCCCGTCATCTGGACGCGGGCGCGCACGCGATCGCGGAGCCCGCTCGGCACGGGCTCCCGAGCGTCCTCGGCCACGGCTCGACCCAGACGGCCCAGCAGCACCTCGCGCCAGCAGTCCTCGCAGTCCAGCAGGTGCGCCTCGAACCAGCGCAGCGCCCGGCGCGGGAACTCCCCCGAGACGTACTCCGCGGCGTACCGCTCGGGATCGTGCCGCCGCAGGCGGCGCCACCAGCGCCTCATCGACCCACCTCCTGCACAGCGGTCCCGAGCAGCCGGGCGAGGCTCCGCCGCCCTCGGTGCAGACGCGAGAGCACCGTGCCCCTCGGGGTCCCCATCACGCGCGCGGCCTCCGCCGTGGACAGGCCGGCCAGGTCCACGAGCGTGATCGCCACGCGCTGTTCCTCTGGCAGGCTCCACATCGCGCGGTGGAGCGCGTCCCGATCGAGCGCCGACAGCGCGGCCCCCTCCGGATCGTCGGCGCCGGCCACGGCGACGCCTTCCTCGAGCCCGACCTCCGCGGGCCTGCGCGACCAGCTCCGGTAGCGGGAGCGGGCGAGGTTGAGGCAGATCGTGGCGAGCCACGGCTCCACCCGCTGGGGCCGTCGGTGCTCCGTCCACGCGCGGAAGGCGGCGAGGTAGGTGTCCTGGGCCAGGTCCTCGGCCTCCTCGCGGCTCCGCACCAGCCTCCGGGACAGGTTGTAGACGAGATCCATCGCGCCCATCGTCGCCCGCAGGAACGAGTCCTGATCGCTCGTCATCGCCCTCCCCCCTGAGGACGCCGGCGGGCCGCTCCGGATTCCCGGAGCGGCCCGCCGGCCCATCCGCGCCTCACGCCCCCCGCTCCGCGGGGATCTCCCCGATGCGGAGGGCCTGGAAGCGCACCACGGTCGCGATCGTCGCGAGACCGAGCGCGATGGCGAACAGGTACGTCCCGATCCCGAACCGGCGCACGGCCTCGAGCCATAGGCTCCAGCGCTCGATCCCACCGAGCGCCGTCGCGCTCGCCGCCGCCGCACCGATCCCGAGGATCACGTGACCGACGACGGCCGCCAGCAACGTCATCATCGCCACCGCCATGAGCCCGATGAAGGCCTTCGCCGTGGCCGGCATGACCGGCGTCTCCACGCGCACCCCGGCGGCCTCCTGCACCCGTCCGCCCCCGTCGCGGAACTCACCGAGGATCCGAGCGATCGCGAACGAGACCGCCGCGAAGACGGATGCGAACCCGAGGAAGTTCGCGGCGGGCACGAACTGCCCCAGGGCCGCGATCGTCCGCGCCTCGCCGCCGCTTTCGATCAGCGAGGCGCGGACGGCGCCGAGCACCGCCCCGGCGGGGAACGCCATGACCGCCATGAGGAGCATCGGGAACCACAGCACCTGCGCGATCCGCTGGGGGAGGTTCCGCCCGAGGGAGCGCTCGGACACCTGCAACCGGAGACCGTGATGGCTGATCGTGGACATCCTCCTCACCCTTCCTTCCCGCTCGTGGAGATGAGCTCGCCGACCCGGTCGAACTGGAACCGCAGCGCCGTCGCGATCGTGGCGAGCGCGAGCACGATGCCCGAGAGCAGGAGCCCGAGGCCGGCCTCGCGGAGCGGACCGAGCCAGGCGGAGCCGGCGACGGGATCCACCGACCCGGCCGCGACCGCCGCGTAGCCGACGAGCTGGGCGATCTCGACCATCATCCCGATCGCCATGAGCGCGATGAACGCCTTCGCCGTCGCCGGCATGCGCAGCGTGTGCACGGCGACCCCGAGCGACCGCTGGATCTCGCCCCCGGAGGTGCGCAGCGCGTACAGGATCGTGCCCAGCAGGAACGAGATGCCCGCGAGCACCATCCCCTCCCCGAGGAACTGGAGCCCCTGCGTCCACGCCGATGCCGCGGTCACCGGCCCCTCGCCGACCCGGCTCGCCCACACGAGCGAGAGGACGAAGCCCACGGCCACGCCCATGACGCCCATGACGAGCATCGGCGCCCAGAGCACCCGCGCCATCCGGTGGACGAGCAGGGGGTGCGGCGGCTCCTCGGTCACGATCACCCGACCCCCGGCCGCGGCACGACCCCCCGCGCCCGCCGGGCCCCCGTGAGGGACCAGCAGGTGGAGCGCTCCACGGACGGCCGCCGCGCGACGCCAGGCCCATGCCAGGATCGTGCCGAGCACGGTCGCGATGCCGATCTTCAGGGTCGCGAACCCGATCACGGTCAGGCCGAACGTCCAGGCCACGATCGCCTGGATCCGATCCCCCGCCTCCGGCTCGTCGACCGACCCGCCGGCCACGAGCCCGGCGATCAGCACCACGACGGTGATCGCGAGCCCCGCGGTCGCGAGCGCGATCCCCACCGAGCGACCCCGCTGCGCCACCGAGAGATCCCGCTCCCTCGATCTGAGATCGATGGCCATCTCGATCCCTCCTTGCTGGGACGCCCTGTCCCTCGGACCTGCTCAACCGAGGGGCCCGTGGGGACGGTCCTCGAACGTCAGCGAGGTGACGTTCCTTCGCTCAGATCGGGGGACGGAAGGAAGTGACCAGGCGGAGGACCGGGGCGAGCAGACGGACCCACAGCCCGCTGATCAGGAGGATCCCGATCCCGACCAGGGTCCCTCCGGAGACGAGCGCGACGGCGCGGTAGTGCCGCTGCACGACCGCCAGGCGGCGCAGCAGCCCGCCCACCCCGAGGCCGACCAGGAGGAACGGGACGGCGAGACCGAGCGAGAACGAGAGCAGCAGCAGCCCGCTCCTCAGCGGGTCGGCCTGGGCCGTCGCGAGCGCCAAGGTCCCCGCCAGCACCGGTCCGATGCACGGGGTCCATCCGGCCGCGAAGGCCATGCCGAGCGGGAAGGCCGTCGCGACGCCCGGACGCACGCGCGAGAGCCAGGGTCGGTGCTCCGCGTAGACCGCCGCCGAGCCGATCCGCAGCGCGTACATGAGCAGGAAGACGCCGGCCGCGAGCACCACGAGGCCGGCGACGCGCTGGCCCGTGACGGACCGCACGAGCGGGATGAGCGCGCCGGCGAAGACCCCGAGCGACGTGAACACGACCGAGAACCCCGCGACGAACAACAGGACGGGGACGAGCCGACGCCGCCCGGGGTCGCCCGGAGCACCGCTCGCGGAGACGAAGGACACGTACCCGGGCACGAGCGGGAGGACGCACGGCGACGCGAAGGCCACCACCCCCGCCGCGAACGCGAGGAACGGCGCCCACCACGCGGCCAGATCGGGACCCGCCATCACCCCACGGACGCGGGGAGCACCCGGTCGCTTCCCCTCCGGGCTCCCGGCGTCCCCCCGATGGAGGGAATCGCGGCGGCACCTCCGGCGTCCCTCGTCACGAGCGACGATGCCACCCCCCTCTCTGGTCCGATGGCTCGCGCTGGCGGCGGCGACCGCCCTCACGCTCGCCGCCTGCGGGCCCGCCGACGACGCGGCGCGCCCGAGCCCCGGATCCGGCACGTCGTCACCTGCCGGGGGGGCCGGCCTCACGCCGGCCCCCCTCGTCGACCCGAGCGAGATCATCTCCGGCGGTCCGCCTCCCGACGGCATCCCGCCCATCGACGAGCCCAAGTTCGTCTCGCCGCAGGACGCGGACTTCCTGCAGCCGCAGGAGCCGGTCCTCGCGGTCGAGGTGAACGGGGATGCGAGGGCCTACCCGCTCCAGATCATGACCTGGCACGAGATCGTCAACGATCGCATCGGCGGGGTCCCGATCTCCGTCACCTACTGCCCCCTGTGCAACACCGGCATCGCGTTCGAGCGTCCGAGGATCGGCGGCGAGCTCCTGGACTTCGGGACCTCCGGGAAGCTCTACAACTCGAACCTCGTGATGTACGACCGGCAGACCGAGACGTACTGGGCCCAGGCGACGGGGCTCGCGATCCTCGGCCCGCTCACGGGAGCGCAGCTCACCATGGTCCCGGCCCGGATCCTCTCCTTCGGGGACTGGCGGGAGGCGCACCCCGACGGCCTCGTGCTCTCCCGCGACACGGGCCACGAACGCCCCTACGGGGAGAACCCCTACGTGGGCTACGACTCGAGCGGCGACCCCCTCCTGTACACCGGCGAGCGCGACACGAGGCTCGGGCAGACCGACCGGGTGCTCGGGGTCGCGGTTGGCGAGGACGTCATCGCGTTCCCCTACGCCGAGCTGCGCGAGCTCGCGGCGGGCGACTGGTCGGTCGTGACCGAGGAGGTCGGCGGGCGCGCCGTCGTCGTGTTCTGGAAGGCCGGCACGACCTCGGCCCTGGACGACGTCGAGATCGCCGCCTCGCGTGACGTGGGGGCCGTGGCCGCCTACCGACCCGAGGCGGAGGGTCGGCGGCTCACCTTCGAGGCCCGCCCCGAGGGCATCGTCGACCTGCAGACCGGAAGCACCTGGGACATCACGGGGGTCGCGACCGCGGGCCCCCTCGAGGGCGCTCGGCTCGAGCCGGTCCTCGCGATCGACAGCTTCTGGTTCGACTGGGCGGCCTTCCACCCGGAGACCCGGATCTACCGCGCCCCGTGAGGGTCGCCCGAGGTCGGACCGTCCGGGCTCAGCCGATGCGCACCAACGGGGACCCGCGGAACGGCGACGCGGCGAGCTCGGCGCCGACCCTCCGGTAGACGAAGGGGGGCACCGAGATGTCCGCGAGGTACAGCTCACCCACGATGTCGGGGGCCTCCCGCAGCCCCGCCTTCGGCATCGCGAGGGTCTGCATGGCGGTCGCCCGGATGCAGGGATCGCCCACCCGCCCCGTCGTCGCGTCGAGGCCGCTCGGCAGGTCGAGCGACACGATCGCAGGGCCCGCGGCGTTGGCCCAGCGGATCAGCTCGGCCGCCCGTCCGCGCGGATCCCCCACGAGCCCGTACCCGAGGAACGCGTCGACGAGCACGTCGACCTCCGGCTCCGGACGGACCGAGACGGGGATCCCAAGCCGACGGGCGATCCCCAGCTGGATGCGGGGGACCCGCGCCATCCGCGGGACCCCCGCCGCCAGCACGACCTCCGCCCGCACGCCCCGGTTGAGGAGGTGCCGCGCGGCCGCGATGCCTCCTCCTCCGTTGCCGCCGGACCCCGCCAGGACGAGCACCGTGCGCGCCCCGAACCTGCGCACGACCAGGTCGGCGAGGGCCCGCCCGGCGTTCTCCATCATCTGGACGAGCGTGATGCCGAGGTCTTCCACCACGAGCCGGTCGACCTCGCGCATCTGGGCCGCGCTGAGCCACGCGAGGCCCTTGCGCGAACGGTGGGGACCTCGACGGTCGCGTGCTCCATCGACCGACCGGGCCCCCCGTCAACCGAGCGCCGCGTAGATCCCGCCCACGACGAGACCGTACACCACGTGCGTCATGAGGAGCCCGACCGGGGTCCCCCGCCCGTAGGCGATCCCCAGCACGCCGGGCGGCTCCAGCCGCCCCTCCTCGCCCGCGAGCCGCATCCGCGGGTGCACCATCCCCATCATCGGCATCACGACGATCCCGAGGACCGCCCCGTGGACGAGCCCGACGAGCGCGCCGATGGCCACCGAGGCGGAGTCCAGGGCCGTGAACAGCAGGGCGTAGCCGATCCCGAACACGACCGCGCCCATGACCATGTGCACGACCATCCCGAGGCCCCTCGCACGGTCGTCGTTGCGCGAGAACATCCCCCCGATGAGCAGCGGCATGTCCAGGCTCGTCATCCCCATCGAACGTCCGAGCATCATCACGACGGTCATCGCGACCGTGCCGTGGAACCCGGCCAGGATCGCCGGGCCGATCGAGAACACGACCATCACGCACCCCCTCTTCGTCCAGCGCACCGGGGACGGGCGCGACCAGGCGCGGCCGCGCCCCCCCGACGCCCTGACGGACGCCGGGCGCGCTCGTCCGATTCCTTCCGCCGATCGCGCCGTTCCTCCGCGCCGGAGGGCGGAACCGCCTCACGGTCCCCCTGTCGCGGGCGCGGGTCGCGCTGATCTCCACCGCGGGAGCGCACCTCCCCGAGCAGCGCCCCATGGGGCCGGGCGGGGACCTCCGGCGCATCCCCGTCGATGCCCGTGAGATCCGTCTCTCCCACGTCGGCTACGACACGCGGCGGGCGTCGCTCGACCCGGAGGTCGTCTTCCCCGTCGGCACGCTCCGCGCCCTCGTGCAGGCGGGCCTCATCGGCGGCCTCGCCCCCACCGCCCTCTCGACGATGGGCTACATCCCACGCGGCGAGCGGGTCCTCGAGCGCCTGGTCCCACCCAGCGTGGAGCTCCTGCGTTCCGAGGACGTGGACCTCGCCCTGCTCGTCCCCGCCTGACCGGTCTGCCAGCAGTCGGTCGGGCTGCTCCAACGAGGTCTGGACGAGGCGGGGATCCCGACCGTCTCGATCACGCAGGTGCCCTCGATCACGCGACGGATCCTCCCCTCGCTCGCATGCTTCGTGGCGCATCCGTTCGGGCTCACGCTCGGCGCGATCGGGGATCGACCCACGCACGAGCGGGTGCTCCGGGCCGTCCTCTCCGAGGTCGAACGCGACCATCCGTCCGGCACGATCGTGCCCACCCCCTTCCGGTGGCCGGACGACCTGCGAGCCCGTCAGCTCCGCAAGCTCGCCGACTGAGCCGACCGATCCCGAGCCGAGGGAATCGGCGCGGATCGACCGCGTCCTACACCGACGACAGGTGATGCGGAGGAGGTGGGACGGTGAGCGCTCGCTCACGCATGGATCGACGCGCGTTCCTCGGCTGGATGACGTCTCGAGGGGCGGCGCTGGGGCTGGCCGGCACCGCGCTGCCCTCCCTGCTCGCGGCCTGCAGCGACGAGCCCGCGATCGGGGGCACGACGCGCGCTCCGTCGACGTCGCCATCGGGCGCCGCGGAGTCGGGAGGGACGCCGATCGTGGGCGACGTCGTGGACTTCGCGCTGAGCTCGGACGATTGGGAGGGCGACTTCGGGTTCGTCGTGCTCAAGCTCCACCGCGCGAGCGTGGACGGAGGCGAGGCCTTCTTCATCCGCACCGACGCCTCGGACGAGGACTTCGCCCGCTCCGAGGGCCACGTGTTCGTGCCGCGGCTCTCGGGTCTCGCGCCCCAGGGGCTCGCGGGGGATGCCTTCCTGCTCGACGACGGGTCGGTCGTGCTCTCGAGCGACCCGAGCCGGCCCGACTACACCCCCGCGTGGCAGCTGCACCGCGTCGAGGCCAGCGGCCGACGGCTGCGCACCGCCGAGGAGGTGCGCGCCGCCGAGGAGGCCGGCGAGGTCGCGGTCGAGGCCACCGGTATCGTCGTGAACTGGCCCGTCGTGAAGTGGCCCGGCGGGGAGCTCCCCGTGGACCGCGAGCTGCGGGAGTACCTGGGCGGCGGCCAGCTGATCGAGCCCGTCGACGCCGAGGGGATGACGGTCACCTTCAAGCTCCACGAGTGCTTCCCGGAGGCCCGGTACATCGTGACCGACACCTCGATGCCGCCGATGGCCGAGGGGATGCACGTCGCGGCCTCCCCCGCCCTGGCCGACGCGCCTCGCGCGGGGGCGACCGGCAGGGTGAACGTCTTCATGAACGGGGTCCCCGGCTCCGGCCCGATGGGCTTCCAACCGTCGGTGTTCGACGCCAAGGCCGGCGAGCCCTCCTGGAGCCCCTACTGGGACCACTACACGTACGCGTGGACCGACGGAGCCTCCACCCGCCTGCTCAGCAGCCAGCTCGAGATCGAGCGGGCGCGGGACGCGGGCGAGCTCGAGGAGTTCCCGGGGACACCCGACACCGGCGGCCAGGCCTTCACGGTGAACTGCCCGGTCCCGGTGGTCGCCCCGAACACCTCCACGGGGTAGCGGGGGCTGGCGGGGCCGTCTCGGTCAGGCGTTCAGCCCGCCTTCGAGCTCGCCAGGATCTCCCTCGCGCAGTTCGCGCCGGGCGCTCCGGTGACGCCGCCGCCGGGATGCGCCCCCGAGCCGCAGAGCCACAGCCCCGGGATCCCGAAGCGGTACCGCGCGTGGCCGATCAGCGGGCGCCAGGCGAACCAGGAGTCCAGGCCGGGCTCGGCGTGGTACACGTGCCCCCCGGAGAGGCCGTAGTCGGTCTCGAGGTCCTCCGGCGTGATGACCCGCCGGCCGACGACGAGCCCGGCGAGCCCCGGCGCGTACGCCTCGAGGGTCTTCACGACGAGGTCCGCGAGGCCCTCGCGCTCGCTCGCCCAGTCGCCCTCGCGCAGGTGGCGAGGGGTCCACTGCACGACGGCCGACAGCACGTGCTGGCCCTCGGGCGCGAGGCTCGGGTCAGACAGCGTGGGGATCGTGACCTCGAGGAAGGGCTCCTCGCTGATGCGCCCGTACTTCGAGGCGTCGAAGGCGCGCTCCAGGTGGTCGATGCCCGGGCCGATCACGATGCGGCCGCGCAGGTGCTCGGGCTCGGCCCCCGGGAAGCTCGGCAGGCCCGAGAGGGCGAGGTTCACCTTGGAGGTCCGACCGGGCTGCCGGATGTTCGAGGCGCGCCAGCGCAGGTGCGGCCCGACGTCCACCGGGTCGAGGAGCTCGGTGAGCGTGCGCTTGGGGTCGACGGCCGAGATCACGCGCTCCGCGGCGAGCTCCGTCCCGTCGGCGAGCGCCACCCCCGTGGCGCGGCCGCCCCGGGTGGTGACGGCGACGACCTCGGCCCCGGTGCGGATCTCGACGCCGAAGGACTTGGCCGCCCGCTCGAGGACCTCGGCGAGCGCCCCCGGCCCGCCCCGCTGGTAGGTCGTCTGGCCCGCCGCGCCGCCGTCGTTGCCGGCGGAGTCGGTGAGCAGCGTGGTCGTGCTCCCCGCCGACCAGGGGCCCTGCGCCGTGTACAGGACCGCGCGCGAGGCGACGGCGGCGCGCAGCAGGTCGTCCTCGAGCGCCTCGCCCACGAAGTCCGCGACGGCCATCGGCAGGACCCGAGAGAGCTCGCGCACCGCCCGGGCCCCGAGCGCGCGGAAGGCCCGTCCGAGCCTGAGGCCCGCCACCGCGTCCGCGAAGGTCGGGGACCTCAGGTCGGGCGGCGCCACGGCGTTCAGGTGCGCGAGGAAGCTCGCCAGGGCCCGGACCTTGCGGTCGAACGCGAGGTAGGCGCCCACGTCGCGGGGGGAGCGGGCGCGCAGGTCCTGCGCCGTCCGACCGGCGTCCGCCCACAGCACGACGCCGCCGCCCTCCCCGTCGGGGGCGAAGACCCGCACCGGCGGGACCACGAGCGAGAGGCCGTGCCGGGCGAGCGCGAGATCCTCGATCACCGAGCGACGGAGCCGCCCCACCGTGTGCACGATGCCGGGCGCGCGGAAGCCGGGGGCGATCTCGACGGTGTCGAGGATCCCGCCGACGCGGTCGCGTCGCTCGAGCACGAGCACGCGGCGCCCGGCCTTCGCGAGGTACGCGGCCGCGACGAGCCCGTTGTGGCCGCCGCCGACGACGATCGCGTCGTAGGTCGCCATCAGGCCACCCCCTTCCGGCCGGCCCGGCGTTCCTTGAGCAGCTCGAGCGCCGCGACGCGGCCGTTCGCGCCCATGATCCCGCCGCCCGGGTGCACGGCCGAGCCGCACATCCACAGGCCGTCGATCGGCGTCCGGTACCGCGCCCAGCCGGGGACCGGCCGGTTGAAGAACAGCTGCTCGAGCGAGAGCTCGCCCTGGAAGATGTTCCCCTCGGTGAGCCCGGTGATGCGCTCGATGTCGAGGGGCGAGAGCACCTGCTTGCCGACGATCAGGTCGCGGATCTTCGGGAACCGCTCCTCGAGCGTGTCGATCACGGTCTCGCCGAAGGCCTCGCGCATCTCGTCGTCCCACTCCTTGCCGTCGGCGAGGTGGTAGGGCGCGTACTGGACGAAGCAGGACATGACGTGCTTGCCGGGCGGCGCCATCGAGGGGTCGACCAGCGTCGGGATGATGCAGTCGATGTAGGGGCGGCGGCTGAAGCGCCCGTACTTCGCGTCGTCGTAGGCCCGCTCCATGTAGTCGACGCTCGGGCTGAAGCTGA
Organism: uncultured Actinomycetes bacterium; assembly: GCA_964640965.1. Taxonomy (GTDB): domain Bacteria; phylum Actinomycetota; class UBA4738; order UBA4738; family HRBIN12; genus HRBIN12. The sequence continues at coordinate 5,872 of CAZXJB010000062.1, read as the reverse complement.
TCGCGCCGCGGAGCCACTCGCCCTTGCCGGGCTTGCACGCGAGCTCGGGCAGGCCGTCGAGGGCGAGGTTCACCTTCCCGCTCGAGCCCCGGTACTTGTAGCGCTTGACCTCCTGCACGAACGACTCGTCCAGGTGCCCGGGCTCCATCAGCCGGATGAACGTCTGGTTGGCATCGACGCTCGACATCACGACGTCGGCGCGGATCTCCTCCCCGGACTCGAGCGTGACGCCCACGGCACGCCCCTCGCGTACGTCGATGCGGGCCACCGGGGCCTCGGTGCGGATCTCGGCGCCGAGCGAGCGAGCCGCGCTCGCGCACGCGTTCGAGATGCCGCCCGTGCCGCCCTTCGGGACGCCCCACGCGCGGAACGCGCCGTCGATCTCGCCCATGTAGTGGTGGAGCAGGACGTAGGCCGTCCCCGGGGACTGGATCCCCTGGTAGGTGCCGATGATGCCCGAGGCCGACATCGTCGCGATGAGCGGGTCGATCGTGAACCACTGCCGCAGGAAGTCGGTCGCGCTCATCGTCATGAGCTGCACGAAGGTGTGCTGCAGGCGCTGCGGCAGGTCGCGGAAGGACCGCAGCAGGTCCACGACGGGCTTCCACTCGCGCGGCCGGACGCGACCGGGGTCCGGCGGGACCATCGAGAGGATCGGCTTCACGAACCGCGCCATCTCGGCCATGAGCTTGCCGTACTCCTCGTAGGCCTCCGCGTCGGCCTTGCTCCAGCGGCGGAGCTCCCGGATGGTCCGGCCGTGGTCGTTCACGCGCCAGAGGCAGTCGTCCTCGAGCGGCGTGATGGTCCCGTCGAGCGGCAGGATCTCCAGCCCGTGCTTGGGCAGCTCGAGCTCGCGGATGATCTCCGGCCGCAGCAGCGAGACCACGTAGGAGAAGACGCTGAAGCGGAACCCGGGCACGATCTCCTCGGTGACCGCGGCGCCGCCGAGCACGTGCCGGCGCTCCAGGACCACCACGCGCAGGCCGGCCCTCGCGAGGTAGGCCGCCGCGATGAGCCCGTTGTGTCCCCCGCCGATGACCACCACGTCGTATCGCTGCGTCACCGCTTCCTCCTCGGCTCGCTTGACCGGGGGTCGAGGCACGATCCAACCGGGGCGCACCGCGCCTCGGCCATGCTAGATGCGGCCGCCGAGGCCGACCACGGGCCCCTTGACCTCTGGTCAGCCGCGCCGGGGGCGTGACCTCCGGTCAGGGCTCGGGCGTGCTCGGCCGGGTCGGGGCCGTCCGGGCGGCGGCATACTCAGGGGCGGACCGGTCGATGATCAGGAGGTTCCCGTGAGCGTCGGCACCGCCTTCCACCCGCGCACGTCGGAGCTCAACACGAAGATGGCCTGGGGCGAGTGGGCCGGGTACTGGTCCGCCGCCGTCTACCACGACTTCCACGACATCGAGTACAACGCGATCCGCGAGGCGGCGGCGCTCTTCGACACCTCGCCCCTGTACAAGCTCCTCATCACCGGCCCCGACGCGGCGAGGCTCGTGGACCGCGTGATCGTCCGGGACGTCGGCAAGCTCGCGGTCGGTCGGGTCTTCTACACGTGCTGGTGCGACGACGACGGCAAGGTCCTCGACGACGGCAACGTCGCGCGCCTGGCGGAGGACCGCTTCTTCCTCACCGCGGCCGACCAGACCCTCCGGTGGCTGCAGATGAACGCGGCGGGCCTCGACGTCGAGATCGCCGACGTCTCCGAGGAGGTCGCCGGGCTCGCCCTCCAGGGGCCGCGCTCGCGCGACGTGCTCGAGCGCGCCACCGGCCAGGACTGGAAGGACCTCCGCTACTTCGGCCACCGCCGGACCGAGATCGGCGGCGTCGAGGTCGACGTCACCCGCACCGGCTACACGGGCGACCTCGGCTACGAGATCTGGGTTCCGGTCGAGGGGGCGCTCGCGGTCTGGGACGCCGTGTGGGAGGCCGGCCAGGACCACCAGATCCGGCCGATCGGCGTCCGGGCGCTCGACGTCGCGCGCGTCGAGGCCGGGCTCATCATGGTCGACGTCGAGTACACGAGCGCGCGCCACGCGACGAGCACCGCGCCCGAGGAGCTCTACTCCCCCTTCGAGCTCGGCTTCGGGCGCTTCGTGGACCTCGGCAAGGCGAACTTCGTCGGCAAGCGCGCGCTCGAGGCCGAGCAGCAAGCGGGCGGGCCGAAGCGACGGCTGGTCGGTCTGCACATCGACTGGCCCTCGATCGAGCGGCTGTACGCGAAGCACGGGCTCGCGCCGGTGGCCTCCCCGTTCGTGCAGCGGGACCCGGTGCCCCTGTACCGGCGCGGCAAGCAGGTCGGCCGAGCGACGAGCGTCACCTGGGGCCTCACGATCAAGAAGATGATCGGGTTCGGCTCGGTCCCGCCCCAGCTCGCGACCCCCGGCGAGCGCCTGGACATCGAGTGGAGCGTCGAGGGCGAGCGCGGGACCGTCCCGGCGACCGTGGTCGAGCTTCCCTTCCTCGACCTCCCCCGCAAGCGCGCGTAGCCCCGGCTCCGGTCTGGGAACATAGGGCCGACCCATGCGGCCGACCCGAGCCCTCCTCGTCGCCCTCGTCCTGGTCGCGGGGGTGCTCGCGTTCGCGCTCGCGCTGACCGGGAGCCTGGTCGCGGGCGTGCTCGCCGGAGCCCTCGTCGCGGGCGCGGCGCTCGCCGTGGCCCGGGGCGGCGCCCTCGAGGATGCTCCCGACGACCCGCTGCGCCGGCGTCTCCTCGCGGCTCTCGGCGGGCTCGGCCTCGCCGCCGTCGCGGGCGGGAGCGCCGTCGGCCGCGCGGCCAAGGCCCTCGCCCGACCCGACCCGCGGCCGACGCTCGAGGCGATGGCCCGCGACCTCGGCGCGGAGCACCTCGAGCTCGTCCTCCGCCAGTTCCACCCCGAGCGCTCGGGTGACCTGCAGCTCGTGCTCGCCCCCTACAACTCCTCGAACTACGCGAACGAGTCCCGCTCGCTCGTGCGCAACGACCCGCGCAGCAGCCACGCGGCGGTGTGGATGTACCTGGAGCGGATCCCCCTGCTCGTCTACGCACCGGGGCTCGTCGAGCCCGGCGACCGGACCGAGCGCGTGACGCTCGCCGACCTGGCGCCGACGACCGCGCGCCTGATCGGCTTCGAGGAGTTCCGTGCCCCCGAGGGACGGGTCCTGCCCGGCATCGAGCGCCCCGCCCGCCCCCCGAAGGTCATCGTGACCTTCGTGATCGACGGCGGGGGCTGGAACGTGCTCCAGCACTGGGACGACCCCGACCCCGCCCGCACCGCCTGGCCGGAGATGAAGCGCCTCATGCGCCGGAGCCTCGTGTACCGCAACGCGATCGTGGGCACCTTCCCGGCCGTGACGGCCTGCGCCCACGCCACGATCGGCACCGGCGCGTTCCCTCGCACACACGGCATCACCGGCCACAACCTCCGGTACCGCGGCCGACCGGTCAAGGCCTGGGGGGAGCCCGGCCGCGCCGACCCCTCGTTCCTGCTCGTGCCGACCCTCGCCGACGCGTGGAACGAGCGCACGGACGACGGGGCCTGGGTGGGCGAGCTCGGCTACCAGATCTGGCACCTCGGGATGCTCGGGCGGGGCGGGCGCCGGCCGCTCGGCGAGCGGCCCGTCGCCGTGCTCTGGGACGAGGACGGGGGCGGAGGCTGGATCCCCCAGAACCCCGACCTGTACCGGATGCCGCGGGACTGGCCGGGGCTCGAGCGCCTGGACGCACTCGCCGCCGCCTACCCCGACCCCGGCATCGACGACCGCTTCACGCCCGAGGGCAAGAAGGCCCTGTGCTGCACGCCCCCGATCATCGCGTACCAGGGCGACCTCATCGAGGCGACGTTCCGTTCCGAGCCGATCGGCGAGGGCCCGAACACGAGCCTCCTCTACATCAACGTCAAGGCACCCGACTACGCCGGCCACGTCTACAACTTCCTGTCCGAGCGCGAGCGGATCGCCCTCGCCGAGACCGACCGCCAGATCGGACGGGTCGCGAGGCTCCTCGAGGAGCGGTTCGCCCCGGGCGAGTTCGTCCTCATCGTCACGGCCGACCACGGACAGTGCCCGACGGTGAACCTCGCCGGCGGGGTCCGGCTGGACCCGATCCAGATCGAGGAGGACATCGCCCGGGCCTTCGGACGCTCGGTGTTCGGGCTCATCGAGGCGGTCGTGCCCTCCGAGATCTACCTGTCCGAGCGCGCCCTCGCCGACGCCGGCATCACCGACGCCGAGATCGCGGCCTGGCTCGCGGACTACCGCTACGGCGAGAACATCGGCCCCTACGTGCCGGACGCCGCGATCGACCGGGACCGCCTGGACCAGCGGATCTTCGCGGCGGTGCTCCCCCGCTCGTACCTCGCCGAGCTCGCCCGGACCGACCTCGGCCGCTACGGCGAGGGCATCTACGGCGAGCAGAGCGATCCCCTCGGCATCCCACCGATCAGCTGGTAGCGGTCGGGATCCCCGCCCGCCGCATCCGCCCCCAGCCACCGCCCCCGCCAAGGAGCCCGAGGATCGCGAGGAACCGTTGCAGGGCGAGCAGCTGGTGGAAGCCGAGGAACTCGAGCAGCGCCGCCGCGAGCAGCCGCAGCCGGTCCGCGATCAGCGGGTAGCGGTCCAGGAGCATGGCCTCGACCCCGACGGCGATCTGGGAGAGCAGCATCCCGTGGAGGACGGCCATCGCGACGAACAGCGCGAAGACGCGGGGATCCACGACGCCGAGGGCGATGGAGACGCCGAAGGTCGCGAGCCCCACCACCTCCACCACGGGCGCGAGGCCCTCGAAGAGCCAGAAGTACGGCAGGCCGAGCAGCCCGATGCGGCCGTACCGGGGGTTCAGCAGCATCCCGCGGTGCCGCCACAGGTTCTGCCACAGCCCGCGGTGCCAGCGGCTGCGCTGCCGCAGCAGCGTGCCGAGGTCCGAGGGCACCTCGGTCCAGCAGATCGGGTCCGGCGCGACCACGATGCGGTAGGGCACGCCGGCCGCCCGGTGCTCCCGATGCAGGCGCAGGACGAGCTCCATGTCCTCGCCGACCGTGCCCGTCCAGAAGCCGCCCACCCGCACGACGGCATCGCGCCGGAACAGCCCGAACGCCCCCGAGATGATCAGCACGGTGCTGAGGCGGGTCCAGCCCGTCCGGCCGAGGAAGAAGGCCCGCGCGTACTCGACGATCTGGAAGCGCTCGAGCCACCGGTCGGGGACCCGCATCGAGATCGGTCGCCCGGCCCGGAACGTGGCCCCGTTGAGCGGCCGCACCGTGCCGCCCACCGCGAGGATCGTCTCGTCCTCGACGAACAGCCGGGAGGCGCGCAGGATCGCCTGGGCGTCGAGCACCGAGTCCGCGTCGACCGGCGCGATCAGCGGGTACCGAGCCAGGTTGATCGCCGCGTTGAGGGCGTCGGACTTGCCGCCGTTCCCCTTGTCCACGACGACGAGCTCGGGGTGGCGCAGCGACCGCAGCACCCGTCGGACCGGCTGCGAGGGGAGCTTCCGCAACCAGACGCGCGGGTCCTCGACGAGCGCGAACGCCTCCGTCAGCCGCTCCATCGTCCCGTCCGTCGAGCCGTCGGAGACGACGATCACCTCGAAGCGCGGGTACTGCAGCGCGAGGAAGGACCGGACGGCGGCGACGATCGTGCGCTCCTCGTTGTAGGCGGGCACCAGGATCGAGACCGGGCGGTAGACCTCGCGCTCCAGCAGGTCCCGCAGCGCGAGGTCCGAGAGCTCCCGGGCGTGCACGACCACGAGCCGCAGGCCGACGAAGGACAGCGCCGAGTAGATGAGGTTCAGCACGACGAAGTAGACGAGCAGCCCGACCTGGACGAGCTCGAGCGCGCTCATGTAAGAACCCCCCGAGATACGTGAATCGCCCGCGGTTCCGGGGTGTGA
>CAZXJB010000061.1:0-16016 GCA_964640965.1 uncultured Actinomycetes bacterium | reverse complement strand
CCGGCGCGACGGCGCCCCCGCGCCGGAGCGCCGGGCGTCTCCTCGGCGGCGTGGCCGGTGAGCGCGAGGAACACGTCGTCGAGGGTCGGTCGCCGCAGCGAGATGTCGGCGATCTCGATCCCCTCGGCGTCGAGGCGACGCACCGCCTCGGTCAGCAGGCGGGGGCCGTCGGGCCCGACGGGGACCGTGATCTCCCCGGTGTTGTTGTCCACCTTGCCGCCGCCCGGGCCGAGCCCGAGGATCGCGCCAGCCGCGGCCGGCACCTGGGAGCGGTCCGAGACCCGCAGCGCGAGCACCTCCCCGCCCACGCGGGCCTTGAGCTCGTCCGGGGTCCCCCTCGCGATCACCCGTCCGACGTCCACGACCACGATCTCGTCGGCGAGCCGGTCGGCCTCCTCGAGGTACTGGGTCGTGAGCAGGATCGTGGTGCCCTCGTGGAGCAGCTCGCGGATCACGTCCCAGAGCTCGAGGCGGCTCCGCGGGTCCAGGCCGGTCGTGGGCTCGTCCAGGAACAGGACCCGCGGTCGACCCACGAGGCTCGCCCCGAGGTCGAGGCGCCGCCGCATCCCGCCGGAGTACGTGCGCGCGGGACGGTCCGCGGCGTCGGTGAGCTGGAAGCGCTCGAGCACCTCCACGGCCCGACGTCGGGCCAGCTCCCGCGGCAGGTGGTAGAGGCGGCCCACGAGCTCCAGGTTCTCGAACCCCGTGAGGTTCTCGTCGATCGCGGCCGACTGCCCGGCCAGGCCGATCAGGTGGCGCAGGCGCTCGGCCTCGCGCACCACGTCGAGGCCGGCGACCCGGGCGCCGCCCGCGTCGGGGCGGAGCAGGGTCGTGAGGATCCGCACGGTCGTGGTCTTCCCCGCGCCGTTCGGGCCGAGGAGGCCGACGACGGTGCCCTCGGCCACCTCGAGGTCCACCCCGTCCAGGGCCAGGACCGGCCCGAAGGCCTTGCGGAGCCCCTCGACCTCGATCACCGGCATCGGCCCCCAGACTACCGGCGCGGCGCGCGAACGATGCGCGCGGGGTCATCGTGGCGGCCGATAGGCTACGGGCCGCATGCTCGAGCTCGTCGGCCTCTCGCGGCGGTTCGGCGACGTCGTGGCCCTCGACGATGTGTCGTTCCCCGTCCCCGCGGGCGAGATCGTCGGCTTCGTGGGCCCGAACGGCGCCGGCAAGACGACCGCGATGCGGATCGTGCTCGGGGTGCTGGAGCCCGACGCGGGTGAGGTGCGCTGGCGCGGGGCCCCGGTGGACGCCGCCGCCCGCCGCCGCTTCGGCTACCTGCCCGAGGAGCGCGGCCTCTACCCGAAGATGCGGGTGCGCGACCAGCTCGTCTACCTCGCGCGCCTCCACGGCCTCGAGCGGGAGGACGCGCACCGGCAGGTCGAGCGGACGATGCAGGTGGTCGGGATCGCCGAGCGGGCGCGCTCCCGCGTGGAGGCCCTGTCCCTCGGCAACCAGCAGCGGGTGCAGCTCGCGGCGGCCCTCGTCCACCGGCCGATCGCCCTCGTGCTGGACGAGCCGTTCTCGGGCCTGGACCCGGTCGGGGTGGACGTGCTCGCCGGCGTGCTGCGGGAGCAGGCCGCGGCGGGGGTCCCGGTGCTGTTCTCCAGCCACCAGCTCGACCTCGTCGAGCGGCTCTGCGAGTCCGTGGTGCTCATCGACGAGGGACGGGTGGTGGCGGCGGGTCGGATCTCGCAGCTGCGCGAGGAGGATCCCCGCCGGCTCGTCCGCCTCGAGGTCGGGGGAGCGCAGCAGGGCTGGTACGAGCGCCTGCCGGGGGTGCGGGTGCTCGAGCCGCTCCCCGAGGGCGCCGTGCTCGAGCTCGGTCCCGGGGTCGCGCCCTCGGACGTGCTCGGCGCGGCGCGGGCGGCGGGGGAGGTGCGGGCCTTCGAGGTCGTGCGCCCCTCCCTCTCGGAGATCTTCCGACGGGCGGTGGGCGCGTGAGGCGCGGGCCGGTCCTGCTCGTCGCCCGGCGCGAGTTCGTCGAGCGGATCCGCGACAAGGGGTTCCTGATCTCGACGGCGATCACGATCACGGTGCTCGTCGGCGTCCTCGGCGGCGGGGCGCTGCTCGCCAGGCGACCGTCGGTCGACCTCGGCGTCGTGGGCGAGCGCGCTCGGCGGGTGGCGGAGCTGGTCCGGGGCGTCGTCGGGGGCGGGGCCGACCTGCAGATCCGCGCGCTCCCCTCGTCGGCGGCGGCCGAGCGAGGCCTCCGCGAGGGCGACCTCGACGCCGCGCTGCTCGCGGAGGGGGCCATCCTCGTCCGTCGTGAGCCCCCCGCCGAGCTGCTCGGGCCGCTCCAGGAGGCCTGGCGGCGGCTGCGGGTCGAGGAGGCGCTCGCCGGACGGGGGCTCGAGCCCGACGAGATCGCGGAGGTGCTCGACCAGCCGCCGCTCCCCGTCCGGGTGCTGGAGCCGCTCGACGCCCGACGCCGCGAGCTCGCGGCCGTGGGGTTCATCGGGATCCTCGCCCTGTACGGGCAGCTCTTCGCCTACGGCTACTGGGTCGCCGCGGGGGTGGTGGAGGAGAAGGCCTCGCGGGTGGTCGAGGTGCTCCTCGCCGCCGTGCGGCCCTCGCAGCTGCTGCGGGGCAAGATCCTCGGGATCGGGGCGCTCGGGCTCGTCCAGCTCTCGCTGATCGCGGGGGTCGGCTTCGCCGTCGCGCAGCTCGCGGGCCGGCTGCGGTTCCCCGCCGATGCCGCCGCCGTGATCGTCCTCGTGCTCGGCTGGTTCCTGCTCGGCTACGCCTTCTACGCGAGCCTCTTCGCGGTGGCGGGGTCGATCGTGCCCCGGCAGGAGGACCTCCAGGCGACGATGACGCCCGTGTCGATCCTCATCATCGGGGCGCTGTTCATCGGGATCCAGGCGAACACCGACCCCGGCGGGACGCTCGCGGCGGTGGCCTCGATGCTGCCGCCGACCGCGCCGCTCACGATGCCCTCTCGGCTCCTGCTCGGCGAGGCCCCCGCGTGGCAGGGCCTGCTCTCCGCGGTCCTCACGGCCGGGGCCACGGCCGCCCTCGTGCCCCTCGCGACGAGGATCTACGCCCGGGCCGTGCTCAGGCCCGGGCGCGTCCGTCTCCGGCAGGTCCTGCGTCGCTCCTAGGCGACGAGCTCCCGGCACATCTCGTCGAAGACCTGCGTGTGCAGGTCGACGTCGGCCTGGGTCGTCGCCGGCGACATCAGGGCCATGTTGTGGAAGGGCGTGAGGAGGATCCCGCGGTTCAGCGCGTAGAGGTGGCAGAAGCGCGCGAGCTCGTGGTCGTCGCTCGCGGCCGCCTGGGCCCCGTTGCGCGGGGTGCGCTCGACGAACCAGTACTCGGCTCGGCAGCCGATCCGCTGGATCGTCCACGGGAGGTCGTGGCGCGCGATCGCGTCCTGCACGCCGGCCGCCCAGCGCTCGCCGAGGGCGATCATGCGCTCGAAGGCCTCGTCGGTGAGCACCTGCTCCAGGGTGGCGCGCATCGCCGCGAGGGAGAGCGCGTTGCCCGAGAGCGTCCCGCCGATGCCGCCGACGTCGGTCGAGGGGAGCGTCTCCATGTAGGCCTGGACCCGCTCGGCGACCTCCTCGGTCATGCCGTAGCACGCGGCCGGGACCCCGCTCGCGAGCGGCTTGCCGATCGTGAGGAAGTCGGGCTGCAGCCCCCACGCCCTCGTCGCGCCACCCGGGCCCGCGCAGATCGTGTGGGTCTCGTCGATCACGAGGAACGTCCCGTACGTGCGCGTCAGCTCCCGCAGGGCCTCGTGGTAGCCCGGCTCCGGGGGCACGATCCCGATGTTGGTGAGGGCCGGCTCGGCGAGGACGCACGCCACGTCCCCGTGCGCGAGCGCGGCCTCCAGCGCCTCCACGTCGTTCCACTCGATCGAGCGCGTCGTGACCTCGGGGGGCACGGGCGGGCCCACGTTCCCGGGCCGCGGCACCGTCGCCCCGTCCACGTTGATCGCGATCGTCTCGTCGACCGAGCCGTGGTAGCACCAGGAGTAGGTGATGATCTTCGGGCGCCCGGAGATCGCCCGCGCCAGGCGGATCGTGAACCGGTTCGCGTCGGTCGCCGTGAGGCAGAACTGCCAGTAAGGGAGGCCGAAGCGTCGCTGCATCTCCGCCCCCACCCAGATCGAGTCCTCGGTGGGGAGCATGAGGGTGATGCCCTTGGCCGCCTGCTCGGCGATGGCCTTCACGGCCGGCTCGGGCGAGTGGCCCGTCATCGCCCCCGTGTCGCCGAGGCAGAAGTCGACGTACTCGATGCCGTCGACGTCGACGAAGTGCGCGCCCTGCGCCTCGCGCACGAAGACCGGGTACGGCCCGGCCCACTCGGTCATCCAGGGCATCGGGACGCCGGCGAGCAGGTTCCGCTTGCCCCGCTCGAACAGCTCGCCCGAGCGGGGGTGGGTCCGGACGAAGGTCGCCTCCTCGCGGGCCATGAGCTCGCGCAGGCGGTTGCGGTCGACGGTGACGGGCATCGTGCCTCCCTCCTCGGCCTCCTGGGACGCCCTGAGCCTCGCGGATGCGCGCCCACCCGTCAATCCGTCGATCCGCCCCTCGTCCAGCGGGCCGAGCGCGGGCGGGGCCATGCCCGCCGTGCCGCGGGCTCGTCTGGCCCAGACTAGTCGAGCTCGACCGGCTCGTACTCGACGTAGGCGGGGGTCCAGGTCATCTCGTCGACCGTCTGGGCGATCTCGGCGTCGTCCCGGAAGTGCCGCCCGACGCCGCAGTCGCGGGCGCAGCGGGCCACGGCGATGGCGACCTCGCGCGAGACGCGCCGCAGCTCGGACTGGTTCGGATACAGCGCGCCCACCTCGAGGCGGTCCTCGGTCACGGTGCTCGCGAGGGCCTCGGCGGCGACGAGGAACATCTCGTCGGTCACCTCGCGCGCCTCGGCGACGATCGCGCCGAGCCCGATGCCCGGGAACACGAAGGCGTTGTTCGCCTGCCCGATGACGTGGGTGCGCTCGCCACGGACGACCGGCGGGAACGGGCTCCCGGTGGCGACGAGGGCCCGGCCCCGGGTCCACTCCAGGATGTCCTCGGGCTGGGCCTCGGTCTTCGAGGTGGGGTTCGACAGCGGCATGATCACGGGGATCCGGGCGTGGGCCGCCATCGCGCGGACGGCGCGCTCGGTGAACGCGCCGGGGGTGCCGCTCGTGCCGATGAGGAAGGTGGGCCGGACCGCCTCCACCACGGCCTCCAGGTCGTAGCTCCGGCCCGGCTCGAGCCCGTACCCGCGCATCACCTCGGGCGGCAGGGCGAACTCCTCCTTGTCCTCGTCGAGGGGCTCGCGGCCGAGGTAGGTGAGCCCGCGGGAGTCGAGCTGCACGATCGTCCGACGGATCTCCTCCTCGGAAACCCCCTCCGTGCGCATCTGCGCCTTCACCAGGCGCGCGATCCCGATCCCGGCCGCCCCCGCGCCGAGGAACACGAAGCGCTGCTCGCCGAGGGGCTCGTCCAGCACGCGGAGGGCGGAGGAGATGCCGCCCATGACCACGGCCGCCGTCCCCTGGATGTCGTCGTTGAAGCTCATGACCCGGTGGCGGTACCGGTCCAGCAGCCGGATGGCGTTGTGCTGCTTGAAGTCCTCCCACTGGACCAGGGCGTGGGGGAAGACCTCGAGGACGCCCTCGACGAAGGCCTCGATGAAGTCGTCGTACTCCGGCCCGCGCAGGCGCGGCTTCCGGTAGCCGACGTAGTAGGGGTCGGCGAGCAGGGCCTCGTTGTCGGTGCCGACGTCGAGCGAGACCGGGAGCGTGAGCGCCGGGTAGATGCCGGCCCCCGCGATGTACAGGGCGATCTTGCCGACCGGGATGCCCATGCCGCCGGCGCCCTGGTCGCCGAGCCCGAGGATCCGCTCGTTGTCGGTGACGACGATGAGCCGGACGTCCTCGTGACGGGCGTTCGCGAGCAGCTCCGGGATCCGGTCGACGTCGTCGGGGGTGAGCCACAGCCCGCGGGGGCGCCGCAGGATGTGGCTGTACTCCTGACAGGCGCGCCCGACGACCGGCGTGTAGACGATCGGCAGGAACTCCTCGAGGTTCTCGATGAGGACCCGGTAGAAGAGGGTCTCGTTGCGGTCCTGCAGCGCGGCGAGCCCGATGTACTTCTCCAGGTCGTCGGTCTTGCGGCGGATCTTCTCGACCTCGAGTGCGACCTGCTCCTCGATCGTGAACACGCGCGAGGGCAGCAGGCCCCGCAGCCCGAAGCGGTCGCGCTCCTTGTCGGAGAAGGCTCCGTCCTTGTTCAGCAGCGGGTGCTCGAGGAGGGCGGCCCCGCGGTAGGGGACGGGGACCGGGCCGACGCCGGTGCGCAGGGCGCGCACCATCTCGTGCTCGAGCTCCCGCTCACGGTCCGTGAGCGTCATGGGTGAGGCACCTCCCTCGGTATCCGGCTCCACGGTGGCAGGTCCCGACGTCGGGGACACGGGCCCCTCGGTCCGCCGCCTCGGGGACCATCGGCGAGGCTATCAGCCGAGCTCGCGGCGGATCGCCGGCAGCGGCAGCGTCCCGAGCGAAAGGAGCCGGTCGTGGAAGGCCCGCACCGAGAAGCCGGGGCCCTCGCGCCGCGCCGCCTCGGCCCGCAGGCGCTCGATCTCGTGCTGCCCGATCTTGTAGGCCAGGGCCTGGCCGGGCATGGTCACGTAGCGGTCGATCTCGATCTCGGCGTCGACCCGCGGCACGCCGGCCTCCTCGAGGAGCGCGACGGCCCGCTCCCGGGACCACCCGAAGGCGTGGATGCCGGTGTCCACGACGAGCCGCGCGGCCCGCATCGCCTGCATCTCGAGCATCCCGAGCCGCTCGAGCTCGTCCTCGAAGAGGCCCATCTCGTCGGCGAGGCGCTCGGCGTACAGCCCCCAGCCCTCGCAGAAGGCCGCCCCGGTGAGGTACCCGCCGAAGCGGCGGATCGCCGGGCGGTCGCCGAGCTCCTGCTCGAGCGCGATCTGCAGGTGGTGGCCGGGGTTGGCCTCGTGGTAGGTCGTCGTCGCGAGGTGGTGCAGCGGCTTGTGCTCGAGACCGTGGGCGTTCACGTAGTACACGCCGCGGCGGGACCCGTCCTGCGAGGGCGGGTGGTAGAAGGCGAAGGGCATGTCGGCCTCGCGGAAGGGCTCCACGGCGCGGACCTCGCAGGCGTCGCTCGGCAGGCGCCCGAACCAGGCGGGGGCCGCCTCCCAGCCCTTGGCGACCTGCGCCTCGGCGAGCGCCACGAGCTCCTCCGGGGAGGCCGCGCGCCCGGCGGCCTCGGCGACCGCCCGGGCGGGATCGTCGTAGCCGAGGCGCCGGGCGCAGGCCCGGCGCTCCTCCTGGATCGCCGCGAGCTCCGCGATGCCGAGCTCGTGCACCTCGCGGGGGTCGAGGGGGAGCGTGGTGTGCGCGAGGATCTCCGTCCCGTACATCGCCTCGCCCCCGGGCAGCGCCGACAGGCCGATCGTCTCGCTCGCGTGGGGCAGGTAGTCGCGGAGGGCCGCGCGGTAGCCCTCGAGGGCGGGGTGGACCGTCTCGCGGAGCGCCTCCACGACCCGGTCGCGGGCCTCGGCGTCCTCCGGCGGGACCGCGAGCAGGGCTGGGGAGTCCCCGAGGGGCGCGGCGAGGAGGCGCTCCACCTGCGCCAGGGTGCGCTCGACCACGATGCGCGGGGCGACGACGCCGGCCGCGAGCCCGTCCCGGACGACCTCCGCCGCGGCGGCGTAGTAGGCGGGGGTCGCCGACAGGCGCGCGAGGAGGCGCTCCAGCCGCTCCGGGGAGTCGGCGCGCTGGTACGTCCCGAGCTCGACGAGCAGCTGCCCCGGCCCCCACAGGTGCGAGACCACCCGGAGGCGGTCGAGCCGGTGCTCGAGCTCGGCGAGCTCGCGCTCGGCCACGGCGCGCACGACGTCTAGAGCGGTCCGCTCCTGGAGGTCGAGCGCGGCGCCGTCGAGCTCGGCGAGGTCCCGCAGCGCCGCCCGCGCGCGGTCGGCCCGGCGCGCCCGGCCGGCCTCGGAGAGGTCGGGGAGCCGGTCGTCGTAGCGCTCGTCCCCGACCATCGTGCCGAGGAGCGGCTGGTCCTCGAGGAGCTCCTCCCAGACGCGGTCGGCGAGCCCGAGGGCGGTCACGCGTCCAGCCATCCGAAGTGCCGCTCGCGCGCGGCCCGCTTCACGTCCTCGGGCAGGAAGCTCACCCGGAGGGCGTTCTCCGTCGCGACGCGGAGGTCCTCGGGCGAGAAGCCCAGCTCGTCCCGGCAGAGCTCGAGCTCGTGGGTGAGGTCGATGCCGAACAGGCCGGGGTCGTCGGTGTTGATCGTGACGAGCAGGCCCTCGCGCAGCAGCCGCAGGGCGGGGTGCTCCTCGAGCGAGGGGACGGCGCGGGTGCGCAGGTTCGAGGTCGGGCACATGTCGAACGCGACGCCCCGCTCGCGGGCGAGGGCGAGGACCTCGGGGTCCCGGGCGGCCGAGACGCCGTGCGCGAGCCGCCGGACGCCGAGGAGCTCGATCGCGTCGCGCACGTACGACGGCGGCCCCGACTCCCCGTAGTGGGCGGTGAGGGGCAGGCCGAGATCGTGCACCGCCCGGGCGATCTCGACGGAGGTCTCCGGCGGGTACGGGAGCTCCGTCCCTGCGATGTCGAAGCCGACGAGGTGCTCGCGGTGCCGCTCGGCGAAGGCGACGGTCCGCCAGCCCGAGTCGATCCCGTAGTCGCGCGAGAAGATCGCGATCAGGCCGACCGCGACGTCGAGCTCGGCCGCCGCCGCGCCGATCCCGGCGACCACCCGCTCCATCGCGAGGTCCCAGTCCAGTCCGCCGGGGGAGAAGAAGAACTCGGGGGAGAACCGCAGCTCGGCCAGGCGCACCTGGTCAGCGGCGAGATCCTCGACGGCCTCGCGCGAGATCCGCTCGATCGCGTCGTAGCTGCGGAAGGAGCCCTGGACGAGCCCGAGCACCGCGAGGACGTCCTCGAGGCTCTCCATCGGCCGCAGGACCTGGGCCCGGGGGGCGAGCTCCTCGGGGGTGGCCTCGGGCAGGGGCTCGCCCGCCTCGCGGTACAGGTCGAGGATCGTCCGCAGCCGCATCGCGCCCTCGAGGTGGCGGTGGAGGTCGCACTTCGCGAGGGCCCGCAGCTCCATGGGCGTTCATTCAAGCAGAACCCCCACCGCGCGTCCCGCGGGCCGGCAGCCGGTAGCATCGGGCGGTCGGATGAGGAGGTCCCATGCTGCTCGAGGGCAAGAGGCTGCTGATCACCGGGGTGCTCACGCGCGAGAGCATCGCCTACGCGGCGGCGCGGGCCGCGCAGGAGCACGGCGCCGAGATCGTGCTCACGTCCTTCGGCCGGGCGATGAGCCTCACGGAGAAGAGCGCGAAGCGCCTGCCCCGGCCCGTCGACGTGCTCGAGATGGACGCCACCGACGAGGCCCAGGTGGCGGCCGTGGCCGAGGAGCTCGGCCGGCGGTGGGGACGGCTGGACGGGTTCCTGCACGCGATCGCGTTCGCCCCGCAGGACGCGCTCGGGGGCAACTTCCTCCACACGCCCTGGGAGAGCGCCGGGACGGCCCTGCGCGTGAGCGCCTTCTCGCTGAAGACGCTGGCGGAGGCGATGCATCCGCTCATGCGCGAGCGGGGCGGGGCGATCGTCTCGCTCGACTTCGACGCGCGGGTGGCCTGGCCCGTCTACGACTGGATGGGGGTGGCCAAGGCCGCGCTCGAGGCGGTCACGCGCTACCTGGCGCGCGACCTCGGGCCCGACGGGATCCGCGTGAACACGGTCTCGGCGGGGCCCCTGCGGACGATCGCGGGCAAGGGGATCCCCGGGTTCCAGGAGCTCGCCGACGCGTGGGGCGAGCGCGCGCCCCTCGGCTGGGACACGACCGACGCCTCGCCCGTCGCCGACGCCATCGTGTTCCTCCTCTCGGACCTCGCCCGCGGCATCACGGGGGAGCTCGTCCACGTGGACGGCGGCTTCCACGCGATGGGCACCGCCCCGGTCCGGGGGTAGCCTCCTCCCGATGCGGGAGGACGTCCGGCTCACGAGGTTCAGCCACGGCGCCGGCTGAGCGTGCAAGCTCGGTCCGAGCGACCTGGCTCAGGTCCTGAGCCTCATCGAGGCCCCGGCGATGCCGGAGGCGGTGCTGGTCTCGGCCGAGACCGGCGACGACGCCGCCGTCTACCGCCTGCCCGACGGGCGGGCGCTCGTGGCGACGGTGGACTTCTTCACGCCCATCGTCGACGACCCGTACGACTGGGGCCGGATCGCCGCCGCGAACGCCTTCAGCGACGTGTACGCGATGGGCGCGGAGCCGGCCCTCGCGCTGAACGTCGTGGCGTGGCCGGTGGACGACCTCCCCCTCGAGATGCTGGCCGAGGTCCTCCGGGGCGGGCAGGCCGTGGCGGCGGAGGCGGGGGCCGTGGTGCTCGGCGGGCACACGATCACCGACCCCGAGCCGAAGTACGGGATGGTGGCGCTCGGCTTCGCCGCGCCGGAGCAGGTCGTGCGCAACTCCACCGCGCCCCCCGGCGCGGCCCTGTACCTGACGAAGCGCCTCGGGACCGGGATCGTCTCGACGGCGATCAAGCAGGGGATCGCCGAGGAGGGGCAGGTGCGCGCGGCGGTCGAGCTCATGACCACGCTGAACGCGGCGGCGGCGCGCGCGATGCGCGAGGCCGGCGCCGAGGCCGCCACCGACGTGACGGGGTTCGGGCTGCTCGGGCACCTGCAGCGCATGCTCGAGGGCTCGGGAGTGGCGGCCCGCCTCGCCGCGGACGCGGTGCCGCTGCTGCCGGGGGTGCTCGAGCTCGCCGCCCGCGACGTCGTGCCGGGCGGGACGAAGCGGAACCTCGCGTTCGCGCGCCCCCATCTGGAGGCGGGCTCGCTCACCGAGCCGGAGCTGCTGGTCCTCGCCGACGCGCAGACCTCGGGGGGCCTGCTCGTCGCCGCGACGAGGACGGAGGAGCTCGAGCGAGCGTTCGCGCGCCTCGGCGTGCCGTACGCTCGGATCGGCGAGACCACACCGGGGGAGCCCGGGCGGATCTCGCTCGTCGGGCGCCTCCCGAGGGGGCCCGAGGGGGGCGGGGGAATACCACCGCGCTGGTAGGGTTTATCGCAGGTGCAGATGCAGATGCTTCGGATCGACGGCGCCCTCTACGGGCAGATGGTGGAGCACGGGCTCCGGGAGTTCCCCAACGAGGCGTGCGGGCTCCTCGCGGGCCGCGACGGGGTCCCCGTGGCCTTCTTCGCGATGCGGAACCTCGACGCGAGCCCCGTCTCCTACCGGCTCGACCCGAAGGAGCAGCTGCGGGTGTTCCAGCGGATGGACGAGGAGGGCTGGGAGCTCCTCGGCATCTTCCACACCCACACGCACTCGGAGGCCTACCCCTCCGAGACGGACCTGCGCCTCGCCTTCTACCCTGATGCCTACTACCTGGTGATGTCGCTGTCGGACCGGGAGCACCCCGTGCTGCGGGCGTTCCGGATCGTCGACGGCGAGATCACCGAGGAGGAGCTGGAGATCGGATGACCCGCGGGTTCACCGTCGAGGAGGTCCAGCGCTACGCGCGCCACATCATCCTGCCCGGCGTCGGGGCGGAGGGCCAGCGCAAGCTCCTGGACGCGAAGGTCCTCGTGATCGGGACCGGCGGGCTCGGCTCGCCGATCTCGATGTACCTCGCGGCGGCGGGGGTGGGCAGGATCGGGCTGGTGGACTTCGACCGGGTGGACCTGTCGAACCTGCAGCGCCAGATCGTCCACGGCACGAGCGACGTCGGCCGGCCGAAGGTGGAGTCGGCGCGCGACACGCTCCTCGAGCTGAACCCGAACGTCGAGGTCGTGACCTACGACACGCTCCTTTCGAGCGCGAACGCCTTCGAGGTGCTCGAGCCCTGGGACGTCGTGATCGACGGCACCGACAACTTCCCCGTGCGGTACCTCGTGAACGACGCCACGCAGATGCTCGGCAAGCCCCTCGTGTACGGCTCGATCTACCAGTTCGAGGGGCAGGCGACGGTCTTCATGCCGGGGCCCGAGACGCCCTGCTACCGCTGCCTGTTCCCCCAGCCGCCCCCGCCGGGGACCGTCCCGAGCTGCGCCGAGGGCGGGGTCTTCGGGGTGCTGCCGGGGATCGTCGGGTGCATCCAGGCCACCGAGGCGATCAAGCTGATCACCGGACTCGGCCAGACCCTGGAGGGCCGCCTGCTGATCTTCGACGCGCTCGCGATGGAGTTCCAGACCGTGCGGCTGCGGTGGGACGCCGACTGCCCGGTCTGCGGCAAGGAGCCCACCGTGACCGAGCTCATCGACTACGAGCAGTTCTGCGGCCTCCCGAGCCGCACCTGAGGAAGGAGAGACCGAGACCGGTGTCCGTGACCGTGAAGCTCCCGACGATCCTCCGCAAGCACGCCGGCGGCGAGGCGCGCGTGGCCGCCGAGGGCTCGACGCTCCGCGAGGTGCTCGAGCACCTCGAGCGCTCGTACCCGGGCATCACGAAGAACGTCCTCACCGAGGACGGCGCGCTGCACCGCTTCATCAACGTCTACCTGAACGACGAGGACGTGCGGTACCTGGGCGCGCTCGAGACCCCCGTCTCCGAGGGCGACACGGTGAGCATCCTGCCCGCGGTGGCGGGCGGGGCCTCGGGGGGATGATGCGGACCGGTGCGGTACGCGGACGTCCTGGACTCGATCGGTCACACGCCGCTCGTCGGCATGCCGCGGATGTCGCCGAAGCCCGGCGTCCGCCTCTGGGCCAAGCTCGAGGGCGCGAACCCCACGGGCTCGACGAAGGACCGGATCGCCAAGCGCATGATCGAGGCCGCCGAGGCCTCGGGTGAGCTGACGAAGGACCGGATCGTCCTCGAGCCCTCCTCCGGCAACACCGGGATCTCGCTCGCGATGGTCTGCCGCCTGAAGGGCTACCGGCTCACCGTCGTCATCCCGGACAACGCGAGCGAGGAGCGCATCCGCCTGCTCGAGCTCTTCGGCGCGGAGATCGTCTACTCGCCAGGCGACCGCGGGACGAACGGCTCGATCGAGGTCGCCCGCGCGCTCGCGCGGGACCCGCGCTACTACATGCCGTTCCAGTACGGGAACCCGAACAACCCCCTCGCACACGAGGAGGGGACGGCCGTCGAGATCATCGAGGACCTGCCCGAGATCACCCACTTCGTCGCGGGGCTCGGGACCGGCGGCACCCTCACCGGGAACGGACGGGCGCTGCACCGCCACAACCCGAACGTGCAGATCGTCGCGGCCGAGCCGGAGCTCGGCGAGCTGGTGTACGGCCTCCGCTCGCTCGACGAGGGGTTCATCCCGCCGATCTTCGATCCCACGGTGGTGGACCGGAAGTTCCTCGTGAGCTCCTCGGAGGCCCTGCGGGCCACGCGCGAGCTCACGGCCAAGGAGGGGATCTTCGCCGGGATCTCCTCGGGCGCCGTCGTCCACGTCGCCCAGCGCATCGCGCGCGAGATCGACGAGGGCGACATCGTCTGCCTGCTCGCCGACGGCGGCTGGAAGTACCTCTCCACGCAGGCGTGGGCCCCCGACCTCGAGCGGGCGGAGAAGGGCGTCGAGGCGTCCCTGTGGTGGTAGCCGGTGGGTGACGATCGGCCGATCGGGGTCTTCGACTCCGGGGTCGGCGGCCTCACCGTGGTCCGGGCGATCGTCGACCTGCTCCCCCGGGAGCGGATCGTGTACGTCGGCGACTCGGCGCGGTTCCCCTACGGGCCCAAGCCGGTCGAGGAGATCCGCCGGTACGCGCTGGAGATCGCCGCGTACCTGGTCCGGCGCGGCGTGAAGCTCCTCGTCGTGGCGTGCAACTCGATCGAGGTCTCGGCGATCGGGGACATCGCGACGACCCACGGGGTCCCCGTCATCGGGGTCATCAACCCGGGCGTGCGCGCGGCGCTGCGCGCGACGCGGAACGGCGTGATCGGCGTGATCGGCACCGAGGCGACGATCGCGACCGGCGCGTACCAGCGCGCCGTGGGCGCCGAGGCCGAGCTCCACGCCGCGGCCTGCCCGGCGTTCGTCGAGCACGTCGAGCGGGGGGACACGACCTCCGAGGAGCTGCGACGCGCGGCCGCCGCCTACCTCGCCCCGTTGAAGGCGGCTGGGGTGGACACGCTGATCCTCGGGTGCACGCACTACCCGCTGCTCTCCGGGCTCCTCCAGCTCGAGATGGGGCCCGAGGTCGTGCTCGTCTCCTCGGCCGAGGAGACCGCGAAGGACGTGTACGCTACCCTGCTGCGGCAGGGGCTCGCCCGCGACGAGGGCGCCGGGCCGCCGGAGCACGAGTTCTGCTCGACCGGCGATCCGGCGCAGTTCCAGCGCCTGGCGACCCGGTTCCTCGGACCCGAGATCGGTGACCTGCACGTGCGCAGGGTGGAGGTGGGCGAGGCGTGGAGCTGACGGTGCTCGGCGCGAGCGGCACCTGGCCGAACGGCGGGGCCGCGACGAGCGGGTACCTCGTGCGGCACGAGGGCTTCAACCTGTACGTGGACGCGGGGACCGGCACGCTCGCCAACCTCCAGCGCCACATCGGGATCCCCGAGATCCACGGCATCCTCATCAGCCACGAGCACCCGGACCACTTCGTGGACCTGTACCCGACCTTCTACGCGCGGCACTACGGGGCGCTCGGGCCCCCGGGCCTGCCCCTGTACGCGCCCGTCCGCTTCGCCGCGAAGCTCGAGGCCGTGCTCTCCGAGGACGGGCGGCGGGCGATGCGGCAGGCCTTCGCCTGGCACGAGCTCGAGCCGGGCGAGGGGTTCGAGCTCGGCCCCTTCCGGGTGCGGACCGCCCTGATGGAGCACCTCGGCCTGCCGGCGCTCGGGTTCCGCCTGGAGACCGACGGCGGGGTGCTCGCCTACACGGGCGACACGGGGCCGACCGCCGCGATCGAGGCGCTCGCGGCCGGCGCCGACGTGCTGCTCTCGGAGGCCACGTGGCAGGACGGCGACGAGCTGCTGCCGTTCCACCTCTCGGCCCGGCAGGCGGGCGAGCACGCCGCGCGCGCGGGGGTGGGTCGGCTCGTGCTCACGCACATCTGGCCGACGGTGGATCGCGAGCGCTCGCGCGAGCAGGCCGCCGACGGGTTCGGCGGGCCCGTCGAGCTCGCGGTCGAGGGGATGCGGCTCGAGGTCCGGCCGTGAGCGCTCGCTCCGACGGTCGGCGCGACGACGAGCTCCGGGAGGTCGCCTACGAGCTCGGCTACCAGGACTGGGCCGAGGGCTCGGTGCTGTTCCGTCAGGGGAGGACGCGGGTGCTCGTCGCGGCCTCGGTGGACGCGGAGTCGGTGCGCTGGCTGCGGGGGACCGGGAAGGGCTGGGTGACGGCCGAGTACGCGATGCTGCCCCGGGCCACCGCCGAGCGCACCCCGAGGGAGGTGAGCCGCGGCCGACCGGGCGGCCGCACCCAGGAGATCCAGCGCCTGATCGGGCGCTCCCTCCGTGCCGTCACGGACCTCTCGCGCCTCGGCGAGCGCACCATCACGGTCGACTGCGACGTGCTGCTCGCCGACGCCGGCACCCGATGCGCCTCGATCACCGCGGGGTGGATCGCGCTCGCGCAGGCGCTGCGGCGCCTGGAGGAGGCGGGGGCCGTCCCGAGCGGGGTGCTCACCGACTCGGTCGCGGCGGTCTCCGTCGCGATCGTGGGTGGGCGCCCGGTGCTCGACCCCACCTACGAGGAGGACGCCGCCGCCGAGGTCGACTTCAACGTGGTCATGACCGGCTCGGGGCGGCTCGTCGAGGTCCAGGGGACGGCCGAGGGCACGCCGTTCGGGCGGGACCAGCTGGACGCGATCCTGGACCTCGCCGCGGGCGGGATCGCCGAGCTCACGCGGGTGCAGCGCGAGGCCCTCGAGCGATGAGCGTCCGCGCGCGATGAGCTTCCCCGAACGCCTGGCGATCGCCTCGGCCAACCGCCACAAGCTGCGCGAGATCCTCGAGATCTGCGCGGACTGGCCCGTCGCGTGGGTGACGATCGAGAGCCACCCGGGGCCGTGGCCGGAGGTGGACGAGCCCCACGATGACTACCTCGCGAACGCCGTGGAGAAGGGGCGCGCGGTG
>CAZXJB010000060.1:0-16273 GCA_964640965.1 uncultured Actinomycetes bacterium | reverse complement strand
AACCACGTCTCCGAGGCGGGCATCGCGGCCCTCGGGCGCGGGGGCACGGCGGCGGTGCTGCTCCCGACCTCGCCGCTGCTGCTCGGGGCGCCGCCGCCCCCCGTCGACGCGCTGCTCCGCGCCGGGGCGGTCGCCGCCCTCGCCACGGACTGCAACCCCGGCACCTCCCCCGTCGCGTCGATGCCCGAGGCGATCGCCGTCGCCTGCGCGCTCTACCGCCTCTCGCCGACCGAGGCCCTCGTGGCGGCCACCGCCAACGCCGCCCGGGTGCTGGACCTCGCCCCGACGCACGGTACCCTTGCGCCGGGCGCGCGCGCGGACCTCGTCGTGCTCGAGGGCGACGGGTTCCACCACGTGCCGTACCGGCCGGGCCACGACCCGGTGATCAGGACCGTCGTCGGCGGGGAGGTCGCGTGGGAGCGCTGAGGAGGCTCGTCGCATCCGGGTCCGCCCTCGCCCTCGCGCTCGCGGTCGCCTGGGCGGCGGCTCCGACGCCCGCGGCCCTCGCCGCGAGCCCCACGGTCACCCTCGCGGCCTCGGCGGGCCGGATCACCTTCGGCGAGACGGTCACCCTCTCGGGCGCGATCGATCCTGCCGCCGCGGGGGAGACCGTCGAGATCCGCGACGAGACGGACGCGCTCCTCGCCACCGCCTCGACCGACGCGGGCGGGGCGTTCTCCGTCGCGGTCGCGCTCGACCGCACGAGCGCCCTCCACGCGCGCTGGGGCTCGACCGCGAGCGCGCCCGTGACCGTCGAGGTGCGGGGGGTCGTCGCGGTGCGGATGGGCCCCGTCCGCCTCTTCGACACCGTGCGGGTCCGCGGGACGGTGGGTCCCGCGATCGGCGGCGCGCGCGTGCGGGTCGTCCTCCTGCGCGCGGGACGGGCGGTCGACGCCGCCCGGGCGCGGGTGGACCCGTCGGGCTCGTTCTCGGCCGCCTTCCGCGTGCTCCGCCCGGGCCGGTACCGTGCCCGGGCCACGTTCGACCGGGCCTCGCTCCTGCGGGCCTCGGCCGTCACGCCCGCCGACGCGACGCCGCTCCCCTCGCTCGATGTCGGCTCGCGGGGTCGCTTCGTGCGCCTGCTCGAGCGACGCCTGGCCGAGCTGCGCTACCGGATCGTCGGCATCGACACCGTCTACGACCACCGCACGGGCGACGCCGTGCTCGCGTTCCGGAAGGTCCAGGGCATGCCGCGCGTGACCGGGGTGACGGCGGCGACCTGGCGCGCGCTCGCCGACCCCCTCGTGCCGCGGCCCCGCCTGGACGTCCGCGCCTTCCACATCGAGGTGGACCAGACCAAGCAGGTCCTGTACACGGTCGAGGACCGGGTCGTCACGAACGTGATCCACGTCTCGACCGGGGCGAACGGCGCCACGCACGACGGCTCCTTCCGCGTGTACCGCAAGCTCGCGGGCTACAGCCCGAACCGCCTGTACTACCCGAGCTACTTCGACGGGCTCCGCGCGATCCACGGCTGGCCGGAGGTGCCCACCTACCCCGCGAGCCACGGGTGCGTGCGGGTCCCCTACTGGCACGCCCGGTGGATCTTCGGGCTCGCCCCGATCGGCACGAGGATCCTCATCTACCACTCGTAGCGAGGTCGACCCTGCCGGCGCGTCGACGCGCTGCCTCGCGGGCTCACTCGAGGGCCGCGCCGAGGGCGGCCTCGGCGACCCGCACGAGCTCCCCGGAGCGGACGAGCTCGAACGCCGCGGCGACGTCCGGGCCGAGCTCCCGGTCCTCCTCGAGCGGCGCGACGCGGGACCGGATCGCGTCCCGCGCCGCCCCCGTCGGACCGGCCGGCGCGAGCGGCGCCCGCAGGTCGAGCGCCTGGGCGGCCGCGAGCGCCTCGAGCGCGAGCACCACCTCGGCGTTCGCCACCACCTGACGCAGGTGGCGGGCGGCGGTCATCCCCATGCTCACGTGGTCCTCCTGCCCCGCCGAGGAGGCGATCGAGTCCACCGAGGCGGGGTGGGCGAGCGTCTTGCACTCGGACACGAGCGAGGCCGCCGTGTACTGGGCGAGCATGAAGCCCGAGTTCAGCCCGCTCTGGGGCACGAGGAACGCCGGCAGGCCGTTGTTCCGCGCGGGGTCGAGCAGCCGGTACAGGCGGCGCTCCGCGATGCTCGCCGTCGGCACCACCGCGAGCGCGAGGGCGTCCAGGGCGACCGCGACCGGCTGGCCGTGGAAGTTCCCCCCGGAGAGGACCGCCCCGTCGCCCGCGAGCACGATCGGGTTGTCGGAGACCGCGTTCGCCTCGACCTCGAGCACCCCGAGGGCGAACCGGAGCGCCTCGCGCGTCGCGCCGTGGACCTGCGGCGCGCACCGCAGCGAGTAGGCGTCCTGGACGAGGTGCGCGCTCTCGCGGTGCGAGGCGACGATCGGGCTGCCGGCGAGCAGCCGCCGCAGGTTCGAGGCCGAGGCCACCTGCCCTGGGTGCGGACGCAGCGCGTGGAGCCGCGCATCGAACGGTCGGTCGGTGCCGAGGGCCGCCTCGATCGTCATCGCCGCCACCACGTCGGCCGTCCGCACCAGCGTCCGGACCCGCTCGGCCGCGAGGATGCCGACGGCGAGCATCCCCTGCGTCCCGTTCACGAGCGCGAGCCCCTCCTTGGCCTCGAGCGCGAGCGGCGCGAGGCCGGCGGCCTCGAGCACCGGGCCCGCCGGCACGGCCCGACCATCCGCATCCAGCAGCTCGCCCCGCCCGAGGAGCGGCAGCGCGAGGTGCGCGAGGGGCGCGAGGTCCCCCGAGGCGCCGACCGAGCCCTGCTCGGGCACGGCCGGCACGAGGTCGCGGTTCAGCATCTCGACCATCCGCTCCACGAGCTCGAGGCGGACCCCCGAGGCGCCGAGCGCGAGCACGTGCGCGCGGAGCGCGAGCATCGCCCGGGCCTCCTGCCGCGAGAGCAGCGGCCCCACGGCGGTCGCGTGGGAGCGCACGAGCCGCTCCTGCAGGCGGGCGACCTCGGCCGGCTCGATCCGCACGCCCGCCAGGCTGCCGAGGCCGGTGGTGACGCCGTAGACGGTCTCGCCGCGGGCGACCGCGTCCTCCACGACCGCGCGGGCCGCGCGCATCCGCCGGGCCGCGGACGGCGCGAGCGCGACGGGCTCGCCGCGCGCCACCGCGACCACGTCCGAGAGCGCGAGGCGCTCGCCCAGCGGGATCACGAGCCAAGGCTACCCCCGCTGCTACCGTGGCGGCGTGCCCGAGACGCCCACCCCCTACGGGGACCTCGACCGTCCCGGCGCGCCGCGCCGAACCGGGACGCCCGGCGAGGGTGAGCCCGGCGCGCTCCGCGTGCTCCTGCGCGGCCTCGCCCGCCGGTGCCCGCGGTGCGGCTCCGGCGGGCTCTTCGCCTCCTGGCTGCGGATCCGCGAGCGCTGCCCGCGGTGCGGCCTGCGGCTCGAGCGGGAGGAGGGCGGCTTCCTCGGCGCGATGACGATCAACTACACCGTGACGGCGCTCGTCTGGCTCGTGGTGCTCGTCGCCTGGCTCGCCGTCGACCTCCCCGAGGTCCACGTCGCCGCCCTGCTCGTCGTCTCGCTCGCGGTGGCCGGGCTCGTCCCGCTCGCCTTCTTCCCCTTCGCGAAGACGCTCTGGTGCGCGATCGACCACCTCGTCGTGCGGGCCGGCCCGGACCGGGCCGCGTAGCGACCCCACGCGCGGGGCATCCACAGCTCACCATCCTCGCTGCGCCCTGAAGCGTCGACATGCCCGCACGCGCGAGGCGTTGGTGTAGAGCGTGATCTGCCCAGCGGGCAGGGCGCTGAACCCCGCATCCAGGGCCACCAGGTTAGGGACGCCGAGGTAGAGGGCGGTCGCCGCGTGCACGGAGTCATACGAGCTCAAGCCGTAGGTAGCCATGAGATCGGGAACCCGGTCGATGACCTCGTGGAGTTCGACCACCGCGTGATCCAGGGCTCGAGCAGCTGCCCCGACGCATCGAGCATGGCCCGGGAGAGGGTGTTCGCTCTGCGGCGAGCCCTCCCGTCGAGACGGCGCCGCCTCCATCCCTTCGAACCGAACCGCTCCACCAGAGCCAGCTCGTAGGTCGCCTCGATCAGCTCGAGCTCGAGCAACCGGTTGAAGAAGACGACCGTCTCCTCATCCACCATCCGGGCAAGCGCTTCCGCACACACATCGTGCAGTGGCTCGTGGGGCAAGAGGGCTTCCACGACGAAACTCGTGTCGAGGACCAGTTCGTGCGGGAGGGCCAGCTGCTCCTCGAAGGAGTAGACGCCCCGACTCGACGGGGGCCGCCCCCTCCGACCCATCTAGCCGAGCCGAGCGGTGGTTCTCACGCGTCTGGTCGCGGACCTCACAGCGGATCTCTTCGCGGACGAGCTCATCTTCCAACGAACGACGCGCGATGCCCGCTTCCTTGCCGTCAAGGTCTTCGACTTGGTCATCGTTCCCCCCAAACGAGCCTCGCTCCCCCATACCCTCTCGCGACGTCGGGCATGCCCCTCGGACCTGGAACGACCCCCCGCTTCGTGCCCGGCCAGCATCTCGCCGGGTGCTGGGGCCATGCGAGAGCTAGAGTATCGGGACGCCATGGAGGAGCTGCGCGACACCGTCGCCGCGGGGACCGGCGTCGGGACCGAGGAGGAGGTCCGGACCGACCTCCGCCCGAGCGACGGCGACCACGACCGCTTCGCCCACTACGTCGAGAAGCGCACGCTGACGGCCGCCCTCGTGCACGGCACACCGGTCGTCGCGCTCTGCGGCAAGGTGTGGGTCCCCTCCCGAGACCCTGAGCGCTACCCGATCTGCCCCGAGTGCAAGCGCCTGTACGAGCTCGGGCCCGAGGGACGGCGCCGGGAGTGGGAGGAGCGCCTCCGCCGCGAGATCTCGAACTGACCCTGGATCAGCGCTCGCCGAGGGCCGCGAGGAGCCGGTCGAGGAACGGCACCTGGCCGGGGACGAGCTTGCGGCGGGCCTCCTCGGGGTCGAACCATCCCGCCCGGTCGACCTCGGGGAACCGCCCGACGCGCCCCGAGCGCGGCGGCCATTCCATCTCGAACGTGCCGCTGCGGACGGCGGAGACGTCCAGGTCCCCCTCGAGGGCCCAGGCGGCGACCACCTTGCCGCCCGCCTGACGAACCTCGCCGAGGGCGAGGGGCTCGCCATCGGGCGCCTCCTGCCCGAGCTCCTCGCGGAACTCCCGCCGGGCGGCGGCGAAGGGGTCCTCCTCGGGGCCGTGCTCGCCCTTGGGGATCGACCACGCGCCGTCGTCGCGCCGCGCCCACAGCGGCCCGCCGGGGTGCACGAGCAGCACCTGGATCCCCGACGGCCGCCGCCGGTACACGAGCAGGCCCGCGCTCGTCCGCGGCATCCGGCCTCACGCGAGCCAGGGCAGGCGCACGCCGCGCTCGCGCGCGACCTCCAGCGCCCGCTCGTAGCCGGCGTCGGCGTGGCGCACCACGCCGAGCCCGGGGTCGGTCGTGAGCACGCGCTCCAGGCGCTCGGCCGCCTCGGCGGAGCCGTCCGCGACGACGACCATCCCCGCGTGCAGCGAGTACCCGATGCCGACCCCGCCGCCGTGGTGCACGCTCACCCAGTGCGCGCCCGCGGCCGTGTTCACGAGCGCGTTCAGGATCGGCCAGTCGGCGATGGCGTCGGAGCCGTCGCGCATGCCCTCGGTCTCGCGGTAGGGGCTCGCGACGCTGCCCGCGTCCAGGTGGTCGCGCCCGATCACGATCGGCGCCCGCAGCTCGCCGCTCGCGACCATCTCGTTGAAGCGCAGCCCCGCCCTCGCGCGCTCGCCGTAGCCGAGCCAGCAGATCCGGGCGGGCAGGCCCTGGTAGGTCACCCGCTCCTCGGCCATCCGCAGCCACCGGGCGAGGCGCTCGTTCCCGGGGAACAGCTCGGCCACCGCGCGGTCGGTCTTCTCGATGTCCTCGGGGTCGCCCGAGAGCGCGACCCAGCGGAACGGCCCCTTGCCCTCGCAGAACATCGGACGGATGAACGCCGGCACGAAGCCGGGGTAGGAGAAGGCCCGCTCGTGCGGGAGGCCCCCGATCTCGGCGCCGGCGCGCAGGTTGTTGCCGTAGTCGAAGACCACGGCCCTCCGCTCCCCGAAGGCGACCATCGCGTCGCAGTGCGCGGCCATCGAGGCGTAGGCCCGTCGCTCGTACTCGCCCGGGTCCTCGCGGCGGAGCGCCGCCGCCTGCTCGAGCGTGAGGCCCGCCGGCACGTAGCCCCCGACCGGGTCGTGGGCGCTCGTCTGGTCGGTCACGAGGTCGGGGCGGAAGCCCCGGCGGAGCAGCTCGGGATGGGTCTCGGCGCAGTTGCCGAGGAGCCCGATCGACAGCGGCTCGCCGGCCGCCCGCGCCTCCTCCGCCCACCGCACGGCCTCGTCGAGGTCCGCGGTCTCCCGGTCGAGGTAGCCCGTCTTGATGCGCCGCTCGATCCGGGCGGGGTCCACCTCGACGCACAGGGCGACGCCGCCGTTCATCGTCACGGCGAGGGGTTGCGCGCCGCCCATGCCGCCGAGCCCGCCGGTGAGCGTGATCGTGCCCCGCAGCGACCCCCCGAAGTGCTGCGAGGCCGCCTCGGCGAGCGTCTCGTACGTGCCCTGGAGGATCCCCTGGGTCCCGATGTAGATCCACGAGCCCGCCGTCATCTGGCCGAACATCGTGAGGCCCTGGCGCTCGAGCTCGCGGAAGGTCTCCCAGTCCGCCCACTTCGGGACGAGCAGCGCGTTCGCGATCAGCACCCGCGGGGCCATCCGGTGGGTCGGGAACACGGCGACCGGCTTGCCGGACTGCACGAGCAGGGTCTCGTCGTCCTCGAGCTCGCGCAGGGTCCGCACGATCGCGTCGAAGGCCTCCCAGGAACGCGCCGCCCGACCGGTCCCGCCGTAGACCACCAGATCCTCGGGGCGCTCGGCGACCTCGGGGTCGAGGTTGTTCATGAGCATCCGCAGCGCGGCCTCCTGCGGCCAGCTCTTGCAGGTCCGCTCTGGTCCGCGGGGGGCCCGGATCTCCCGTACCGTCACCGTCCCCACCTCCCGCCCGCATCATAGGCCCGGCGACCCGCGTCGATGCCCGTGGACACGGGCGCGGCGATGCTTGCGATGAGCGGGCCCGGCTCCTACGGTGGAACGCACATGGAGAGGATCACGGTCCTCCTCGCCGACGACGATGAGATGGTGCTCGCGGCCCTCGCCGACGTCGTGCGCGGCGACCCCGACCTGGAGCTCGTCGGGACGGCGACCACGGCCGAGGAAGCGATCCGCCTCGCGACCGAGCTCCGGCCCCGGGTCGTGGTCGTGGACATCCGCATGCCGGACGGCGGTGGGCCGCGGGTGGTCGAGGAGCTCCGCGAGGCGGCGCCGCACGTCCGGGTGCTCGCGCACTCGGCGCTCGCCGACCACGCCACCGTGGTGCAGATGCTCGAGCGCGGGGCGGTCGGCTACCTGCTGAAGGGGACCACCCCTCCCGAGATCCGCGCCGCCCTCCGCCGCGCGGCCGAGGGGCAGGAGACGCTCTCGCCGGAGCTGCTCTCCGGCCTCGTCCGCGACCTCGCGAGCCACCTGCGGGGCCGCCGCGAGGCCGCGCTGCAGACCGAGGAGCGGACCGCCCGCATCGAGCGCGCGGTCGCGGGCCACGGCTGGCACCTCGTGTTCCAGCCGATCGTGGACCTCGCCTCGCGCGAGGTCGCCGGGGTCGAGGCGCTCGCGCGCTTCACCGACCCACCGGGTCCGCCCCAGACGTGGTTCGCCGAGGCCGCCGCGGTGGGGCTCGGCGCCGAGCTGGAGCTCTCCGCGACCGAGGCGGCGCTCCGCGCCCTGCGCCGCATCCCCGAGCGCGCGTACCTCGCGATCAACGTGTCGCACCGCACCGTGCTCTCGCCGACGCTCGCGGAGACGCTGCGGCCGTCCGCGGACCGGGTGGTCCTCGAGCTCACCGAGCACGAGCGGATCGACGACTACGGGCAGCTCCAACGGGCCCTCGACGCGCTTCGGTCGCTCGGGGTGCGCGTCGCGATCGACGACGCGGGCGCCGGGTTCGCGAGCCTCCGCCACATCCTCAACATCCGCCCGGACGTCATGAAGCTCGACGTCGACCTCACGCGCGGGATCGACTCCGACCACGCGCGGCGCGCCCTCTCGGTGGCGCTCATCTCCTTCGCCGAGGAGATGGGGATGACGATCGTCGCGGAGGGCGTCGAGACCGAGGAGGAGCTCCAGGCCCTGCGCGAGCTCGGCGTCCGGCTCGGCCAGGGGTACCACCTCGGGCGCCCCGCGCCCCTCGACGGCGAGCCCGACCCGACCGAGCTCTAGGCGGTCCGGCGGTCCACGGACCAGGAGGAGCCCTCGTGGGCCTTCTTCGTGTAGGACTTCATCTCGGTCGCGACGGCGACGACCTCCGCGTAGTGCGCGAACCTGCGACGCTCGGTCGTCGCGATCCCGATCGAGATCGTCATGATCGGGAAGCGCTGGAGCTCCCCCCGTCGATCCTCGACCTCGATGCAGCCCTTGGCGCGGTCGGCGGGGTCGTAGAGCTCGGCGATGCAGGCCTCGAAGCGCTCGATGATGCGCTCGGCGAGGCGCGGGGCGAGGTCCGCGTCGCACACGATGACGAAGTCGTCGCCGCCCACGTGCCCGACGAACGCGCCGAGCCCGGCCACCTCCAGGGTCACGTCCTGCAGGAGCCGGCCCGTGACCCGGATCACCTCGTCCCCCCGCATGAACCCGTAGTGGTCGTTGTAGGCCTTGAAGTGGTCCAGGTCCGCGTACAGGACGGCGAAGATCGCGCCGGCCTCGATGCGCGCCCGGATCTCCTCGGCGATCCGGATGTTGCCCGGCAGGCCGGTGAGCGGGGACTGGGCGCGCATCTCCCGCGAGCGCCGGAGCGCGCCGCGGATCCTCGCCAGGAGCTCCGGCGTGTCGAAGGGCTTGACGATGTAGTCGTCCGCCCCGACGGCGAAGCCCTCGAGCTTGTCGGCGGAGAGCCCGCGAGCCGTGAGCATGATCACGGCGGCCGAGGCGGTCCGGCTGTCCTGCCGGAGCCGGCGGGTGAGCTCGAACCCGTCCATGTTCGGCATCATGACGTCGGCGAGCACGAGCTCGGGGCAGCGCTCGCGCGCGAGCTCGAGCGCCCGCTCCCCGTCGCCCGCGACCCGGACCTCGTAGCCGGCGGCCCGGAGCTCGATCTCGAGCAGCCGCGCGATGAACGGGTCGTCGTCCACGATGAGGATCGACTCGCCCCGGCGCGAGTCGAACAGGCCTTCCTCGCCCCCCACGGGGGCCTCGAGCGCCCGCTCCCGATCCATCCCGATGGGCATCGGCACCGATCCGCCCCGGGTTGAAGGCCGGACGTCGGGGCCCGGGCGTGGCACGATAGGGCCGCCTCGGAAGGAGCGCCATGGAGATCCTCGATTCGATCCTGGACGCGATCGGGAACACGCCCCTCGTGCGCCTGCGCTCGGTCACGCGGGGGGTCCGCCCGACCGTGCTCGCCAAGCTCGAGCTGCTGAACCCCGGCGGCAGCGTGAAGGACCGGATCGGCCTGCGGATGATCGAGGCGGCCGAGCGCGCCGGCCTCCTCAGGCCCGGCGGGACGATCGTCGAGCCGACCTCGGGCAACACCGGCCACGGCCTGGCGATCGCCGCGGCGCTCAAGGGCTACCGCTGCATCTTCGTCATGCCCGACAAGATGAGCCAGGAGAAGATCGCGCTCCTGCGCGCCTACGGAGCCGAGGTCGTCATCACCCCGACGGCCGTCCCGCCCGACTCCCCCGAGTCCTACTACCGGGTCGCCGACCGCCTCACCCAGGAGATCCCGGGGGCCTTCCAGCCGAACCAGTACTTCAACCCCGAGAACCCCGCCGCGCACGAGGCCACGACCGGCCCCGAGATCTGGCGCCAGACCGAGGGTCGGATCGACGTCCTCGTCGCCGGGGTCGGGACCGGTGGCACGATCACCGGGGTGGCCCGGTACCTCAAGGCCCGCAAGCCCGACCTCCTCGTGGTCGGCGCCGACCCCGAGGGGTCGATCTACTCCGGCGAGGTCCACCCCTACCTCACCGAGGGCATCGGCGAGGACTTCTGGCCGGCCACCTTCGACCCCTCCCTCGTCGACCGCTTCGAGCGGGTCTCCGACCGCGAGGCCTTCCACATGGCCCGGCGCATCACCCGCGAGGAGGGGATCCTCGTCGGCGGGAGCTCGGGCACCGCGGTCGTCGCGGCCCTGCGCGTGGCCGCCGAGCTCGACGAGGGTGCCACGATCGTCGTGATCCTGCCGGACACCGGCCGCAACTACCTCTCGAAGCTCTACTCCGACAGCTGGCTGCTGCAGTACGGCCTGCTCGAGCGCCCGGAGATCGTCCGGATCGAGCAGGTCCTCGAGGCCCGGCACGGCCCCGTGCCGCCGCTCGTGACCGTGCAGGCCAAGGACAAGGTCCGGCGGGCGATCGACGTGCTCCAGGAGTACGGGATCTCGCAGGCGCCCGTCGTGCGCGAGCCCTCCGAGGACGTCGCACAGGTGGTCGGCGCGATCCAGGAGCGCGCGCTGCTCGACCGGATCTTCCGCGACCCCGACGCGCTGCAGGCCGACGTGGCCGAGGTCATGGGCCCGCCCCTGCCGATGGTCGAGGCCGGCGAGCCGATCGAGGTCGCCTTCGCCGAGCTCCAGCGCGAGCCGGCGGTGCTCGTGACGAGCGGGGGCCGGGCGCTCGGCGTGCTCACCCGCAGCGACCTCCTGGAGTTCCTCGCGCACCGCCCGAGGACCCCGTAGCGGCCGTGCGCGCCCTCGGCATCGACGTCGGCGTCCGCAAGGGGCTCGATCTCGTCCTGCTCGATGAGGGCCGCCGGATCTGCGAGGCCGCGCGTGGGGTGCGCCTGGATGAGCTCCGCCCGCTCGTCGAGGACCTCGGGCCCGACGTCGTCGCGATCGACGCCCCGCCCGGCTGGGCCCGCTCCGGGCGCTCGCGGCTCACCGAGCGCGAGCTCCGCTGGTTCGGGATCTCCTGCTTCAACACCCCGAGCGACGAGCGCATGGGCGAGCACCCCTTCTTCGCGTGGATGACGGTGGGCTTCGAGGTCTACCGGGCCATCGAGGACCGGTTCCCCCGGTACCGGGACGGGTCGGTGCGCGGCACCGCGATCGAGGTCTTCCCGCACGCCTCGGCGGTGGTCCTCGCCGGGTGCCTCCCGCCCCGGGGCGTCCCGGTCCACGCCTGGCGCCGGTCGGTCCTGCGCGTGCAGGGGGTCGACGCCGACGCCCTGCGCTCGGCCGACCAGGTGGACGCGGCCCTCGCCGCGCTCACCGGCCTGTACGCGCTCGAGCGCCGGTTCAGCGCCCCCGGCGATCCCCTCGAGGGGCGGATCGTGGTGCCGGCCGCGAGCCTGCCCGCCCACCCCTACCGCCGCGGCGAGGCGCCGAAGCCCGAGGAGCGGCAGCCGCCGCTGCCGGGCATGGCCCGGTGCGCCTGCGGCGACCCGGCCTGCACCGCCCTCACCGCCGGCGAGTTCGCGCCGGGGCACGACGCCAAGCGCAAGTCGATCCTGTGGCGCCTGGCCCGAGCCGGGCAGGACGCCCTGGAGGAGCTGAAGGAGCGAGGATGGCAGATCCCACCGGAGATGCGCTGAGGTTCGAGACCCGGGCGATCCACGTCGGCCAGGAGCCCGAGGAGCTGTACGGGGCCGTCAACGTCCCCATCTACCAGACCTCGACCTACCGACAGCCGGCCGTCGGGCGGCCGAAGCGCTACGACTACGCCCGGGGCGGCAACCCCACGCGCGAGGCCCTCCAGATGGCCCTCGCGTCGCTCGAGGGCGGGACGCACGCCTTCGCCTTCGGCTCGGGGCTCGCGGCGGAGACGACGCTCCTGCTCACGCTCGCGCCGGGGGACCGGGTGCTCCTGCCCGACGACGTCTACGGGGGCACGTACCGGCTGCTCGCGCGGGTCCTGCGCGGCTGGGGGCTCGAGCACGACGTCGTGGATATGACCGACCCCCGCGCCCTCCGCGGCGCCCTCACGCCGCGCACGCGCCTGGTCTGGGTCGAGACGCCCACGAACCCGATGCTGAAGATCGTCGACATCGCCGCCTGCGCGGAGGCGGCCCACGCCGCCGGGGCCCGCCTGGTCGTCGACAACACCTTCGCCACGCCCTCCCTGCAGCGCCCGCTCGAGCTCGGGGCGGACGTCGTCGTCCACTCGGTCACGAAGTACCTCGCCGGCCACTCGGACCTGGTGATGGGGGCGATCGTGACGAGTGAGGACGCCCTCGCCGAGCGCCTGGGGTTCCTCCAGAACGCCGTGGGGGCGGTGCCGGGTCCGATGGACTGCTACCTCGCGCTCCGGGGCCTGAAGACGCTCGCGGTGCGGATGCGCGCCCACTGCGAGGGGGCGCGCGCCGTCGCCTCGTTCCTCGTCGAGCATCCGAAGGTCACGCGGGTGCACTACCCGGGGCTCCCCGACCACCCGGGCCACGCGGTGGCGGCGGGCCAGATGGCCGACTTCGGCGGCATGGTCAGCTTCGAGGTCGCCTCGGCCGAGGAGGCGATCCGCGTGGCGGAGTCGACCCGGCTGTTCTTCCTGGCCGAGTCGCTCGGCGGCGTCGAGTCGCTCATCGAGGTCCCCGCGCCGATGACGCATGCGAGCGTGACCGGCTCGCCCCTGGAGGTCCCGCCGACCCTGATCCGCCTGTCGGTCGGCCTCGAGCACCCGGAGGACCTCATCGCCGACCTCGCCCGGGCGCTCGGCTGAGGCGCGGGCGCGCAGGGCCGCCCGGGGCTCAGCCCTTCGGACGCTTCAGGTAGGCCACGAGCGACTGCCCGCCCATCGGCGTCGGCTGGGTCACGACCGCGACGAGCTCCCAGCCTTCCTCGCCGAAGGTGTTCAGGATCTCGGCCGCGTTGTGCTCCAGCACCGGCGCGACGAAGTACTCCCAGCGCTGCACGTCATCCCTCCCGCTCCAACCGCCGGCTCGTCGTGCGGATGCAGACCCCCATGATCACGGTGAGCCCGCCCGCCTCGGCGATCCGGCGCGCCTCCTCGTTCACGATCCCGTCCTGCAGCCAGAGGACCTTCGCACCGACCCGCACCGCCTGGCGCGCGATCTCCGGCGTGTGCTCGGCGCGGCGGAACACGTCCACGACGTCGATGCGGATCTCCGGCGGCACGTCGAGGAGCGAGGGGTAGGCCCGCTCCCCCAGCACCTCGGTCTCGTTCGGGTTCACCGGGATGATCCGATATCCCTTGCGCTGCAGGTACTCCGCGATCTCGAACGAATCCCGCAAGGGGTTCGAGGACAGCCCCACGACCGCGATGGTCCTCGCCTCGCCGAGGATCGAGCGCAGCTCCGCGTCGCTCGGCCCGACGGGCTCCTCCGCCCCACCCCATCCGCTCACCACATCTCCTCCCGCCAGATCTCCAGCAGCTCGTGCACCATCCGTCCCGTCGCCCCCCAGACCGTCCGGCCCTCGACCTCGTACACCCATCCGGTCCACGACCCCCCGTCCGCCCACCGCCACGTCCGCTCCGCCTCGGCCTCGAGGAGGCGGGCGACGGGCGCCCGGAAGACCTCGGCGATCTCCCCCACGTCAGGGTTCAACGCCGGCGGGTCGGCGAGCATGCCGACGAAGGGTACGACGAGGATGCCGCTCACGCTCGTGTGGACCGGCCGCAGGGCCCCGAGCACCTGCGGCAGCGCCGGGTCGAGCCCGATCTCCTCCCACGCCTCGCGCAGGGCGGCCGCCGCGAGGTCCGCGTCGGACCCATCGACGAGCCCCCCGGGGAACGAGATCTCCCCCGCGTGGCGGGAGAGGTCCTCGGCGCGGCGCGTGAGGATCAGGGCGGGCTCGGGGCGCGCGACGAGCGGGACGAGCACCGCCGCCAGGCGATCCCCGGGCTCCGGCGCGGGGCTGGGAGCCGGGTCGAGGCGTGCGCGCAGGCGCGCGGCGAGCTCGGTCGGGTCCACCGCCGCCGATGCTACGACGGCCACGTCCGCGCGGGCTTCCCGTATGCTGCCTGCATGGAGAACGACCTGGCGCTCGTCGCGGTGACCGAGCGGGCCGCGCGGAAGGTGCGCGCGCTCGCCGAGAAGGAGGGTCGGACGGATCCGCTGCTGCGCCTGCGGGTCGTGGCCGGCGGGTGCTCGGGCTTCACCTACGAGCTCTCCTTCGCCGACGCCCCCGCCGAGGACGACCACGTGATCGAGGCGGGCGAGGGCGTCCGGGTGCTCATCGACCCCCGGAGCGCCCCGATCGTGGAGGGCTCGACGCTCGACTTCGACCCGGCGCTCCTCGGCGGCGGGCTGCGGGTGCGCAACCCGCGCGCCGTGCACGAGTGCGCCTGCGGCGAGTCCTTCTCGATCTGATCCCGGTCGGTCGGGTCCGGCTTGAGCCCGACCCGGCTCAGCCTGTCCGGACCGGCCAGAGGGCCCCACGCCCCTTGGGCCGTTCGGCCCGCCAGCACCCGGGACCGCCGCGGCTATCCTGGCCGCATGGCACCCAAGGAGAACACGCAGTGGTACGACCTCTACCACGAGGTCGTCGAGACGGGTCTGTGCACCGGCTGCACCGCCTGCATCGTGGCCTGTCCGTTCCACGTCCTCGGCTACGAGGACTACCGCCCCGTGCAGCTGCAGGAGGACGGGGTGGACCGGTGCGCGCACGGGGACAAGGGCTGCTCGCTTTGCACGCTCGCCTGCCCGCGGTTCCGCGACTGGGAGCGCGAGGTGGACCAGCAGCTCTTCGGCAAGGTGCGCCAGCCCGAGGAGGTCATCGGCCTCTACCAGGACATCGTCCTCGCTCGCGCCGCCGACCCCGAGGTCTTGGCGCACGGCCAGGACGGCGGCGCGGTCTCGGCCCTGCTGATCTGGGGGCTCGAGCGCGGCGAGATCGACGGCGTGTGCACCTCGAAGCTCTCGGACGAGCGGCCCTGGGACTGCGAGCCGGCGGTCGTGACCGACCGGCAGGGCGTGCTGGCGGCGGCGGGCTCCCGCTACACGTACTCGCCGAACCCGCTCGCGATGCTGAAGGCGGCCGAGATGGGCCTGTCGAGCCTCGCGCTCGTCGGGATGGGCTGCCAGGCGAGCGCGCCGGGCTCGATGGCGGCCCGCCGGGTCAACAAGTGGGCGAAGAAGGTGAAGTGGACCTTCGGCCTGCTCTGCTCGAAGTCCTTCACCTACGACGGCCTCATGGTGGAGATCGCGCAGAAGGAGCTCGGCCTGTCGCTCGATGAGATCGTGCGCGTGAACATCAAGGGCAAGCTCCTCTTCTACACGCAGGACGGGCGCGAGCTCACGTACGGGCTGAAGAAGTCCCACCGGTTCACCCGGCCCGGCTGCCTGCACTGCCCCGACTTCACCGCCGAGCACGCCGACATCTCCTTCGGCGGCCTCGGGCAGGGCGAGGGCTGGACCCTCACGATCATCCGGACCGACAAGGGCAAGGACCTGTGGGAGCGGGCCGTCGCCGACGGCGTCGTCGAGTGGCGGCCGGGGAGCGAGGACCCCGAGGCGATCGACAAGCTGTTCAAGCTCGCCGTGAAGTCCCGCGAGCGCTGGCTCCCGGACTCGCCCTGGAGCGCGCCGGCGGCCGTCCCCGCCGGGGAGGTCGCCGCGGCCGAGGCCTGAGCCCGAACGAGCTCACACCGATGTGCGACGCCCCCGGCCGGAGGCCGGGGGCGTCCGCGTTCCCGCGTCGGACGGCGGGATCAGCCGGCCGCGGCCCAGCCGGCCACGATCGGGTGGTCCTTGCCGCTCGGCCCGACCTGCGCCGCGCCGCCGGGCGAGCCGATCCCCGTCACCGCGTCGGTGAAGTACTCGGCGTTGATCGTCACGAACTGCTTCCACTCGGCCGGCACGTCGTCCTCGTAGAAGATCGCCGTCACCGGGCAGACCGGCTCGCACGCGCCGCAGTCCACGCACTCGTCCGGCTGGATGTAGAGCATGCGCCCGCCCTCGTAGATGCAGTCCACGGGGCACTCGTCGACGCAGGCCTTGTCCTTCACGTCGATGCAGGGCTCGCAGATCACGTAGGTCATGCCGGGCACTCCTTTTCTACGGTCCGCACCGTGCGAACCTAGTCTACCGTCTCCCGGGGCGTCGACAAACGCTCAGGCGGCGGCCGGGCCCGGCGCGAGGGCTCGGAGGGTCCCCCGGATCGAGGTCGCCGGCTCCCCCGCCGCCACGGGGTAGACGACCACGAGGTCCGCCCCGGCCTCGCGGTAGGCGCGCAGGCGCTCCGCCGCGCCCTCGCCGACGGCCGCGACGGCCCGCACGAGCGCCTCGGGCGCCTCCTCGGGGCGGCCGTCGGC
>CAZXJB010000059.1:0-16358 GCA_964640965.1 uncultured Actinomycetes bacterium | reverse complement strand
CGAGGTCGTCGGCAGCGGCGGCGCGCGCAAACTCGAGCGCCGCGGCGGCGGCCTGGCGCGGGGCGGTGGAGGAGATGGCCGCCGCGTGGGAGGCCCTGCCCGACGCGTACCAGCGCGCGCGGGCCGCGGACCTCCGCAGCGTCGGCGTCCAGGTCCTCGCGCACCTGCTCGGCGTCCCGGCCCCGCGTCCGCGACTCGAGGCCGAGGGGATCCTCCTCGCCCCCGACCTCACCCCGGCCGATACGGCCGGCCTGGACCCCCGCCGAGCCCTCGGCGTCGCGACCGCCTTCGGGGGACCCACCTCGCACGCGGCGATCCTCGCGCGCTCCCTCGGCATCCCGGCGGTGGTCGGGCTCGGCGAGCGCCTGCTCGAGATCGCCGAGGGGACCCCGCTCGCGCTCGACGCCGACGCCGGCCTCCTCCACGTCGCGCCGCCGCCCGAGCTCGTCCGCGAGCTCGAGACCAGGCGTCGGGAGCACCGCCGTGCGGAGGCCGGGGCCCGCGCCGAGGCCCGCTCACCGGCGATCACCCGCGACGGCACGCGGATCGAGGTCGCCGCGAACGTCGGCTCGCCCGAGGAGATCCCGGCCGCCCTCGAGGCCGGGTGCGACGGCGTCGGGCTGCTGCGGACCGAGTTCCTGTTCCTCGACCGCCCGCGGATGCCGACCGAGGAGGAGCAGGAGGCCGCCTACCGCCGGGCCGCCGAGGCGCTCGGCGGGCGCCCCCTGGTGATCCGCACGCTCGACGTCGGCGCCGACAAGCCCCTGCTCTACCTCCCGCAGCCGTCCGAGGCCAACCCCTTCCTCGGCGTGCGGGGGCTGCGGCTCGGGCTCGAGCGACCGGAGCTCCTGCGCGCCCAGCTGCGCGCGATCGTGCGCGTCGCGGCCGACCACCCCCTGCGGGTGATGTTCCCGATGGTCTCCACCCTGGAGGAGCTCCGCGCGGCGCGCGGGCACCTGCTCGCCGCGGCCGAGGAGCTCGGACGCCCGCTCCCCGACGGGCTCGAGGTCGGGATCATGGTCGAGGTCCCCTCGGCGGCCCTGCTCGCCCCGGCCCTCGCGCCGGAGGTGGACTTCCTGTCGATCGGCACGAACGACCTCACGCAGTACGTCCTCGCCGCGGACCGCGGCAACGAGCGGGTGGCCGGGCTGCAGGACGCGCTGCACCCGGCGGTGCTCCGGCTCATCGCCGCCACCTGCGAGGGGGCGGCGGCGCACGGGCGGTGGGTCGGCGTCTGCGGCGAGGTCGCGGGGGACCCGCTCGCGACGCCCGTGCTCCTCGGGCTCGGCGTGCGCGAGCTCTCGATGAACCCGCCCGCGATCCCCGCGGTCAAGCGCGCGGTGCGCGCGACCGAGCTCCCCCGGGCCCGCGAGCTCGCCGCCCGGGCGCTCGCGCTGCCGAGCGCGCGCGCCGTCCGGGAGCTGCTCCGGGCCGAGCCGGGCGCCGCCCGACCGTGAGCCCGCGCGGCGACGGTAGGATGCCGCTCGAGCGCCCGTGAGCGAAGCCGCCGATCGCCGTGCCGCCCTCGCCCTCGAGGCGATCACGTACCTGCGGGCCCTGCTCGTGCCCGTGATCATGTGGCTCGTGCTGGACGGCGGCGGGCTGGCCACGGCGGTGGCGGGCTGGCTGTTCGCGTTCGCCGCCGTCACCGACTTCCTCGACGGGTACCTCGCCCGCCGCTGGCGGCGCGTCACGGTGCTCGGGAGCTTCCTCGACACCACCGCCGACAAGCTCCTCGTCTCGGGCGTCCTCGTCGCGCTCGTCGCCGTCTCCCGCGCCTCGCCGTGGATCGCCTTCGTGATCGTCGGGCGCGAGCTGCTCATCCTCGGCCTGCGCGGCGTCGTCGCCGCCGGGGGCGAGGTCATGAAGCCGTCGATCTGGGGCAAGCTGAAGGCCAACGTCCAGTTCCTCGCGATCTTCCTCGCGATCCTGCGTCCCTTCCGACCGCTCGGCGGGCTGTACCTCGACCAGTGGGCGATGCTCGCCGCGGCCGTGGTGACGGTCGGCTCGGCCGTGGAGTACCTCGCGCGGTTCGCGGTCGCGCTCCCCCGCTCCGCGCGCCCCGCGAGGAAGTAGGGCGTGCCAGGACCGGTCCTGCTCACCGGCGGCTCCGGGTTCGTCGGCGGGGCGGTGCTCGAGCGCCTCGTGGCCGCCGGGCGCGAGGTCCGCGCGCTGGTGCGGAGCACGGAGGCCGCGGCCGCCGTGGCCGCCCGGGGCGCCGAGCCCGTCCGGGGTGACGTGCTCGACCTCCCCTCGCTCGTCGAGGCGATGCGCGGCTGCGAGGTCGTGTACCACGCGGCCGGCGTGAACGCGATGTGCCCGCGCGACCCCCGGCCGATGGAGCGCGTGAACATCGAGGGCTCGGGCAACGTCGTGCGCGCCGCCGTGGCGACCGGCCTCCGGCGCCTCGTCTACACCTCCTCCGCGGCCGCGATCGGGGAGGCGCCCGGCACGGTGGGGCGCGAGGACTCCCCCCACCGCGGGTGGTACCTCTCGCGCTACGAGCGCTCCAAGCACCTCGCCGAGCGGCGGGTGCTCGCCTGGTCGAGCGCGCTCGGGCTGGACGTCGTCTGCGTGAACCCCTCCTCGGTCCAGGGCCCCGGCCGGATGGGCGGCAGCGCGCGGCTGCTGCTCGATCTCGTGAACGGCCGGCTGCCCGTCGTGGTGGACACCCACGTCTCGATCGTGGACGTCGCCGACTGCGCCGAGGGTCACCTGCTCGCCGAGGAGCGCGGTCGCGCCGGCGAGCGGTACCTGCTGAACGGCTTCACCGTCC
The DNA here is from genome assembly GCA_964640965.1 of uncultured Actinomycetes bacterium. GTDB lineage: Bacteria > Actinomycetota > UBA4738 > UBA4738 > HRBIN12 > HRBIN12. The sequence continues at coordinate 13,582 of CAZXJB010000059.1, read as the reverse complement.
CGCTCCGGGAGGCGATCGCGCTGCTGCGGGCGCTCACCGGCGAGCCGCGCCGGGTCCACTTCGCGCCCCGCCTGCTCGCCCGCGCGGCGGGCGAGGTCGCCGAGGTCCTCCGGACCGTCACCCGCCGGGACCTGCCTCTCTGCCGCGAGGCCGTCCGGACCCTCCTGCACGGCCACCGGTACGACGGCTCGCGGGCCGAGCGCGAGCTCGGCCTCCGCTACAGGCCGATGGAGGAGACCGTCCGCCGCACGCTCGCCTGGTACGCCGAGCGCGGCCTCGCCCCGACCCCTCGGGCACGCTCGGGATAGGATGGGCGACGTCCGCGGGAACCCGAAGAGCTGGGACGGACGGGAGGGACGATGGCCGAGGAGCTGCGACCGGACCGGAACCTCGCGATCGAGCTCGTCCGCGTGACCGAGGCGGCGGCCCTCGCGGCCGGCCGGTGGATCGGGCGCGGCGACAAGATCGCGGCGGACCAGGCCGCCGTCGACGCGATGCGCCTCATGATCGACACCGTGGCGATGCAGGGCGCCGTCGTGATCGGCGAGGGCGAGAAGGACGAGGCCCCGATGCTCTACAACGGCGAGGTGGTCGGCAACGGCAGCGGACCCGCCGTCGACGTGGCCGTGGACCCGATCGACGGGACCCGGCTCACCTCCGTCGGGCAGCCGAACGCGCTCTCGGTCATCGCGCTCGCCGAGCGCGGCTCGATGTTCTTCCCCGGCGCCGCGGTGTACATGGAGAAGGTCGCGACCGGCCCCGAGGCGGCCGACGTCATCGACGTGACCGCGCCGCCCGAGGAGAACGTCCGCCTCGTCGCCAAGGCCAAGGGCAAGCGGGTCGAGGAGGTCGCCGTGACGATCCTCGACCGAGACCGCCACGCGGACATCATCCGCGCCGTGCGCGAGGTCGGCGCGAAGGTCTTCCTCATCACCGACGGCGACGTCGCCGGCGCGATCGCCACCGCCATCACCCGGCGCTCCGGCATCGACCTGCTCCTCGGGATCGGCGGGACCCCCGAGGGCGTCATCGCCGCGGCCGCGCTGAAGTGCCTCGGCGGCGCGATCCAGGGACGGCTGGTCCCCCGCAACGACGAGGAACGCGCCAAGCTGCTCGAGGCCGGGTTCGACCTCGACCGGGTGCTCACCACCGACGACCTCGTCGCCGGCGAGGACGTCTTCTTCGCGGCCACCGGGATCACGAGCGGGTGGCTGCTGCGCGGGGTGAAGTACTGGCCGGACGGCGCGACGACCTGGTCGCTCGTGATGCGCTCGCGCACCGGGACCGTCCGCTGGATCGAGACCGAGCACCGCTTCGAGAAGCTCGAGCGCTACTCCCGCATCACGTACCGGTGAGGCCGACCGCCGCCGAGGCTCCGAAGAGGGTCAGGGCGAGAAGATCTCGCGAGCCGTGACGAGGAGCGAGGCCGGTGGAGCGTTCCGAACCTCGTCGCGAGCGCAGAGCGCCAGGCGCAGGCCCGGGGCCCGGCGAGGGAGCCCTTCCGACCTCCGCTCCAACGCGAGGGCCGTCCGGGTCCCGTCGAGCGACCGCGTCCACTTCGCCTCGCCCACGAGCACGGCGGCCCGTCGACGACCCGCGAGCACCACCGCGTCGATCTCCTCACCGTCCCGCCACCACGGCCCCACCGCGACCACGTCGGGGCCGATCTCTCCCGCCGCCTTCGCCTTCATCCTTCTCGGACCGGAACACCCGCAACCGGGGACACGCAGACCTAGACCTAGACGAGCCCGTACACGCCGGTCGAGACCTTGGCCAGGCGCCCCTCGCGCACGCCGCGCGCGAGGGCCGCGAGGAGCTCCCGGCGCACGTCGGGGACCTCGAAGGGGTCCAGGTACCCCCGCCGTAGCGCGAGGTCCTGGATCTTCGTCCAGTGCAGGGGCTCGCCCTCCTCGCGCAGCACGGCGACGGCGGCCTCGAGCGCGTCCATCACAGCCTCCGCGCGGCCGGGATCAGGGCCTCCGCGATCAGCTCCAGCATCGAGGGGTCCGGCAGCGAGAACCAGATCGGCGCCGGCGAGACGACGAGCTCCTCCACCCCGAGCTCGGCGAAGCGCGCGAGGCGCTCGAGGGCCTGCGCGGGCGTGCCGGCCAGGCACTCGCGCCGCAGGACCTCGAGGGGCATGACCGCCGCCACCCCGGCCGGGAGGACTTCCGCCATCCGCGCGTACCGCCGCTCGAGGTCGGCCTCGTCCTCGCCGAGGACCGTGAACAGCCCGAGCGAGAGGCGGAGCGTCGCGGGGTCCCGGCCCACGCGCTCGCACGCCGCCCGGGCCGCCGCCACGCGCTCCGCGTAGACCTCCGGGGTCCACCGCCACGCCGTGTTCCACCCATCCGCCAGCCTCGCCGCGAGGGCGAGCAGCCGCGGGCCGCCCTTGCCCCCCACCCAGACCGGGGGGCGCGGCGCCTGGGCCGGCGGCGGGTGGTTGAAGGCCCCCGCGAGGCGGAACCGCTCGCCCTGGTAGCTCGCCGGCCCGCCGGGCAGCAGTCGGGCGAGCACCTCGAGCGTCTCCTCGAGCACCGCGAAGCGCTCCCCCACCGACCCGAAGGGGTAGCCGAAGGCCTCGTGCTCGGGCTCGTACCAGCCGGCGCCGAGGGCGAGCTCGAGCCGACCCCCCGAGAGGAGGTCCACCGTCGTCGCCTGCTTGGCGAGGATCGCCGGGTGCCGGAACGAGGCCGAGAGCACCAGCGTGCCGAGGCGGACGCGCTCGGTCCGCACGGCGAGCCCCGCGAGCGTCGTGAGCGGCTCGAGCGAGCCCTGCGGCGCGTCGGGCCCGCCGTAGCGCTCGAGCGAGGCGAAGAAGTGGTCGCTCACCCAGACGGAGTCGAACCCCAGCCGCTCGGCCCGAACGGCGACCTCCGCGACGCGCTCGGAGGTGATCGGGCCCCCTCCGGGGAGCGAGAAGTCGTAGTGCGGCAGGGCGAGACCGACGCGCATCGGCTCCGACCTTACCGGACCGACACGGAGACTCAGAGGTAGCGCAGCACGTCGGCCGGGCCGGTCACCTCGACCCCCGGCGGGATCCGGATGCCGGAGGGGAGCTTCAGGCGGGGGTAGACCATCACACCGTCGGCGAGGTGCACCCCGGGGTAGACCGTCACCTCGTCCCCGAGCGCCACGCAGCCCTCGATCGTGGTGGGGTGGTAGGGCTCGGAGCGGATCTCGCTCATCGAGCCGACCACGACCTCGGAGAGCCTCGCCTTCGGCCCGATGATGGCGCCGTCGCGGATCTGGGAGCGCTCGATGACCGCGTCCCGGTGGACCTCGATGTCGTCGTCGAGGTTCGATTCGACGATGCTCGCGCCCGGATGGATCTCGCAGTACCGACCGATGCGGACGGCCGGACCGATCTCGACGACGCCCTCGGCGATCTTCTCGGCAAGGGTCAGCCCGCTCGTGCCGTCGCGCATCTCGAGCGACTCGGGGGCGATCCACACGTGCCGCTCGGGGTCGATCGGTGGCCCGAGCAGGCGATCCACCGCCTCGAAGTTGCCGTGCAGCGCCTCGACCATCGTGTCGACGTAGTCGCGCACGTTCCCGAGGTCGCCGATCCGCCGCACCGGGTGGACCATCACCCGGTGCCCGTTGCCGACGAGCCAGGGCAGCAGGTCCTTGCCGAAGTCCAGGCGGGTCCTGCGGAGCTCATCGATCTCGGGGTGCGCGGCGATCTCGCGAAGGCGGGCGGCGTCGATGAGGTAGAAACCCGCGTTCGTCATGAGGGGCAGGCGGCGGAACTCCTCGTCGGTCTCGGCGCGGAAGTGCTGCCGGAGCTCCGCGAGGGTCGGCTTCTCCACGAACTCGGTGATGCGGCCCTCGTCGTCGGCGAGCATCACGCCGTACTTCTCCGCGACCTCGTCGGGCTCGCGCGTCATCGCCGCGATCGTGGCGACGGCCCCGCTGTCCACGTGCAGCTTCAGCATCGGTGCGAGGTCGAAATCGATGATCGAGTCGGTGGGGAACACGAGGGCGTGCTCGGTGAGGTCCCAGTAGTCGAGCATCCGCAGCGTGGAGTCCGCGCTCCCCGTCGACAGCGCGTCGAACTTCACCGGCGAGTACATCACCTCGACGCCGAAGGCCTCGCCGTACCCGATCAGGACCTTGATCTGGTAGCGGTTCTCCTTCCCGTGGGCGATGATGAAGTAGCGCTGGATGCCCTCGCTCGAGAGGATCTGGATGACCCACCGGATCAGGCGCCGCCCGAGGAAGGACATCGCGGCCTTCGAGCGCAGGTACCCCGGGGCCTTCAGGGTGAGCGGCCGAGCGCGCACGCCCTGGCCGCCCGCCAGACCGATCCCGACGATGTCCGACGGCTCCGGCATGTGCGAGCATGATAGCCGGGTTCGGTCGAACGCAACGTGGCGCGGGCGTGGACGGAGGAGGAACGGGCCCTCGAGGCGCGGGGGCGCCGGACCGATACCCAGGGGTGAACCGAGGAGGACGAGATGAGCGAGCCGACCCCCTACCAGCCCGACCTTCCCCCGCCCCCGCCCGCGCCCGAGCTCGAGGCGGCGAGCCCGGCACCCCCGCGAGCCCGCCCACGACGGCTCCTCGTCTCCGCGATCCTCGCGGCGCTCGCGCTCGTCGCCGGCATCGCCGTCGCCTGGACCCTCGGCGGGCGCGGGAACCAGGCCGAGGCCCGACCGCTCGCGCTCTCCTTCACGCCGGGCGACCGTGAGACCTACGAGCTGCACCTCGCCATGGACGGGACGCTCGGCGCCGGCGAGCTCGGCGAGATGCCCTTCGACATGGACCTGCGTGAGGTGCTCACCTGGGAGGTGACCGACGTCGACGCCGAGGGGGTCGCCACCATCGAGGTCGCGGTCTCCGAGGTCTCCGGGTCCGTGAACGGGATCGAGGTGCCGACCGACCCCTCGCAGCCCCCCTCCCTGCAGATGCGCGTCGCGCCCGACGGCCGGGTGCTGGAGGTCGGCGGACTCTCCTTCGCAGGCACCGACCCCTCCAGCGGCCTCTCCTTCCCGGGGATGGGGCAGATGACGCCGCTCCTGCCGGACCACCCCGTGGCCCCGGGCGACCGATGGACGACGAGCTTCTCGCAGGCGAACCCGTTCGGCGAGGGCGAGATCTCCTACGAGACGACGAGCACGTTCCTGCGCGAGGAGGAGCTCGACGGCGTCCGGACGGCCGTGATCCGGAGCGAGATGACGATCCCGCTGGACCTCACCATCTCCCTCGACGAGATGCTCGCGGCGATGGGCGGGGACGTCGGCGGCTCGCGCGACGCCGAGGGCCTCCGGGGGCTGGAGATCGCCTACGACGGGGAGGGCTCGCTCACCCAGACGGCCTGGGTGGACCTGGACGCGCAGCAGGCGCTGAAGATCGTCTCCTCGGGCACCTTCGACATGACGGTCGCCGTCTCCGGGCCCGACGGGCTGGAGGAGCTCGGCGACCTCGGCCAGGGGATCACGTTCCGGGGGGATCTCACGCAGGAGCTCCGCCGCCGGTAGTCGCGGGCGGCCGGTGGTCTGAGATGGACTAGCTGGCCGGTGCCGGCTCCGACGGAGCCTGCTCGATGCTCCCCGCCAGCACGAGCTCACCGCGCGCGTCGAGGACCGCCACCTCGGTGAAGCCCGCGAGCTCCCGGTTCGGGAACTGCCGGATCACGTCGGCCGCCCCGTCGGCATCGAGCTCGGCGATACGGCCGACCCGGATGACCTCGCCCGCAGCGTTCGTGAGCCTCACCCGGTACGGCAGCTCCCCGGGTCCCGCCGGGCGCAGGCCGCTCACCATCACGATGACGAGGTCGATCCGGTCGGGCGAGACGAGCTGGAGCACCGCGCCGCCACCCGAGGCCCCGTGGGCGGGCGCGAGCTGGCCGAGGAACGTCTCCTGCCGCGGGATCTCGGTGCCGGGGACCATCCGGTCGAGGACCCGGCGGAACTCGGCCAGCGCCTCGGCCTGCCGCCGCTCGGCCCGGGCGGCCCGCTCCGCGAACCGTTCCGCCCGTCCGGCCATCACCGCCCCCCACCCGAGCCCGGCCACCGCCACGAGCGCGGCCACCGCTCCCGCGGCCGCGGCCCGCAGACGACGGACCGAGCCGCGCGGTCCGATCGCCGCGTGGATGGCCTCGACGACGCGATCCGCGAGTCGCTCCGGCGTGGCGGCCGGCGGCAGCGCGAACCCGACGAGGGCGGCCGCCTGGGCGAGCTCGGCCGCCTCCTTCCGGCATCCGGCGCACCAGCGCAGGTGACGCTCGACCGCGTCACGCTCCGCGGTGGGCAGCACGCCGACCGCGTGCTCGGGCAGGAGCTCGCGGACCTCGCTGCAGGTCACGTCGGGCGCTCCTTGTCCTGGTTCGCCCGCCGGACCTTGATGAGGGCGGTCCGCAGACGCGTCTTCACGGTCCCGAGCGGGATCCCGTCGGCCTCGGCGATCTCGCGCGCGGTGAGCCCGCCGAAGTAGGCGCGGGCGAGCAGCCGGCGCTCGGCTTCCGAGAGCGAGGCGAGCGCCCGCACCGCCGCGTCTCGCTCGAGGACGTGCTCGTCCTCCTCGGAGCCCACGACGTCGGGCACCTCGTCGACGAAGACGAGGTGCGGCCTGCGCACGCCGGTCTCGCGACGCAGGCGGTCGACGGCGAGGTTGTGCGCGATCGTCATGAGCCAGGTCGACAGGCGCCCCCGCGCCGGGTCGAAGCGCGCCGCCTTCCGCCACGCGGCGAGGAACACGTCCTGGGTGAGCTCCTCGGCGGCCTCGGGGCTCCCGAGGAGCCGGAGGCCGAGCGTGAAGACCGGCCTCGCGTACCGCGCGTAGAGCGTCCTGACGGCGTCGTCGTTCCCGGCAAGGAGCCCCTCCATCAGCTGCAGCTCCTCGCGTGCGAGGAGCGGGCCGTCCTCTCGACCGGCCACGCGGACTCTCCTTCCGGTACTACGTGCCGCGCTCCATCCGGAGCTTTCTCCCATCATCGCACCCCCGCGGCGGACCGGCGTCGGGGATGGGATGATGCGGTCGTGGGCACCCGGTTCCTCGCGTCCGGGGCGGTCGCGGCCCTCGCCGCGCTCGCGCTGCTCGGCGCTCCCGCGGCGGCGCAGGGAGACCTCGCCGGCGCCGTCGTCGAGGTCCCGCTGGACGGCGTCGTCGATCCCTTCGTGGCCGACCACATCGTGCACGAGATCGACCGGGCGGGCGCGGCCGGCGCGGCGGCCGTCCTCATGACGATCGACACACCCGGTGGGCTCGAGTCCTCGATGCGCGAGATCACCCAGGCGATCCTGAACGCCCGCGTCCCCGTCGTCGCCTACGTCGCGCCCGCCGGCGCCCGCGCCGCGTCGGCCGGCACCTTCATCCTGCTCGCGGCCCACGTCGCGGCGATGGCGCCGGGCACGAACGTCGGCGCCGCGCACCCGGTCGGCCTGCAGGGCGCGATCGCCTCGGAGAAGGCGACGAACGACGCCGCCGCCTACATCCGGAGCCTGGCCGAGACGCGGGGGCGCAACGCGGACTGGGCGGAACGGGCCGTGCGGGAGTCCGCGAGCGCCTCGGCCGCCGAGGCCCTCGAGCTCGGCGTGATCGACCTCATCGCGCCGAACGTGCCCGCGCTCCTGCGGGAGATCGACGGACGCCCGGTCGAGCTCGCCGACGGCCGCACCGTCGTGCTCGCCGTGACCGGATCCCCGATCGTGCGCGAGGGGCTCGGGGGGATGCGCGGGCTCCTCCACGCGCTGCTCACGCCGGAGCTCGCCTTCGTGTTCTTCTGGCTCGGCCTCGCGTTCCTCGTGACCGAGCTGTTCGTCCCCGGCGGCGTCGTGGGGACGCTCGGGGCGGTCATGCTCCTCGCCGCGATCGTCGCGCTCGGGATGCTCCCCGTCACCCTGCTCGGGGTCGTGCTCCTGCTCGCCTCGATCGTGTTCTTCGTGCTCGAGCTCAAGCACCCGGGCATCGGCGGCCTGGCCCTCGGCGGGGTGGTGTGCCTGCTCCTCGGCGGCTGGTTCCTGTTCGGGGAACAGGCCCGGATCTCCTGGTTCGTCATCGTCCCGGTCGCGGCCCTCGCGAGCGCGTTCTTCCTCGTCGTGGTCCGAGCCGCGATCCGCATGCGGCGCAGCGCCGTCGAGATGCGGGACGAGCGACTCGTCGGCCGGGAGGGGGTGGTGGTGCGCGATCTCACCCCGACCGGGGTCGTGCTGCTCGCGTCCGAGGAGTGGACGGCGGAGGCGGTTCGCGGCGCCCCCGTGGCCGGGGAGCGCGTGCGCGTGGTGCGCGTGGATGGGCTGAAGCTGTTGGTCGAGCCGCTCGAGGCCCCGAGCCAAGCGCGGGGCGCGGTGGAGGAAGGGAGGCAAGCGTGACCGAGCTCCTGATCGGCGTCGGCATCGTGCTGATCCTGTTGATCCTGCTCGTGCCGCAGTCCATCAAGATCGTCCGCGAGTACCAGCGGATCATGGTCTTCCGGCTCGGACGGGCCCTCGGCGCCCGGGGTCCGGGCCTCGTGATCCTCATCCCCTTCGTGGACCGCGGCGTGTGGGTGGACCTCCGCGAGCTGTACCTGGAGATCCCGCACCAGACCGCGATCACCGAGGACAACGCCACGATCTCGATCGACTTCATCGTCTTCTACCGTGTCGTGGACGCGGCGATGTCGGTGATCGAGGTCGCGAACTTCGCCGGCGCCGCGCAGAACATCGCCTCGACCACGCTGCGTTCGGTCGTGGGCGATATGGCGCTCGACGAGGTGCTCGCCAAGCGGGAGCAGATGAACCAGATCCTGCGGGTGAAGCTCGACGAGGTGACGGAGCGCTGGGGCGTGAAGGTCACGAACGTCGAGATCCGCGAGATCATCCCGCCGCCCTCGGTCCAGGAGGCGATGACCCGGCAGATGTCGGCCGAGCGCACGCGTCGGGCGATCGTGACGGAGGCGGAGGGGAGCAAGCAGGCGGCGATCACCGTGGCCGAGGGCGAGAAGCAGGCCGCGATCCTGCGCGCCGAGGGCGACCGGCAGGCGGCGATCCTGCGCGCCGAGGGCTTCGCGCTCGCCCTGAAGAAGATCTTCGAGTCCGCGCGCGAGGTCGACGCGAAGACCATGAGCCTGCAGTACCTGGACGCGCTGAAGCAGCTCGGCGCGTCGCCCTCGACGAAGTTCGTGATCCCGGTGGAGCTCACGAACCTGCTCGCCGGGATCAGCGGGTTCGCCGGCCGGACGTTCGGGGACGGGGGGAAGGGGCCAGCGTCGGAGGCCTGAGCCGTCGCTCGCGCTAGGCGGGCAGCGGGATGCCGGCCTGCTGGAGCTGCAGCTGCAGGTCGTGCGGGTTCGACGAGGCGGCGAGGGCGTCCTCGACCCGCACCGCGCCGGCCTGCACGAGCCCGAGCAGGCACTGATCGAAGGTCATCATGCCGTAGTAGCCGCCTTCGGCGATCACGTCGTGGATCTCGGCCGTCCGCTCGGGGTCGGCGATGCGCTCAGCGATCCGCCCGGTGTTCACGAGGATCTCGTGCGCCGGCAGCAGCCCGCCGCCCACCGCCGGGACCAGGCGCTGGCAGATGATGCCGCGCAGCGCGCCCGCGAGCGTGAGCCGGATCTGGCCCTGCTGGTGCGCGGGGAAGACGTCGATCACGCGGTTCACGGTCTCGGTCGCGTCCACGGTGTGGAGCGTGGAGAGCACGAGGTGACCGGTCTCGGCCGCCTGGAGCGCCGCGCGGACCGTCTCGGTGTCCCGCATCTCCCCGATCAGGATCACGTCGGGATCCTGCCGGAGGGCGGCGCGCAGGGCCGAGAGGAAGCTCTCGGTGTCGGTCCCGACCTCGCGCTGGTCGATCGAGGCCACGTCGTCGTCGAACAGCACCTCGATCGGGTCCTCGATCGTGACGATGTGGCAGGGCCGGGTGTGGTTCAGGTGCTCGATCATCGCGGCGAGCGTCGTCGTCTTGCCCGACCCGGTCGGACCCGTGACCAGCACGAGCCCCCGGGGCTCATCGGCGAGCGCGCGGATCACGTCGGGCAGGTGGGCCTCGGCGAAGGTCGGGCCGCCGAACCGGAGCTTCCGGAGCACGAGGCTCATCGAGCCGCGCTGGCGGAAGGCGTTGACCCGGAACCTCCCGACCCCGGGCACGGAGTACGCGAAGTCGACCTCGCCGACCTCGCGCAGCCGGGCCATCCGGTCGGCCGGCACGATCGCCTCGGCGATCGCGGCCGTGTGCTCGGGGCGGAGCTCCGGCGACCCCGGGATGGGCGCGAGCACGCCGGTGTCGCGGATCTTCGGGGGCACGCCCACCTTGAGGTGGAGGTCGGAGGCGTCGCGCTCGACGACCATCCGCAGCCAGCCCTCGAGCTCGCGCAGGACGTCCCCGGGCGCCATCGGCTCCGGTGCGGGCCGGGCGCCCTCCACCTCCTCGGTCAGCACGCGGCCTCCTCGGGGCGCGGGGGCAGGGTCGAGGAACCCATCGCCACGAGGTGTCGGCGCCCCGGCGTCGGATGTTGAGGCGGACGTCGAGGCGGCGCGCTCAGACGCGGCGTCCGCGGGCCACGAGCCGACAGATGCCGCGCTCGACGAGCGGCTCGAAGCTCGCGAGCGCGAGCGGGGGCTTCAGGCCCCCGAGCATGCCCTCGATCAAGCCCCGGTGGATCGCGCACACAAGCTCCCGGTGGTCCTCGACGAGGTCGCGGAACGGGCAGGCCCGCAGCGCGATCTCGACCGTCGTCGGGGTCCGGCGGTGGAACCGCGGCTCGAAGCCCGCCCGGGCCATCGCCTCCTGCAGGATCGCGAGGTTGCGCCTCGCCGGCAGCTTCGTCCCCGGCTTCGGCCCGCCCTGCACGACCAGGTAGTCCCCCCACTCGCGCGCGAGCTCGCGGGCCCGCTCCAGCGCCCGGGGCCCCGAGAGCAGGCCCGCGAGGATCTCGGCGAGCAGGCGGTAGTCGCTGCCCTCCGGCTCCTCCCGCTCGGTCACCGAGTACAGGGTCTGCGGGCGCCCCACGGTGGCCCCGCGGCGGACCTCGCTCGCGACGAGCCCGACCTCCTCCAGGCGCCGCAGGTGCGGCCGGAGCGTGTTCGGGTGCAGCGATAGGCGGGCCGCGAGCTCCCGGACCGAGACCGGCCGACCCGAGAGGCGCAGGTACCGGTACAGGCGGAACCGCGTATCGTCGGCCAGGGCCTTGTGGACCTCGAGGGGGGTGGGCTCACGCATCGACGTCCCGCCGGGTCGGCCGTACCATGGAGGGAGGCATCATCAGGTTCGCACCGTCCAAATCAGTCTAAGTCTCGGAGGAGCCGGCCCGTGGTCACCGAGTCCGAGATCCGCGAAGCGCTGAGGAACGTGCTCGACCCCGAGATCGGGCGCCCGATCGAGGATCTCGGGATGCTCGAACGGATCGAGGTCGAGGACGGCCTCGTACGGGTGCACGTCCTGCTCACGATCGCCGGCTGCCCCCTGCAGGAGCGGATCACCGGGGACGTGCGCGCCGCCCTCGCGCCCCTCGGCGTCGAGCACGTCGAGGTCCGCATGACCCCGATGTCCGAGGAGCAGCGCGCGGCGCTCGTCGCCAAGCTCCGGGGCTCCGCCCCCGCGATGCCCGAGCAGCGGACCTTCTTCACCGACGGGTCGACCGCGGTGATCGCCGTGGCCTCGGGCAAGGGCGGGGTCGGCAAGTCGAGCGTGACGGTGAACCTCGCGTGCGCGCTCGCGGCCGAGGGGCACCGGGTGGGCGTGCTCGACGCCGACGTGTGGGGGTTCTCGGTCCCGCGGATGCTCGGGGTCTCGGGCCAGCCGGTCGGCTTCAACAACATGATCCTGCCGCTCGAGTCCCACGGCGTGAAGGTCATCTCGATGGGCTTCTTCGTGCCGGAGGACACCCCGGTGATCTGGCGCGGACCGATGCTGCACAAGGCGATCGAGCAGTTCCTCGGCGACGTGTACTGGGGCGACCTCGACATGCTCCTCATCGACCTGCCCCCGGGCACGGGGGACGTCTCGATCAGCCTCGCCTCGTTCCTCCCCGGGGCGTCGATGCTCGTCGTGACGACGCCGCAGGAGGCCGCGCGGCGCGTGGCCGAGCGGGCGGGGCGGATGGCCGAGCGCACGAACCTCCGCCCGATCGGGGTCATCGAGAACATGTCGGCGTTCGTCTGCCCGCACTGCGGGGAAGCCACCCGGATCTTCGGCGAGGGCGGCGGGCGCGAGGCCGCGGAGGCCCTCGGGGTCCCGCTGCTCGCCGAGATCCCCCTCGTCGTCGAGCTGCGCGAGGGCGGGGACCGCGGCACGCCGATCGTCATCACCGACCCCGACTCGGCGGCCGGCGTCGCGTTCCGCGAGGCGGCGCGGAAGGTCGTGCAGGCGGTGCGGACGAAGGTCGGCAAGCCCCTGCGGATCCTCACGGGACCGGGCGCGGGGCGGAGCGGCTGACGCGGGCTAGCTCGGCGCCGGGACGCGGCGGCGCGAGGCGATCGCCCACGCGGCGAGCGTGACCAGGCAGAGGACCGAGACCGTGAGGCCCGTCCACTGGCTCCCGGTGAGCCCGAAGAAGCGCTTGTCCACGCGCAGGAAGTCCTCGAGCACCCGCGAGGCGCCGTACCACGCCCCGAAGGTGAGGGTGAGCACCCCGAGCCGGCGCGGGCGGCGCGACAGCAGGTAGAGCAACAGGAACAGCAGGGCCGCGAGTCCCATGTCGTACAGCGCCGTCTGGTGGACCCCGACCCCCGAGGCGAGCACCTCCCCGGTCGGAGTGGTCATCGTCGCGCCGGCCCGCGAGAGCACGAGCTCGCGCCCGCCCTGGAGCGTCGTGGTGCAGACGTCGGCGGCGCATGCGAACCCGGCCGGGACGCCGCCCTCGTAGCGCCACGCGAGCAGCCAGCTGGTCGGCTCGCCGAGGTGATCGCCGATGATGAGGTCCCCGATCCGCCCGAACGAGATCCCGAAGGCGAGCCCGAGCGCCGCGCCGTCGACGACCTGGAAGAACGAGTAGCCGTACCGGCGGATGTTCGGCAGGTTCACGAGCACCGCGCCGGCGATGCCGCCGAGCAGGCTGATGCCGCCGCGCCACACGGCGAAGGCCTCGAGCGGGCCGTCCAGCTCGGACCAGTGGGCGATCACCCAGAACAGGCGCGCGCCGACGATCGCCCCCACGATCACCCACAGCAGCATCGTGTTGATGTGCTCGACGCTGACGCCGCGCTTGGGGCCCTCCACGCTCCAGATCCACGCCCCGAGCAGGACCGCGACGGCGATGCCGAGCCCGTGGGGGGAGATCGCGAGATCGCCCACGAGGTGGATGCGGTCCAGGATCGGCCAGCCGATCGCCCCGAGCGCCGTCACGGAGCGCGAGTCTACCGGGATGCTGAGGAACGGGTTGCCCGGCCGTGGAGGCCCGGGGCCCCTCACCCCTCCCCGGGCGCCATCACCTCGGCGACGGCCCGCCCGAGCAGGAGCCCGCCCGCGACGTCCGCCGGGTAGTGGACCCCGACCGCCACGCGCGACAGGCCGACCGCGCCGGCGAGCCCGAGGAGCCCCGCCCGGGCGGCCCGAGGGAGGCCGAGCTCCCGCCCGGCGACGTGCACGAAGGCGAGGAGCACGGCCGGGTGGCTGCTCGGGAAGGCCGAGGCCCGGGGTGGGTGGATGAGGAGCCGGG
>CAZXJB010000058.1:0-16550 GCA_964640965.1 uncultured Actinomycetes bacterium | reverse complement strand
GGTCGAGGTCCCCGTCCACCCGGACCATCCCGTCCAGGGTGGGCGAGACGTGCAGCCGGCGGGCCAGGTGCTGGCGCTCGGCCTGCCGCTCGGGCGCCTCGGCATCGGCCAGGGCGACGAGGTGGGCGACGGCGCGGCCGAGGTCGCGGGCCGAAAGCTCCCCCGCCAGGCGGACCAGGAGCTCCTCGCAGCGCGCGAGGGCCTCGGGGTGGGTCTCGCCGAGGGCGATCAGGACCGAGGCCGCGGGGGAGGTGATCTCGCCCCGGGCGAGCGCTGAGGCCACCTGCGGCATCCGGGCGAGCGCCCGCCCCCACCGCAGGTAGCGGGCGGCCCGGGCGGCCGGGATCCGCAGCGCATCGCGCAGGAAGGCCGTGGCCGAGAGGTAGCCCTCGCGCTCGTGGGCCCCTCGTCGGGCGAGCTCGGCCGCCCGGCGCGCCCGCTCGGCGGAAAGGACGGCCGCGGCGCGCTCGAGCTCGCGCAGGCCCTCGAGCAGCTCCTCGTCGCTCGCGTGGGCGAGCTCCTCGGACGCGAGCTCCTCCATGGCCGATCGCAGGCTGCTCATGGGTCCACACTACCGAACAGACGTTCGACCTTCTGTGACCTATCTCACAGCGCGGGAACTTTTCCCCGTTCTCGCTCCCGGGGTTCTCGTTCCAGGGGCCTCGCACTCGATGACCAGCCCTGCTTCCGATCGGTCGTGCTTCGATCGGCCTTGCTCCCGTGTGCCGCTCGCCTCCTGCCCTGCATCGCCCTCACCCTCGATAACCTGGTCCGCATGGGACGGGCGCACGCCACCTCGCGCCGAGCGCTGACCCTCGTTGTGGCGGTCGGGCTCCTCGCGGGCGCGAGCGGCTGTCGCTCGACCCCGAGCCCCGGTCCCACGCCGACCACGCCGGCCACCCCGACCCCGGCGAGCCCGTCGCCGAGCCGCTCCCCCTCCGGCCCGGCTTCGAGCGCGCCGGCCACCCCATCGCTCGACGAGGTGCGGATCGGGCTCCAGCGCATCGCCGACCTCGAGCAGCCCGTGGCGATGGCCGTGCGGCCGGGCGACCCGGCGCTCTACGTCGCGGAGAAGGTCGGCCGGGTGGTGGCGCTCGCGCCCGGGCGAGCGCCGAGGGTCGTGCTCGACCTCGCGGGGCGGGTGTCGACCGGCTCCGAGCAGGGCCTGCTCGGCCTCGCCTTCTCCCCCGACGGCCGCTTCCTCTACGTGGATCTCACCGATCCCGCGGGCGACACCCGCGTCCTCGAGTACCGCCTCGCCGGGGACCGCATCGACCCCGACAGCGAGCGGGAGGTCCTGCGGGTCGACCAGCCCTACGCCAACCACAACGGCGGTCAGCTGGCGTTCGGCCCCGACGGCTTCCTCTACATCGGGCTCGGCGACGGCGGCAGCGCCGGCGACCCCGAGGGGCGCGCACAGTCGCTCGACACGCTCCTCGGCAAGATCCTGCGCATCTCGCCCCGGCCGGCGGACGGGCGGCCCTACGGGATCCCGCCCGACAACCCGTTCGTGGACACCCCGGGCGCGCGACCGGAGATCTGGGCCTACGGCCTCCGCAACCCCTGGCGCTTCTCCTTCGATCGGGAGACCGGGGAGCTGTGGATCGGTGACGTGGGGCAGGGCGCGTGGGAGGAGATCGACGTCCTCCCCTCCGGCCGGGCCGGGGCGAACCTCGGCTGGGACCTCCTCGAGGGCTCGCACCCGTTCGAGGGCTCCGCCGAGGACGCGCGCACGGTCCTCCCGGTCTACGAGTACCCGCACGACGGGGCCGTCTGCGCGGTGACCGGCGGCTTCGTCTACCGGGGCGAGGCCGTCCCGGCGCTCCGGGGCGCCTACGTCTTCGGCGACTTCTGCACCGGCGCGCTCGAGGCGCTCGCGCCGCGTCCCGGCCGCGCCCCGCTCCACCGCGAGCTGGGGCCGGTGGTCCCGAGCCTCGCCTCCTTCGGCGAGGACGCCGAGGGCGAGCTGTACGCCCTCTCGCTCGCCGGGCCCGTGTACCGGCTCGTGCCGCGCTGAGCCGAGCTACCAGCGCTCGCGGTGCACGACCTCCTCGAGCGGGCGGCGGGCGGGGCGCTCGAGCGGCCGGAGCGGCGCGCCGGCGGGGTACCCGAGGGCGAGGAGCATCGCGCACTCGCGGTCCTCGGGGAGGCCGAGCAGCTCCCGCGCGAGCGCCTGGTCCCCGACGGCGGCGTGGCTGCTGCCGATCCCGAGGTCGGCCGCGGCGAGCATCATCGCCATCGCGGCCTGCCCGAGGTCGAACCAGCGGATGTCGCGCTCGTCCCGGTCGGCGACCGCGGGCAGCACGAGGGCGATCGTGGCGGCCGAGCCCGCGACGTGCTCGGCCCAGCGCCACACGCGCGAGAGCTCGCGCAGGCGTTCCCGCTCGGTGACCACGACGAAGTCCCACGCCTGCTCGTTCATCGAGGACGGTGCGCGGCGGCCCGCCTCGCAGATCCGGTCGAGGTCCTCGCGGGGGATCGGCCGGTCGGCGTAGCGCCGGACGTTCCGGCGCGCTCGGATCGCATCCCAGGTCTCCATGGACACGCAGCCTACCTCCACGCGCACGCCCGTCTCGGGCAGCGACCTGTTGACAGTCGTCGAGCGGATGCGATATATCGTAAGCGTACGTCGAAGCATTTGGGGGTGCGAGATGTTCGGGTTCTGCGAGCCCGAGGGGCACACGCTTCGGGAGCACCGGGCGGTGTCCGTCTCCCATCACCACGGCCGCCGCCACGGGCGGCTCGGCCTGTGGGTCGGTCCGGAGCGGTTCTTCGCCATGGGCGGCCCGGGGCCGTTCGCGGGCTGGGGTCCGAAGGTCGGCCGGGGTCGGGTGCGCGAGGCGATCCTCAGCCTGCTCGCCGAGGAGCCCATGCACGGGTACCAGATCATGCAGGAGCTGACCGAGCGAAGCAACGGCGTGTGGCAGCCGAGCCCTGGCTCGATCTACCCCACGCTCCAGCAGCTCGAGGACGAGGGGCTCGTCCGGGCCGAGGAGTCGGAGGGCCGCCGCGTGTACCACCTCACGGAGGAAGGGCGCCGGCACGTGGAGTCGCGCGCTGGGCGGGGCCAGCCACCGTGGGAGGCGGCGAGCGGCGCCGTCGGCTCGGACCTCTTCGAGCTCCGAGACCTCGCGTTCCAGGTCGGCGCCGCCGTGATGCAGGTCGCGCGGGCCGGGACCCCGGAGCAGGTCGAGCGGGCCAAGGGGATCCTCGCCGAGACCCGTCGCCAGATCTACCGGCTGCTCGCGGAGGGCGAGACGTCAGGCGAGGGATAGCCTGCCGGGCATGCACGCCTCCGATCCCTCGCCACGGCGACGGGAAGCGCCGTCGGCGGGCCTGGGTTGAGGAGGAGCGTGGAGCTCGGCATCTACTCGTTCGCGGAGGTCGTGCCCGGCAGGGCGACGGATGAGCCCGGTGGGCCCGCCGAGCGCCTACGGCACCTGCTCGAGGAGATCGAGCTCGCGGACCAGCTCGGGCTCGACGTGTTCGGGGTCGGCGAGCACCACCGCCCCGACTACGCGGTGTCGGCGCCCGAGGTGGTCCTCGCCGCCGCGGCGGCGCGGACGAGCCGGATCCGGCTGACGAGCGCCGTCACGGTCGTGAGCTCCGACGACCCGGTGCGCGTGTTCCAGCGGTTCGCCATCCTGGACCTCATCTCGGGCGGGCGCGCCGAGATCATGGCCGGGCGCGGCTCGTTCATCGAGTCCTTCCCGCTGTTCGGCTACGACCTCGAGGACTACGACGAGCTCTTCGCCGAGAAGCTGCTCCTGCTGCTCGAGCTGCGGGAGCACGAGCGCGTGACCTGGTCGGGCAAGCACCGGCCGCCGATCGACGGGCTCGGCGTGTACCCGAGGCCGCTGCAGCGGCGCATCCCGGTGTGGGTGGCGGTCGGGGGGAACCCGGGCTCGGCGGTGCGGGCCGGCACGCTCGGCCTGCCGATGGCGATCGCGATCATCGGCGGGCTGCCGGAGCGCTTCTCGGTCTTCGCCGAGCTGCACCGCGAGGCCGCCCGCCGGGCGGGGTTCGATCCGCCGCCCGCGCTCAGCATCAACTCGCACGGGTACCTGGCGCCGACCTCGCAGCAGGCGATCGAGGAGTCCTACCCGGCCGTGGCCGAGGTCATGAACCGCATCGGTCGCGAGCGGGGGTGGTCGCCGATGACCCGCGAGCAGTACGAGGCCTCGGCCACGCTCCGCGGGGCGAACTTCGTCGGCAGCCCGCAGCAGGTGATCGAGAAGATCCTCTTCCAGCACGAGATCTTCGGCCACGACCGGTTCCTGCTCCAGACGAGCGTCGGTCCGATGGCCCACGCCCAGGTGATGCGCTCGATCGAGCTGTTCGGCACCGAGGTCGCCCCGGTCGTCCGCCGCGAGCTCGCGTCGCGGTAGCCCGCGCGGGCGACGGCGAACCGTCCCCGCCACCTTCCACCCTGGGCCCGCCGGAGGTGCCGCGCGAGACGGGAGCCTCGCGTAGCATCGCTCGGCGTGGACGTGGTCCGGACGCCTCGGCTGGAGCTCGTGCCCGCGACCGTGACGCTCCTGGACGCGGAGCTCGACTCCCGTGAGGCGCTCGCGGGCCTGCTCGGGGCCGCCGTCCCCGACGACTGGCCCCCCGGCGAGCACGACCGCGGCGCCGCCGAGCTCTTCCGCGCTCGGCTCGCCGAGGACCCCGATGCCGTCGGCTGGTACGGGTGGTACGCGATCCTCCCCTCGCCCGCGGGCTCGGTCCTCATCGGCTCCGGCGGGTACCTGGGCCCACCCGACGCCGATGGCACCGTCGAGATCGGGTACTCCATCCTGCCCGCCTACCGGGGCCGCGGCTTCGCGACCGAGCTCGCTCGCGCGCTGGTCGACCGCGCGTTCTCCACCGCCGGGGTCGCGCGGGTCGTCGCGCAGACGTCCCCGGACAACGTCGGCTCGGTGAAGGTGCTCGAGCGGTGCGGCTTCCGTCCGATCGGGCCGGGGAAGGAGCCCGGCTCGGTCCGGTACGCGATCCACCGGGGCACCACGCGGTAGGTTCGGGTCGCCTGCTACTTCGGCGTGTCTCATTTGCGCATCGTCCGCTCGTAGGGCACAGTTGGCGCGAGCGAACGCTTGTGGGCCAGGGATGACGATCCATCTCGTGACCGTCGGGATCAGCATCGTGACGAACGCGGCGCACACGGGCGTCCTCGGGTCCGGCCCGGATGACACGGTCGCGCTCGCCGAGGCGGGGGCAGACGCGCGCGTGAAGGCCGCCCTGGTCGAGGCGACGCGCCGTGACCCCTGGGGGATGTCCGCGGAGCTGAGCGCGATGCGCCCGTATCTGGAGGAGGGGTCCGTCGACGCGGCGCATCTCCTTCCCACCGCGACCCCGGCGTGCTTGCTCGCGGCGCAGGTGCTGGAGGAGGTCCTGCAGGAGGATCATGAGGTCCCCGTCACGCGGGCGGAGGTGCCGCTCGCGGCGGAGGACGACGGATCGTTCGCCGTTTCCCTGCGGCGCCTCTGGGATGAGGTCTGGGGGTTCGTCCGCGAGCGCCGCGCGGAGGGGAAGGACGTCGCGATCAACGCGACCGGGGGGATGAAGCCCGAGTTCGCGGCGGTCTACATCGCGGGCA
The DNA here is from genome assembly GCA_964640965.1 of uncultured Actinomycetes bacterium. Lineage (GTDB taxonomy): Bacteria > Actinomycetota > UBA4738 > UBA4738 > HRBIN12 > HRBIN12. Next base: position 10,954 of record CAZXJB010000058.1, on the reverse strand, counting down.
GCCTCGCGGGGGTCCCCGTCTACTACCGGCACGAGCGGTTCCAGCGCACGGTGGTCATCCCGCCGCTCGACGTGTCGCTCGCTCCCCCGGAGCTGGCCCCCACGCTCCGGCGCCTGGGAGAGGGCGCGCTCGAAGGAGAGGAAGCGGCGCGGTTCTGCGCGGGGGACGAGGCCCGCCGTCTCGAGCGCTTGGGGCTCATCCGGGTCGAGGGAGGTGGCCCCGCGGAGGTGCAGCGGGTCACGCTGTCACGGTACGGTCGCATGCTCCTCGGCGCGGTGACCGAGCCGGAGGCTCACCGGTGAGGGGTTTGCTCGTGACGGTGGGTATCGGCACGAACGTGGGGTTCGGCGTGCCTCCCGTGATCGATGCGCTCGGTCGCTCGGTGGCGGAGCTCCGGCCCGAGGTGCTGGCCCTCCTGACCACCCAGGAGAGCGCGCAGTACCGGGACCACATCGCCAGGCAGGGGGGGCTCCGTGATGGGGCGACGAACCATCGCGAGGCGGGCCCCGACGACCTGGAGGGTTGCTTCCGGTCCAGCCTATCGCTGCTCGACTGGCTCGAGTCGCGGGGGCTCGCGCCGTCGGACATCGCGGTCGACGTGACCTCGGGGACGGCGGCCATGCGGGTGGGGGCGGCCCTCGCGGCGGTCACGCGACGGATCCCTCGCTACCGGGTCATCGCAGGGGAGCGCGAGGGCGGGCTCGTTCGGTCCGGCGCCGAGCAGTTCCTGGAGTTCGAGCCGCTCGCCGTCTTCGCGGAGGCCGACGTGGAGCTCGCCCGGGAGCTCATCCGCCGGTACCGGTTCACGTCTGCACGCCGGGTCCTGCAGCGTGGCCGGGGCGCGCGTGTGGGCAAACGCTCGCGACGGGTGGCCGACGTGCTCGACAAGGTAGCCTCCGCCTACCAAGCCTGGGACCTCTTCGACCACGCCGCGGGGCTCCGCAACTACGCGGCGGCGGAGCGGGCAGGGGAGCTGGGCGAGTTCGCCCTGCCGGACCGTTCGCGAAAGGCCCTCGGCGCGCTCGCAGCCGAGCGCGCCTCCGCGCTCGGCGTCGCGGACCTGGTCGCGAACGCGGAGCGCCGGGAGGAGGAGGGGCGGCTCGACGACGCGGCGGCCCGCCTGTATCGGGCCGTCGAGCTGTGCGCGCAGCTCGCGTTGCGCTCCTGCGGGCTGGACGCGGGCGACCTCGACATCGACCGGATCTCGGACCCGGACCTGCGCGCGCGGCTCGCCTCCGCCGGCCGGCCCGACCACGAGGGGCGTCTGAGGGTCCGTGTGGGGCTCGTCAACTCCTTGCTGGTCCTGCGAGACCTCGGACATCCGCTGGGCGAGTCCGTCGACCCCCGGGACCAGGGGTTCCAGAGCGCGCTGGAGGCGAGGAATCTGAGCATCCTTGCGCACGGTACCCGCCCGGTCGGGCCGCCGGACCTGCGGAGGCTCAGGGAGTGGGTCGACCGCGCCGCGACGATCCTCGACGCGCGGTTCGAGGAGCTCCTGGCGGACGTCCGGTTCCCGTGGAGCCCGGGCGGGCGCGGGGACGGTGTCGGAGGGTCGGTGTAGGAGGGTCGGTGTAGGAGGGATAGAGACATGGGAGCGTGGACCCCCTCGCACGGCTCCGTGGACTGGAGCGAGAAGCTCCGGGCCTTCCTCCACGACCCCCCGCACAAGGCGCTCTGCCTCGCACAGCGCGTCGGCCACGAGGGAGAGGCGCGGGCCCTCATGGAGGCGCTGGGGGTGGCGTCGGCCCCGTTCGACCCGAGGGCCGACCACGTCGCCTCGGCCGCGGATCGTCCGCGCGGGCTGGAGAGCGTGGTCGTGGACTGGGTCGCGGCCCCTCATGTGAGCCGGCCCACCGGGGGATCCGTGACCTGGGCGCAGCGGGATCTCGTCGCCGGCCTCGCTGGGCGCGACGCTCGCCCGCTGACGGCGGAGATCGCGGAGGCCCTCGGTCGCTTCCGCGACCTCCCGCCCCGCGAGCGGTTCCTCGCGGTCTGGCGACTCACGCCCGAGGTGCTCCGACGGCGCGGCGAGGGGCGACCCCACGCCGAGGGCATCGGACCGTGGTGGGACGTGCTCCCTGCGGATACCCGGATACCGGACCACAGCATCTGGAGCCACGCGGCGATGGTCTCCACGTTCCGCTCGGCCCTGCCCCAGGCCTGCCTGGTCGCCTTCCAGCTCGGGCCGGTGCAGGGGTTCATCCAGGCCGCGCGTCGCACCCGGGATCTCTGGGCCGGGAGCTGGCTGCTCTCCTACCTCGCCGCCGCCGCGGCCTGGGGAGCCGCACGGGTGATCGGTCCCGATGCGGTCGTCTTCCCGGACCTGCGCGGGCACGCGATCGTGGACCTCTGGCTGGGGAGGGAGCTGCAGGCCGTGGGCTACTCCGATCCGGACCTCCGCCGTGAGCTCAGCGCGATCGCATCCTTCCCCAACCGGTACGTCGCGATCGCGCCGCGTGCGGCGGTCCAGGACGCGGTCCAGGCCTCGGTCGACGCGGTGCGCGACAGGATGCGCGCTCTGATCGAGCATGCGCAGGCTCCCGCCCGTGCAGCGGCCGAGAGGGTCATGCAGGCCACGGATGGCTGGGCCGAACGTTGGGCGGAGCATTGGGTGCGCGCGGAGCACGCGTTCCCCGAGACGGGTTGGGTGGCGATCGAGCTTCCCGGGTCGGGGGAGGAGGGTTTCCGGGAGCTCCTCGAGCGCGTCGGGAACTGGACGGGGGCCGGGGACCTGATCGCGGAGCTCCGGACCTACGCCTCGCAGGGCGTCTACACGCCGAACGTTGGGCTCGGGTACCCCGCCGCGTACCGCCTCCTGGGCGCCGCGATGGAGGCCCGCAAGGCGCTCCGGCGGTTCGAGCAGTGGGAGGCCGAGGGGGAGCGCTGCACCGTCTGCGGTGACCGCCCGGCGCTGCCCCTCGGGGAGGTGGGTGAGGGGCGGGACGTCCAGCGGCGGGTCTGGGCCGACTTCGCGGCCCACCTGCGCCGGAAAGCGGAGGCCGTCTGGATCGCGCTCGACGGGCACGAGATGCTCTGCGGCCTGTGCCTCGTGCGGCGAGGCCTGCCGCAACTGGTCCCGCAGGTCGAGGGATCTGGGTGGGAGTCCGGTGGGACACCGCGTTTCCCCTCGACGGGTTCCGTGGCCACGGCCCTGTGGCGCGAGCGGGTGGAGGACCGCGCGGCGGGCGCGCCCGAGCTCGCCCAGGCGCGTGACGCGTTGGGTCGGGTCGCCGTGCGCGCCGGTGCCGCCGACGAAGTCCCCCTCTACGGATCGGCGGGTCCGCTGTCCAGGCTCGACGGACGGATCCTGCTGCTGCGGGAGCCGGAGCGCTTGGCGGAGGAGTACGGGAAGGATGCCCCGGAGCTGGTCGAAGCCGCCGGTCGACTGGTCCAGGCCGCCGGGCGGGACGTAGGGGTGCCTCCCTCCTACTACGCCGTGCTCGCGATGGACGGCGATCGCCTGGGCAGGTGGTTGGGAGGGCATGCCGAGCACCGGGTCGACCTGGCCGACGTGGTCCATCCCTCGGCGTCCGCGAGCGGCGGTCCCGCGCCGATGGGGCCGAGCCGCCACGCGGCGCTCTCGGCGGCTCTCCGTGGGTTCGCCTCGGTGGGTGCGCCGGGCATCCTGCGGCAGGCGCGCGGAGCCTTGGTGTACGCGGGCGGGGACGACGTCCTCGCCCTCGTGCCGGCGGAGACGGTGTTCGAGGCGGCCCTCCGGCTGCGGATCGGGTTCGCGGAGGGAGGCGTGGGCGACGGCGGGACGCTGGCGTGGGTGCCGGGGGATGAGCGCCCAGCGGAGAGCGTCGGCGCGGAGCGAGGTTCGATGCGGTACTGGGTCGGGGCCGGTCGCGTGACCATGTCCGCCGGGATCGCGATCGCCCATCACATGACCGACCTCCGGGTCGTCGTCGAGGCCGCCCGTCACATGGAGGCGCGTGCCAAGGAGCCCGAGGTCGGGGACGGGCGCGATGCGCTCGGGATCGCGGTCCTGAAGCGCTCCGGCGAGCGCCGGGAGGCCATCCTCCCGTGGTTCGGGACCGACGCATCGACCGCCCGCAGCGCGCCGGCAACCATCCGCGCCTGGCGGGACGCGTTCCGCGGCTCGCCTGTCGAGGACGGCGCGGGACACCGAGGTACGGTGTCGAGGCGCATCCTCGCGGACCTGGAGGCGGAGCGCGCCGTCGCGGCCTTCGCGCAGCCGGAGCCCGTGCGGCGGCGCCTGGGATGGCTCATCGGGCGGCACGGCGGCGGTTCGGACGGCGACGCGCTCGCCGACGGCCTCATCGCCCTGTGGGAGGAGCTGCTGCGTCGGCGCTGGCCTCCCGACACGGCCTGGGAGCAATGCCTGGCGCTCGTTGGGATCGCCGCCTTCCTGGCGCGGGGAGGGGTCACGTGAGGATCGCGTTCCTGCCCCTCGACGTCGTCTTCTTCCGAGACGCGCGCGCCTTCGGAGCAGGTGCCGACCATCGGGCCTTCACGCTGCTCCCGCCCCAGCCGACGACCGTCCATGGGGCGCTCCGGGCCTGGCTCGCGTCGCAGCGGGGATGGCGCCCCGGCTCCGACCTCCCCGCCGGTCTCGGATCCGCGGAGGACCCGGGCGAGCTCCGCGTCCGTGGTCCGTTCCTGGCGCGGCTCGACGGGGAGCGGGCGATCACCCGGCATCCGTTCCCGGCGGACGCGGCCGTGCTCGGTGACGGGGACGGGACGCTGCGGGTCCTCGCGCGCCGATCGGCCGCGCCGCCCTGGATCCTGAGCGACGCGGATGCCGATGCGATCGCGCTCGCTCCCCCTGGGAGCGGAACGCAGGAGGAGCCGCCGGCGGGGCTCGAGGCTCCGCAGCTCCTGCGGAACCTGCGGGGCGAGGAGGTCGTGATCGAGCGGGAGACGTCCCGACGGCTCAGCGGATACGGACTGGGCCTCGCGGCGCGGGAGCCGCGGACCGGGATCGCCCTGGACCGAGGGACCCGCACGGCACGCGAGGGGCTCCTGTACACGGCCGAGTACGCCAGGCTCGCCGACGACGCGGCGCTCGTGGCGGACGTCTGGCTCGGCGACGACGATCCCCCCATCGAGCAGGGGGTCGTCGCGCTCGGCGGCGAGCGGCGGCTCGCCGGGGTCCGACCGGTCGAGCCGGACGACTGGGAGCTGGGGTCCGCGATCCAGGCGCTCGTCGGCCGGAGGCGGCTGCGCCTGTACCTGCTCTCCGCGGCGCCCTTCCCGGGCGGCTCGCGGCCGCTCGGCCTCGAGCAGGGCGAGGGCGTCCTCGCGGGCCGTCGGGTGCGGCTGGTGGGCGAGTTCGTGGGGAGGCCCGTGCGCGTCGGCGGGTTCGATCTCGCGCGCGGGCGTCCGCGCCCATCGCGTTGGGCCGTCCCGCCGGGGTCGGTGTACCGCGTGGAGCTGCTCGACGGGCCGGCCGACGAGGAGCTGGTGCGGACGCTCCACGGGCGCAGCCTCTTCCCCGAGGGCTCGGTCGAGGAACGCATCGGATGGGGTCAGGTGCTCCTCGGCACCTACGTCACGGCTGCAGATCCAGGGGGGTGATCCCGTGTTCGACGAACGAGCCATGCTCTTCCTGTACGCGCTGACCTCCGCGCACCCGGGGACCGGCCAGGCGCTCGGTGCGGTCGATCTCCCGGTTCAACGGGAGGCCCACACCGCGCTTCCGGTGATCCAGGCGAGCGGCATCAAGGGGGCGTGGCGGGACCATGCGGGCGCCGTGCTGGGTCGCGACGACCCGCTCCTTGAGGTCGCCTTCGGTCCCCCGACGGATCGGGCCCATGAGCATGCGGGGGCGCTGGCGTTCACCGACGCCCGGCTCCTGGCGTTCCCGGCGCGGTCGGCCCTCGGCCTCATCGCCTGGGTGACCAGTCCGTTCGCGTGGGGTCGCCTCACGAGGGACGCGCGTCTCCTCGGGCTCGCGCCGCCACCGGCGCCGGCCGGCCTGGACGGTGCCGCGGCGGCCTCGGGAGCGGCGTGCGTGCGGGACGAGACCATCGTGCTCGAGTCCTACGCGCTGCGCGCGGGGATCTCCGACGCCGCCCGGGCCTGCGCCGACTGGCTGGTCGAGCAGGGTTGCGTGGACGCGGCGGTCGAGGAGCTGTTCGCCGAACGGCTCGTGTTCGTCCAGGACGACGTCCTCCGGGATCTCACCATCCACGGGGCGGAGGTCGTCGCCCGCATCGCCCTGGACCCGGACACGAGGACGACGAGCGGTCCGCGGGGGAACCTGTGGTACGAGGAGCTCATCCCGGCCGAGACCCTCTTCTACCTGCTCGCGCTCGCCTCGGAAGCCATCAGCGCCGGGGGAGCATCCAGCGCATCCGAGGTGCTCGAGGTCGTGCTGCAGGACGACGGGGAGTGGATCCAGCTCGGCGGGGAGGCCACGGTGGGTCGCGGCCTGTTCCGCGTGCGTGCGGTGCGGGGTGAGGCCCGATGAACCAGCTTGGCACGCTGGATCAGCGCCGCGCGGGGGCGGCCCTCGAGGCCGTGACGGACGTCGAGCGCTCGAACGCGGCCAAGGAGTACGCGACGCAGGCGAAGGGCTTGCCGGCTCTGCTGATCAGCTCGGGCCTCGCGCCCACGCTGGCGTTCCTGGCCGGCAAGACCGACGCGCACCGGCGGCTCGCGGCCGACGTGAGCCGGTGGGTCCTGGAGCGCGTTCTCGGTCGGTCGGGGGCGGAGGACCCGACGCGGGAGTGCCTGCGGAGGCTGAGCGAGAGCGACAGCGCGACCTACCGCCGGGCCGAGGGCGAGGCCCTCGAGATCGCGACCTGGCTGAAGCGGTTCGCGCAGGCCTACCTGGAGGATCGCCCGTGAAGGGCCCGCCGATGCGGGGGGCCGGGCGACCCGGCGGCGAGAAGCCCGCCGGACCCGCCTTCCCCTTCCTGCCGAAGGACACCGCCCGGGCGGTCACCCGGTGGTACCGCTCGGGGCTGCACCCCGGCCTGCTCGCGCAGCGGCTCCTCGCCGCGGACCCGTCACAAGCCGCACCGAAGGACCGCGACGTCTACGCGGCGGTCACCGCCACGGGGGCGGCGATGTGGGGGGCGATCCGCATCCTGGATGCCCGAGCGCGGGCCGTGGGAGCGGCGCTCGGCGCGCGCGGCCTCCACGTGGCGGACCGCCTCGTCGAGGTGTGCTGGCGCCTTACGCTGGGCCTCGGAGGGGAGCACCCCACCGAGATCGGGTTCACCCTTCACCGGCTCGGCGTCCCGTACCTCCCGGCGACGGGCCTCAAGGGCCTCGCGCGGGCCACCGCGGTCGAAGAGGGGTGGCCGGCATCGGAGGTCGCCCGGCTGTTCGGTGACCGCGATCGGAGAGGCGCCGCGCGCTTCCTCGACGGCTACCCGGTGCCCGGGAAGGGTGGGCTGGTGGAGCTCGACGTGATGAACCCCCACCTGCCCGACTACTACCAGGGGAAGGCGGGTCCCCACGAGTGGCTGAATCCGGTGCCGCTCTCCTTCCTCGCGGTACCGGCGGGGGTGCGCTTCCGCGTCCAGGTCGCGGCGGGTGAGCCGCAGGACGCCGTCCGGGTCCGCGACATCCTGCTCCTCGGCCTCGCCAGGGAGGGGGCCGGCGCCAAGCGCGCCGCCGGCTACGGGTGGATGCGGGTGGTGGACGATGGTGCCTGACCCCACCGTCCTGGAGCTCCAGGTGGTGAGCCCGATGTTCGTCGGGGGTGCGGAGCCCCGCCGGAGCGACCCCCTGGTCGAGGGTCTCCGCCCACCATCGCTCCGCGGTCTCCTCCGGTACTGGTTCCGCGCCGTGCTCGCGACCGACGATCTGCGGCGCCTCCGCGCCGAGGAGACCGCGATCTTCGGGTCCTCCGAGCAGCCCTCCGCCGTCGTCGTGCGGACCTCCCTCCTGCCGGGCGCGCGGGCGACCACCTGGACCCAGGTCGCGAGCCGGGTCCGGATGCCCATGCCGCAAGGCTCGGGGCTGCAGTACCTCGGCGCGGTGGCGCTCCGGCGCAGCGGCGGCGAGCCCGAGCGCCGCGCCCTCGACGCCGGCGTGCGCTGCCACGTCGAGCTGCGATGGCGGCGCCAGCTCGAAGCGCACGAGCGGCAGCGGATGGCCGCTGTGGTGTGGCTCATCTCACGCCTCGGGTCCCTGGGGTCGCGCGCCCGACGCGGCTTCGGTGCGATCCAGGTCGTGGAGGTCCCTGAGCCCGGCCCGCTCGCCGACCAGATGGTGGAGCTGGATTCGGTCGTGCGCGCGACGGGGGGCCTCCAGGAGGAGTTCCGGAGGGGCATCCACGCGCTCAGAGCCGCGAGCCTGGGCCGCGCACCCGCCACGAGCTACCCGAACATGTCGGTGGCGACGGTCTTCGGGCTCGGTGAGGAGTTCGCGGGCTGGGCGGACGCCCTCGAGCGGATCGGCGAGCTCTACCGCGAGTACCGCGCCGGCATCCGTCCCCTGCAACGCCGGCTCCCGTTCGGAGCTCCGATCGGGCGGATCACCCCGCCGGGGCTGAACCGCCGGGCTTCCCCCCTCCGTTTCCGCCCGCTCCTGCTGGGTCGGGGGAGGGTCGCCCTCGTCGGGGTGCGGTTCGAAGACCAGCTCTGGCCCGGTGCCCGGGGCGGGCACGAGGTGGTCGCCGCGTTCGTCGAGGAGGTTGCGAGCCGGACCGGAGGGTGGGTCATCGGACCATCCGGAGGGTGGGTCATCGGACCATGAGCGAGGCCGCGACGTCGGACCGGGTGGTCGCGAGGGAGTGGGTGGTCGCGCTGCGCATCGTGCGGCCGGGCACCCTCCCCGAGTGGACGGGGTACGTGGCGATGGCGGGCCTGCTCTCCGCGCTCCGCCGCACCGAGCCGGGACTCGCGCAGCTGCTGCACGAGGGGGACGGTCTGAAGCCGTACACCGTGTCCCCGATCGGCGGGGACGCCGTGCCGGGGCCGAAGCCGGGTCGTCTCGCGCTCGAGCAAGGGTCGGAGGTGGGGATCCGGGTGACCGGCCTCGGGAGCGAAGGCGAGGCGATCGCGGGGGCCGTGGGTCGGTTGACCGGACAGCTCGTCCTCCTCGATCGCGCCGTGGGCGAGGTCGTCTCGGTCTCCGAGACCCGGTGCGTGCGGGTTGCGGATCTCGTGGCACCGGCCGAGGGCCAGAGCCTCCGGCTGCGCTTCGCCAGCCCGACCGCGTTCAAGCGTCCCGACGGGGCGCTGGAGCTGTTGCCGACCCCGGCGGCGATCATCCGGAGCGCCCGTGAACGGTGGGAGCGATGGGTCGGCCCGGCGCCGCGCATCGATCCGGAGGTCCTGCGGGTGCGTGCGTATCGGATCAAGACCGTCCCGGTGCGTCTGGCCTCCCACGCAGTCACCGGGTTCGTGGGGTCGCTCGACCTCGACGCCCCCCCAGAGGCGGCTCAGCCCCTCTGGTCCCTCTGCCGATACCTGGGGGTAGCCGGGTGCGGCATCAAGGTCACCCAGGGGATGGGTCAGACGGTCGTCACCGCGCGCCCGGCCACCTCCGATGTTCCTCCACGTGACCGAAGCGGGGGCGGTGCTCTCCCGGCGGGAGGGCAGGCTCCAGGTCACCCTTGAGGGGCAACGCCTCGCAGACGTGGGGACCGCGAACCTCGAAGGCGTGGTCCTCTGGGGTGCCAACGCGACGGTGCCGGCGCTGCGCCTACTCCTCGCAAGGGAGATCCCGCTGGTCATGCTCGATGGCGAGGGTCGGTACCGGGGGATGCTCGTGCCGGCGTGGAGCGGCCATGTGCTGTTGCGGGACCGACAGCGGGCGCTATCGGCTCATCGACGACTCGCGTTCGCACGCGCGCTGGTGCGCGGCAAGATCCTGAACCAAGCCACGGTGCTCGAGCGGTGGGGTCGACGCGGCGTGGGCGGACTGTCCTCGACCGTGAGAGAGCTTCGGCGGCTTGCTCAAGGGATCGAGCGCGCGGATGGGCTCGGCGCGCTGCGGGGGATCGAGGGGACCGCGGCGCGCGAGTACTACCGGGCGGTCGGAGAGGCGCTCCCGGGCGGGTTCCAGCGCTCGCGGCGGCCCCCGCGCGACGCGGTGAACGCGGCCCTCTCGGTCGGGTATGGGTGCCTGCGCGAGCGGTGCCTTTCGGCCGCCACGATGGTTGGCTTCGACCCGTTCGTCGGCGTCTACCACGGCCGGAAGTACGGCCGACCGGCGCTGGCGCTCGATCTGATGGAACCTCTCCGGCCCGCCATCGATCGCGTGGTCTTCGGGATGGCCCGGAGGCGTGAGCTCCATCCGCACCACGTGCGTCCCACCCCGGGCGGATGCCTCCTCTCGCCGGAGGGCTACGAGTTGGTCTTGGGGCGCATCGGCGCGGCCTTCGCCAGGCTCGTCGAGCACGGGGGCGTCAGGATCCCTCTCGGCCGGGTTCCCATGGAGCAGGCCCGATCCCTGGCGCGCGCCACCATGGCAGATGTGGAGCCGGAGGTGTTCCGCCTGCCGCGCGACTGACTGAAGGAGGCGGCGGATGTTCACGGCCGTGTGCTACGACATCCCGGACGATCGGCGCCGCGCGCGCATCGCGGCCATCCTCAAGGACGTGGGGGTTCGTGTGCAGAAGAGCGTCTTCGAGGCGGACATCGGCGACGAGAGGCTGGCGAGGCTCCTGCGGAGACTGCAGCGCGTGCTCGATGAGCAGTCGGACAGCGTGCGGGTCTACCGGATCTGCGAGGGGTGTCGCGGCAAGGCCATCGTGCTCTGTGGTCCGCCGACCTATGAGGATCCTGCCGTCATCGTGGTTACGGGCCGACGTCCGATCCAGCCCGGTTTGGACCAGGCCGGCCCAGCGGCCAGCCATCGCGCCAGGTCACGCGCTATGATCGAGCCACACCTGCGGCAATGACCGCTCTCCCCGACAGGGGATGGAAACCCGTCTCACAAACCCTCCTTTTCCTCGCCTCAGGCGCGCTACCTCTTCTAGCGGCAATGACCGCTCTCCCCGACAGGGGATGGAAACGTGCAGGACCGG
>CAZXJB010000057.1:0-16817 GCA_964640965.1 uncultured Actinomycetes bacterium | reverse complement strand
GGCCGCGGCCGGGCGGGCCGGCGCGGGTGCGGGCGCGGCCTCGGCCGGTGCCCCCGTCTCGGCCGCGGCCGCCGCCGCCGCCACCTGCTCGGCCTCCATGCTCGCCTGGAGGCAGTCGGCGAACTGCTGGGTGAGCTTCCTCGAGATCTCGGGCAGGAGGCCCCGGGAGAGCTGGGCGGCGGCGCCGGTCAGCACGATCTCGGCCTGCATCTTCACGGTGGTGCGGCCATCCTCGGGGCCGGGCTCCAGCCAGGAGGTGACGGTGGCCTCGGCCGCGCCCTTGCCCTTCTGCTCCATCCCGCGGGCCTTCAGCACGACGCGCTTCGCCTCATCGTCCCGGGACTCCATGACCACGGTCCCGGCGAAGGACATCGTGACGGGGCCGAACTTCGCGTTGAGCTTCCCCTTCCAGGTCCGCTCGTCCACGATCTCGGTGAGCTCGGCGCCGGGCATGCAGGGCGCGATGCGCTCGACGTCGAGCAGGTAGGCCCACAGGTCCTCGACCGGGGCCGCGACGGTGAACTCGTTCTCGATCAGCACGGGCGCTCCTCGGGGTCAGGGGGTCGATGCGGACAGGTACCGCGCGGGGTCGGCGGTGAAGCGCTCGAGGCACCGCGCGGTGCAGAAATGGTAGGTGCGGCCCTCGTGGGTCGTGCGGTACCGCGCGGTGGCGACCTCCACCGTCATCCCGCAGACGGGGTCGATCGCCTCGTGCCGCGGGGGGGCCGGCCGGGCCCCGCCCGCCGGCACGGCCCCCTCGGCGCGCAGGCGCACGAGCTCGGCGAGGATCGCGACGGCGATCTCGCGGTTCGGCAGGTGCCCGAGGTCGAGGCCGGCCGGCGCGCGCACGCGCGCGAGGTCGTCCTCGGGCACGCCGCGGTCGCGCAGGTACCCGAGGACGCCCTCGGCGCGGCGGCGCGAGGCGACGAGCCCGACGTACGCGGCCGGGGTCCGGAGCACCCGCTCGAGCGCGTCCTCGTCGTAGTGGCCCTGGGTGGCGACGACGACCATCGAGGCGGGGCCGACGTCGGCCAGGCCCTCCTCGAGCGAGGTCCGCACGTCCAGGCCCGCGGGGTGCAGCTCGGGGTCGCCCCGGTCGTCGACGACGGTCGAGCGCCACCCGAGGGCGAGCGTCATCTCGGCCAGCGCGTCCACGGCGGGCGAGCGCCCGATCACGACGAGGTGGGGCGAGGGCAGGACGGGTTCCACGTAGACCTCCAACGCGCCTTCGCTCTGGCAGGCGATGGGCACCGTCAGGACCCCCTCGCGGCGGGAGCCCGCGAGGTCGTCGGGCGTGCCGAGGAGGAGCAGGCGCGGCGTCCCCTCCTCGAGCGCGCGGAGCGCCTCCCGCAGCACGACCGGCTCGGCGCACGCCCCCCCGAGCCAGCCGCGCACGGTCCCGTCGGCGGTGATGACCGCCGTCCCCCCGGGCTTGCCGGAGGAGGGCGCGCGGCTCCAGACGACCGTCGCGAGGACGAACGGCGTCCCCTCGGCCGCCAGGCTCGCCGCGAGCCGCAGGATCTCGGGCCTCACGAGCCCCCCGCGCTCCTCGCCTTCGCCGCCTGGATCGCCTCCCACACGCGCGCGGGCGTGAGCGGCATATCGATGTTCGTGACGCCGAGCGGCCGCAGCGCGTCGATGACGGCGTTCACGTACGCGGCGGGGGAGCCCACGGTCGCCGACTCCCCGACGCCCTTCGCGCCGATCGGGTGGTGCGGGCTCGGCGTGACGGTCTCGTACAGCTCGAAGCGCGGGGTCTCCCAGGCCGTCGGCAGCAGGTAGTCGGTGAAGTTGGCCCCGATGCAGTTGCCGTCCTGGTCGAAGGTGATGAGCTCCATCGCGGCGATCCCGAAGCCCTCGGTGAGGCCGCCGTGGATCTGGCCCTCGACGATCATCGGGTTGATGCGGACGCCGCAGTCGTCCACGGCGACGACGCGACGGACCTTCCACTCGCCGGTCTCCTCGTCCACCTCCACCGCGACGGCGTACGTGCCGAACGGGAACGTGAGGTTCGGCGGGTCGTAGTAGTAGACGGCCTCGAGGCCGGGCTCCATCCCGTCGGGGAAGTTCGTGTACGCGGCGAGGGCGACCTCCTGGATGGTCTTCGAGCGGTCGGGGGCGCCCTTGACCGAGAACACCCCGTGGTGGAACTCGACGTCCTCCTCGGCCACCTCGAGCAGGTACGCGGCGATCTTCGCGGCCTTCTCGCGGACCCGCCGGGCGACCATGGCCGTGGCCGCCCCGGAGACGGGTGTCGAGCGCGAGGCGTACGTGCCGAGTCCGTAGGGCGTGTTGTCGGTGTCGCCGTGCATGACCTTGACGTGCTCGGGCTGGATCCCGAGCTCCTCGGCGACGATCTGGGCGAAGGTCGTCTCGTGCCCCTGGCCCTGGGTCTGGACGCTGAGCTTGAGGATCGCCGTGCCGGTCGGGTGCACCCGCAGCTCGGCCCCGTCGTTCATCGCGAGGCCGAGGATGTCGTACTGCCGGTGCGGCCCGGCGCCGACGACCTCGGTGAACGAGGCGAGCCCGATCCCGTACAGCTTGCCCTGGGCCCGCGCCTCCTCCTGCTCGCGTCGGAGCTCGGCGTACCCGATCTTCTCCAGGGCGAGATCGAGCGCGGCCTCGTAGTTCCCCGAGTCGTACTCGAACCCCGTGGCCGAGCGGTAGGGGAACTGCTCCGGCCGGATGTAGTTCTTACGGCGCAGCTCGGCCGGGTCCATCCCGAGCTCGTACGCGGCGTTCTGCACGAGGCGCTCGATCATGTAGGAGGCCTCGGTGACGCGGAACGAGCAGCGGTAGGCGACCCCGCCCGGCGCCTTGTTCGTGTAGGCGCCGGTCGCGGTCACGTGCGCGGTCGGCAGGTCGTAGGAGCCGCTCACGATGCCGAACAGGCCGACCTTGAACTTCGAGGGCTGCGCGTCGGCATGGAAGGCGCCCTCGTCGGCGAGGAGCGAGACCCGCAGCCCGAGCATCGTGCCGTCGGAGCGCAGCGCGAGCTCGCCGTGCATGTGGAAGTCGCGCGCGAACCCGGTCGAGATCAGGTTCTCCGTGCGGTCCTCGATCCACTTGACGGGACGCCCGAGCAGCAGCGACGCGGCCGTGGCGACGACGTAGCCGGGGTAGACGGGCACCTTGTTGCCGAAGCCGCCGCCGATGTCGGGGGAGATGATGCGGATCTTCTCCTCGGGCAGGCCGGCGACGAGCGCGAACACCGTGCGGATCGCGTGCGGCGCCTGCGAGGTCATCCAGATCGTGGCCTGGCCCGTCGCCGGGTTCACATCGGCCACGCAGCCGCAGGTCTCCAGGGGCGCGGGGTGGCACCGGGGGTAGTGCGTGTCGAGCGAGACGACGACGTCGGCCTCGGCGAAGGCGCGGTCGGTGGCCTCGCGGTCGCCCGTCTCCCAGTCGTAGATGTGGTTGTCGGTCTTGCCCTCCTTGTCGGTGCGGATCACCGGCGCGTCGGGCTCGAGCGCGCGCTGGGGTGTGACGATCGGCTCGAGCGGCTCGTAGTCGACGTCGATGAGCTCGAGGGCGTCCTTGGCGATGTAGGGGTCCTCGGCGATGACGGCCGCGACCTCCTGGCCCTGGAACCGCACCTTGTCGGTCGCGAGCACGGCCTGCGTGTCGTAGGAGAGCGTCGGCATCCACGCGAGGTTGTGCTGGGCGAGGAGCTCGCCCGTGACGACGGCGACGACGCCGGGGTGCGCCTGCGCGCGCGAGGTGTCGATGCCCTTGATCACAGCGTGCGCGTAGGGGCTGCGCAGGATCGCCATGTGGAGCATGCCGGGCAGCTTCACGTCGTCGACGTAGGTCCCCTTGCCGCGGATGAACCGGTCGTCCTCGACGCGACGGACGCGATGCCCGATCCCGCGGATCTCCTCGGTCTGTGCCATGGATCCTCCCCTCAGGCCTCAGGCGGCCGGCTCGGAGGCCCCGGACCGGGCGGCGGCCGCGGCCTGGATCGCCTTCACGATGTTCATGTAGCCGGTGCAGCGACAGATGTTGCCGGAGATCGCGAAGCGCACCTCCTCCTCGGTGGGCGCGGGGTTCTCCTCGATGAGCGCCGCGCCGACGAGCATCATCCCCGGGGTGCAGTACCCGCACTGCAGGCCGTGGTGCTCCTTGAACGCGGCCTGGATGGGGTGCAGCTCGCCGTCGCTCGCGAGCCCCTCGACCGTGGTGATGCTCCGCCCGTCGGCCTGGACGCCGAAGAGCGTGCAGGACTTCACCGGCACCCCGTCGAGGAGGACCGTGCACGCCCCGCAGCTCGTCGTGTCGCAGCCGATGTGCGTGCCGGTGAGCCCGAAGGTCTCGCGGATCAGGTGGACGAGCAGCATCCGCGGCTCGACGTCGGCGGTGCGCTCGGTCCCGTTGACGTTGACCGTGATCTGCATGGAACGGCTCCTCCTCGGTGGTCGGGCGCTAGGCGGCGCTGGCCATCTCGCGGGCCCGGGCGAGCCCTCGGCGGACGTAGACCTCGATGACGTGGCGCTTGTACTCGGCCGAGCCGCGGACGTCCGAGACCGGGTGCGCCGCGGCCGCCGCGAGCCGTCCGGCCTCCGCGAAGGCCTCGTCGGTCGGCTCGGCGCCGGCGAGCGCGGCCTCGGCCTCGGTCGCCTCGACGTTGGTGAGGTCCACGCCGGTGAGGCCGATCCCGGCGCGCGCGATCCTCCCGTCGCGCAGCGTGAGCGCGACGGCGACGCCGACCGTCGCCCAGTCCCCGACCTTGCGCTCCTGCTTCAGGTACGTGCCGCCGGAGCCGGGCTCGGCGGCGGGGACGACGACCTCGGTGAGCATCTCGTCCGGTCGGATGGCGGTGGTGAAGGTGTCGACGAGGAACTCCCGCAGCGGAACCTCCCGAGAGCCGCCCGCGCTGCGGAGCACGACGCTCGCGCCGAGGGCGAGCATGACCGAGGCGAGGTCGCCGGCCGGGTCGGCGTGGGCGATCGACCCCCCGATCGTCCCGAGGTTCCGCACGAGCGGGTCCGCGATCTTCGGCGCGGCGTCGGCGATCGTCGGGTAGCGCGAGCGGATGAGCTCGGAGGTCTCGAGCATGTGGTGCCGTACGAGCGCGCCGATCCGCAGGGCGCCGTCCCGCTCCTCGATCCCGTCGAGCCCCGGGACCCGGTTGACGTCGACGAGGTGCTCGGGGTAGGCGAAGCGGAGCTTCATCATCGGGATGAGGCTCTGGCCCCCGGCGAGGACCTTGGCGTCCTCACCGAGGCTCGAGAGGAGCGAGAGCGCCTCCTCCAGGCTCTCGGCGCGGTGGTACTCGAAGCGTGAGGGAAGCATCGGCCCTCCCTTTCCCCGTGGCTACGGCGGCGATCCCGGTCGGCGAGGGACGCCGGGACGAGGGCCCGTGCCGAACGGGCGGGACGGCCCCTGGCCGACCCGCGCTGCGCGGGCTGTGGTTCGGTGTACCCCCACCTTCGGACCCCTGGCGCCGCGGGCGCGGCGCGAGGCCAGGATTATCCCGTGAGGAAGGAGGAACGGGCAAATCCACGGGCGGGCTGGCGTCGTGGCCTGGGGATGGCCCCGGATGTGAGAAACCGCCGGAGCCCGAGGGCTCCAGCGGTCTCTCACGGCGGACCGTACGCGGGGGGCGAGCACCCCGTCAAGCCGATGGGGCGGTTCTTGTCACTCTTTCGGCGGACCCGAGCGACGGTCGCCTGGCGCGGCGCTCGCTCGGGGACGGCCGGGGTCACGCGCGGACGCGGAGCTCGGCGAGCCCCCGCAGCACGTACCCGGGCTTCCACCGGGGCTCCTCGACGAGCTCGAGGTTGGGCAGGCGCTCGAGGATCGTCCCGAAGGAGACCTGGAGCTCCTGGCGCCCGAGGGGAGCGCCGAGGCAGAAGTGGATCCCGGCGCCGAAGGTGAGGTGCGGGTTCGGGTCCCGGTCGAGGACGAGCTCGTCCGTGCGATCGAAGGCCGCGGGGTCGCGGTTGGCCGAGGCGAAGAGCAGGCCGAGCTCGGCGCCGCGCGGGATCTCCACGCCGTGGAGCTCGAAGCTCTCGAGCACCCAGCGCTCGAACATCGGCGCCGGCGTGTCGAAGCGCAGGAGCTCGTCGATGGCGGTGGGGAGCAGCGAGCGGTCCTCGCGCAGGCGCGCCAGCTGCTCGGGGTGCCGGAAGAGGGTCCACCACGCGATGCCGGTCGCGTTCACCGTGGCCTCGTGCCCGGCGTTCAGGAGCAGGACGCAGGTGCCGACCAGCTCGCTCTCGGTCAGACGCTCGCCCTCGTCGAGCACGAGCGCGAGCTGCGAGATGAGATCCTCGCCGGGGTGGGGCCGGCGCTCGGCGAGGAGCGCCCGCAGGTAGTCGGAGAACTCCATGCTCGCGCGGACGGCGTCCCGCTGCATCTCGATCGAGGGGTTCAGCTCGTACATCTTGCAGATGTCGGCCGACCAGGGCCGCAGCAGGTGTCGGTCCGGCTCGGGGATCCCGAGCATGTCCGCGATCACGGTCACGGGGAGCGGCTCGGCGAGCTCGCGCAGGAGGTCGAACTCGCCGGCGCCGGCCACGCGGTCCACGAGCCCGTCCATGATCTGCTGCACGCGCGGGCGGAGGCTCTCCACGTAGCGGGGTGTGAACGCCTTGGAGACCAGGCGCCGCACCCGGGTGTGGTCGGGCGGCTCCATGTCGAGGATCCCGGCGTTGATGAGGTCCCAGAAGGGGTCGTGCCAGGCGGGGGGCGCCGGGCGGCCCAGCTCCTCGTGGGTGGCGACGTGGAGGTAGGTGCGGCCGAAGCGGCGATCGCGCAGCAGCGCGTTCACGTCCTCGTAGCGCGAGATGAGCCAGTGGTCGGTGGTCTCGTCGTAGAGCACCGGGGCGCGCTCGCGCAGCTCCGCGTAGACGGGGTAGGGGTCGGCGATGAAGGCCGGGTCGCTCGGCGCGAACCCGAGCGCGGCGGCGGTCGTCTCCATGGGCACGCACGATAGCGCGGGTCCGCGTTCCAGTTCCACGATCCGCTGATGGACGAGGAGGCCGACGCGCCGTCGGCCTCCTCGATCCTGGGAGCGTGGGGCTGGACGTTCAGGTACGCACGACCACCTTCGAAGCGCGGATCGATCCGTCGGCACGGAGCCGACCGGACACCCGGACGATCGAGCCGCGGTCGAGACGCCGCTCGTGCGCGATGCGCGTGGCGGGCCGCACGCGGACCTCGTGCTTGCTGACCTTCCAGGTGCCCACCAGATCGTCCGGGTACCGGGTCGCCTCGCCGCGGAAGACGACCCAGTCCTCCTCGACGTCGCTCGGGTCCTTGACCTCGATCTCGCGCGCCGTGATCGCGCCATCGGCCTCGGCGACCCCCTCGACCTCCACGGCCGAGCCGATCGCGACGGCTCCGTGCTCCTGCTCGATCTTGGTCGCCGTGGTCACGTGGACGACGGTGCCGCTCACCATCCAGTCCCCGACGAGATCGGGGGTGCTGGGGAGGGCCTCCACGAACCCCTGCACCTTCATCTCGCCGTAGTCGTCGTCCTCGGCATCCTCCGTCGCCTCGATCTCGTGGGCCGTGATCGAGCCGTCGGTCTCGATCCGGCCCTCGACCTTGACGGTCGCACCGAGCGAGATCGCGGCGTCGTCCTCGTCGATCTCGGTGCTGGGGGTCACGTGGACGAGGACCCCGCTCACCATCCAGTCCCCGACGAGATCCGGGGAGTCCGGCAGCACCTCGACGACGCCGATGAGGTGGCCGTCGTCGTCCCCTCCGTCGTCCTCGCTGGCCAGCGCGGCAGGGATGGCGGCGGATGACGCGAGCGTGAGCGTGACCACGACCGCCGCCGCGAGCCACTTCCGCATGGAGCACCTCCTTCCTCAGCTTCCGGAAGGAAGGAGACCATGCGAGCCGTTAACGGACCCTTCCGGGGGGGTTATGCGGACGTTAAGGATCAGCGGCGGATGTGGGCGAGGAGGTCGCCGTGGGCCTCGAGGTAGGCGTCGAGCAGGTCCCGGGCGAGCTCGCGCGAGCCGACGAGCGGGTGCACGGCGAGCGCCTCCAGGCCGGCCTCGTAGGAGCCCTCGACGGCGCACCGCACGGTGAGCCGCTCGTACTCCTTGAGGGGCTCGATGAGCTCGAGGGCGTGGGCCGGGAGGTGGCCCTGGGCGATCGGATGGGCCCCGTGCTCGTCGACCATGCACGTGACCTCCACGACGTCGTCCTCGCGCAGGTCGCAGATCGCGCCGCGGTTGCGGGTGTCCACGATCAGGGGCATCTTCCGCCGCTGCACGGCCGAGACCATCACCGCGGTCGCGAGCCCCTCGTACCCGTCGCCCTCGAACATCTCCTCGCGGCGCGGCGGGGCGACGGCCTCGGGGACCGGCTCGCCGCGCTCGCGCGCGAAGTAGGTCTCGTGACGGGTCTGGATCGCCCGCTCCCAGGCGGCCCGCGCGCCGTCCAGGTCGCCGGCCGCGACGAGCCGCCGAAGCTCGGGCCAGAGCGCGGCGTTCAGCCGCGCGATCTGCTCGCCGCGCGAGCCGCCGGAGGAAAGGATGTTCCGGACCGCCTGCTCGCGCGAGTAGAAGAAGTAGAGGTACTCCATGGGCAGCATGCCGATCCGCCGCACGAGCGCGGGGTCGAACAAGCGCCACGACGCGTCGAGGCGCTGGAGCTCCTCGTAGCGATCCAGCACCTCGGGCAGGTGGTCGCGCCCCTCGACGAGCACGCGCCGGATCCAGCCCGCGTGGTTCAGGCCCGCGTAGTCCGCGTGCACCTGGTCGGGCGGCACGCCGAGGAGCTCGGCGACGCTCCGCTTCATCTCGATCGGGCCGTCGCAGACGCCGATCACGCGGACGTCGCTGTGGTCGGACAGCGCCTGCACGATGATCCCGACGGGGTTCGTGAAGTTCACGATGGTCGCCTCGGGCTCGACCTCCGCGACGAGCCCGGCGTAGCGGAGCATCGCGGGGATCGTCCGCAGGGCCATCGCGAACCCACCGGGCCCCGTCGTCTCCTGCCCGAGGACGCCGTGGTCGAGCGCGATCCGCTCGTCGAGGGCCCGGGCGGGCTCCTGCCCGACGCGGATCGCCGAGAACACGAACCGCGAGCCGGCGATCGCCGCCCGCGGATCCTCCTCGGCGCGCACGGAGAAGCCCGCGCCCCAGCCGCGGCACAGGTGCTCGCCGAGCGCGCGCATGATCCGCAGGCGCTCGGGGTCGACGTCGTGGAGCACGACCTCGGTGAGGCCGAGCTCGCGCTCGCGGTCGGCCAGCCCGTGCAGCACGAAGGGCGTTCGCACCCCGGTCCCGAGCAGCGTCATCCTCATCGTCGGCCTCCTCCCGCCGGGGGGAGCTCGATGCCCCGCCCGGCCGCCAGCTCCCGGAGCTCGTCCTCGCGGGGGCATCCCCGGTAGCCCCCGAAGTCCTCGACCGCGCGGGCCCCGCAGATCGCCCCGAGCGTGAGGCAGTCGCGCACGGGCAGGCCGGCGAGCCAGCCGCGCAGGAACCCGGCGTTGAAGCAGTCCCCCGCGCCGGTGGTGTCGAGCACCCGCGAGGGGCGCTCCGCGGGGACGGCCTCGGTGCGGCCCTCGGCGACCGCGATCGCGCCCTCGCGCCCGAGCTTCACGACCGCCAGGGGGACGAGCTCGGCCAGCCGGGACGCCGCGCGGCGCACGTCCGCCTCGCCGGTCATCGCGCGCGCCTCGGCGGCGTTGGCGAACACGACGTCGGCGTGCTCGAGCAGCGCCTCGAGGGGCGCCTCGGCCTCCCACCACGGCCCGCCCCAGGCGTCCAGCGAGACCGTCATGCCTCGCCGCTCCGCCGCGCGGATGAGCTCCTCGTGCTCCTTGCCGGCGTAGGTGTGCAGGTGGCGGGCCTCGGCCCGCTCGATCACCGCCCGCGCGTGGGCCATGAGCTCCTCGTCGTCCTCGCGCGAGGCGCCGTAGTGGGTCACGAAGCCCCGGTCGCCGTCCCGGTTCAGGGCGACCGAGACGAACGGCATCGGCCGGTCGGCGAGGAGGAGGAAGTCCCGCGGCAGCCCCTCCGCCTCCCATTCCTCGCGCACGATCCGGCTCCACCGGTCCCCGCCCGCCATCGCGATGTAGCCGACCCGCAGCCCGAGCCGGTGGGCCGCGGCGGGCGTGTTGAACGACGTGCCGGCGCACACGCCGAGGGCGGAGGCGAGCACGTCCCGCCCGAGCTCGGGCCAGCTCTCGAGGCCGGCGAACATCACGTCCACCGACGGGCGGCCGACCGCGAGGAGGTCGAAGGCCGGCATCAGGGCTCCTCCCACGCCGCCCGGTCGAGCAGCACGTGCACCTCGGAGGCGCGCTGGAGGAAGGAGGCCGGGACCTCGGGGGTCACCGGCCCGAGCAGCGCGCGGCGGACGATCCCCCGTTTCGCGCTCCCTGAGGCGAGCAGGAGGATGGTCCGGGAGGCGAGGAGCGGTCCCAGGCCGATCGTGACGGCCCGCCGGGGGACGGCGTCGGCGTCGCCCCAGTACCCCGCGTTGGAGCGGACGCTCTCGGGGGAGAGCTCCACCAGGCGCGTCGGCGCCTGCTCGTCGGAGGGCGGCTCGTTGAACCCGAGGTGGCCGTTCGGACCGATCCCGAGGATCGTGAGGTCGTACCCGCCGAGCGCTCGGACCTCGGCGTCGTAGGCCGCGCAGGCGGCCGGGTCGCCGTCGCGCGGGAGCGGGACCACGTGCTCGCGCGGGATGCCGAGGGGGTCCACGAAGCTCTCGAGCAGCCAGCGGAGGAGCGAGCGCCGGTCCTCGGGCGGCACCCCCTCGTACTCGTCGAGCTGGTAGACCCGCACCCGGCCGAGGTCGACCTCGCCGCGCTCGCGCCGTCGGGCGAGCTCCCGGTACATCGTCATCGGGGTCGTGCCGGTGGGCACGACGATGCGAGCCGCGGGTCGTGCCCGCAGGATCTCGCACACGAGGTCGGCCGCCGCGCGGCTCATCGCCTCGTGGTCGTCGAACACCGAGATGCGGGGCGGCGCCACGGCTATCCGGGAGGACGGGCCCCGGGAGGATGGGAAGGTCCGGGGTCGCCGGGAGGCACGAACGCGCTCCCCGCGCGCACGAGGGTCGCACGGAACCGGTAGCGATCGCCGCGGTAGCGCATCTCGCAGAGCTCGATCGTCCTCCCCCGCTCGTCGGCGGTCACCTGCTCGCAGCGCAGCACCGGGCCGCCGGGGGGCAGCCCGAGCAGCTCGGCGGTCCGCGGGTCGGCCGCGACCGCCTCGACGGCGAACCGGGCGCGCGTCGGGCGGATGCCGTAGCGCTCCTCGAGCACCGCGTAGAGGGAGGCGCTCGAGAAGTCGACCTCCGGCAGACCGGGCGCGAGCGACAGGGGCACGCGGGTGCGGTCGACGAGGATCGGCACGCCGTCCATGCGGCGGAGCCGCTCGAGCTCGAACAGGTCCGCCCCCGGCGCGAGGCCGAGCGCCTCGGCCTCATCGAGCGTCGCGGGCCGGACGTGCGCGCGGAGCACCTCGGCGCTCGGGCGCAGGCCGCGGGCGGCCGCCATCTCGGAGAAGCTCATGAGCTGGTTCGGCGGCTCCCCCACCTGCGTGCCGGCCACGAGCCAGCCGCCCGAGGGGCCGCGCACCACGACCCCCGCGCGCTCGAGCTCGGCCAGGGCGCGGCGCATCGTGACCCGGCTCACGCCGAAGTGCTCGGCCAGGGCGCGCTCGGGCGGGAGGGGGGACCCCGGGGGCTTGCGGTCGCGGGCGAGCTCCTCGGCGAGGGCCTCCTGGACTCGCTGGTACCGGAGCTGGAGCCGATCGAGCAGCGGTTCCTCGGCCGTCGACATGCGCCCATCATAGCCCCTGCATGAACCGGAAGGAACCGAGAGCGACCGTTGGCTTGACTTCGCCCTGACCGGTCTTCTACAGTCGCGGCGTGATCCCTGGAAGGTTCGCGCTCCGGGTCCTCGCGGTGGGGCTGGCGCTCGCGGCCCTCGCCTGCACCCCGGGCGGGACGACGGCGGGCCGGACCCCAGCGCCCACCCCGTCCGCGACCGGGGTCATCGGCACGGAGCCGGTCACGCTCACGGTGTGGGACCAGGAGACCGGGCGGGTCAGCAAGATCTGGGACCAGCTGAACGCCGAGTTCATGGAGAAGTACCCGAACGTCACCATCCGCCGGGTGACGAAGAGCTTCGGGGACCTCAAGACCTCGCTCAAGCTCGCCGTCGCGGGGCCGAACCCGCCGGACGTGGTCGAGGCGAACCAGGGCTGGCCGGACATGGGGGCGCTCGTGCGGGCGGGCCTGCTGCTGCCGCTCGACGGGTACGCGGAGGCCTACGGCTGATTGGACCGGGTGCCCGCCGGGGTGCTCGCCGTGAACCGCTTCACGCCGGACGCGAAGGAGTTCGGCACCGGCTCCCTCTACGGCTTCACCGGCATGGGGGAGATGATCGGGGTCTTCTACAACAAGCCGAAGCTGGAGGCGCTCGGGCTGGAGGTGCCGACCACGTTCGCGGGGTTCGAGCACGCGCTCGAGGTCGCCAAGGCCGCGGGCGAGACCCCGATCGCCTTCGGCAACCTGGACAAGTTCGCGGGGATCCACGAGTTCGCGGCGATCCAGGACGTCATCGCGCCGAAGGACTACCTCACGGACCTGATCTTCAGCCGGCAGGGCGCCGCGCTCTCCTTCGACCCGCCCGAGAACCGCAAGGCCGCCGCGATCCTCCGCGAGTGGTCGGCGAAGGGGTACTTCACCGAGGGGTTCAACGGGGTCGGCTACGACGACGTCGTCGCCCGGTTCGTGAAGGGCGACGGCGTGTTCATGATCACCGGGAACTGGATCGTGCAGAACATCGGGCCCGAGAACCGGGACTTCGGGTTCTTCGTGATGCCGCCGCTGCGGGCCGGCGATCCGCCGGTCACGACCGGAGGCCCCGGGTTCCCGCTCGCGATCGCGGCGGGTTCGAAGCACCCGGACGTCGCCGCCGCGTACATCGACTGGATGACGAGCGATCACGCCGGGCAGATGCTGATCCCGACCGGCCAGCTGCCGCTGTACATCGGGGCGGACACGTCGGGGATCGACCCCGCCTCGGTCCTCGGCGAGCTGCTCGCCGAGGCCGACCGCGTGAGCCGCGCCGACGGCCTCGTCCCGTACCTGGACTGGGCCACGCCCACCTTCTACGACACGACCACCGCCGCGATCCAGGAGCTCATGGGTCTGAAGATCGGCGTCGAGGAGTTCGTGCGGGACATCGACGCCGACTACGCGGCGTTCCAGGCCTCGAGGACCTGATGGAGGAGGTCGTCGTCCCTCCGGTGACCCTCGAGGTCGCCCGGAGAGGCGGGCCCGAGCGACTGCCGGGCGAGCCCCGGAGGATCGGGTACCTCTTCCTCGCCCCGGCGTTCCTCATCTACGCGGCCTTCACGCTCGTGCCCCTCGCGCACGCGGTGAACCTCTCGTTCTTCGAGTGGGACGGGCTCACGCCGGGCACCTTCGTCGGGCTGCGGAACTACGCGGCCTTCTTCACCGACCCGCTGATCCGCTCCTCGTACGGCCACACGCTCGTCCTCATCGTCTTCTTCTCGTTCCTGCCGATCACGATCGGGCTGCTGCTCGCGGCCGCGCTCTCGCGCATCCGGATCCGCGGGCTGACCGTCTTCCGCACGATCCTGTTCGTGCCGGTCATCATCACGAACGTCGTCGTGGCGGTGACCTGGGCCTGGATCTACGCGCCGGACGGCCCGCTGAACGCCCTCCTGCGGGCGGTCGGGCTCGGGCACCTCGCCCGGGCGTGGCTCGGGGACTTCACCTGGGCGCTGCCGTCGGTCGGCCTGGTCGGGACCTGGGGCGAGTTCGGCTTCTGCATGATCCTGTTCATCGCCGGGATCATGAAGATCCCCGCGAGCCTGTACGAGGCCGCGAGGGTGGACGGGGCGGGGCCGGTCCGGGAGTTCCTCGCGGTGACGCTGCCGGGGCTCCGGCACGAGCTCACGGTGGCGCTCGTGCTCACGGTGATCGACGCGCTCAGCACGTTCGACCTCGTCTACGTGATGACCTCCGGTGGACCGGGCACCGCGACCTCGGTGCCGGCCTTCCAGGTCTACAGCCGGGCGTTCCTCACCAACCAGGTCGGCTCGGCGGCGGCGATCGGCATCACGCTGATGCTGATCGTGTTCGCCGTGACGTTCGGGATCACCCGCCTGATGGAGCGGGAGGAGCGATGACGGGCGTCTCCCGCCGCCAGGTCGTCCTGAACTACGCGATCCTCATCCTGTTCTCGGCGATCTCCATCTACCCGATCGTCGGGGTGATCCTCGCGAGCCTGTACCCGCCGGGCACGAACCCCTCGGGGTTCGCGCTGCCGCCCTCCTGGCACCTCGGGAACTTCGTCACGGCCTGGGACGAGGGCCACTTCGGCATGTACTTCCGCTCGAGCGTGATCGTCGCCGTCGCCGTCGTCGTGGTCTCGACGGTCCTGTCGATCCTCGGCGGGTACGCGCTCGGCACGATGCGGTTCCGTGGGGCGAAGACGATCTTCTACCTCTTCCTGCTCGGCATGATCATCCCGTTCGAGGCGATCGTCGTGCCCCTGTACTACGACCTGCGGGCCCTGCGCATGATCGACACGTACTGGGCCCTCATCCTGCCCGAGATCTCCGGCTCGGTCGCCTTCGGCGTCTTCTGGATGCGCGCGTTCTTCCTCTCGGCGCCGCGCTCGCTGATCGAGGCCGCGCGGATCGACGGGGCCTCGAGCTGGGACATCCTCTGGCGCGTGCTCGTGCCGTTCGGGCGTCCGGCGATCCTCACGCTCGTGGTGCTCACCTTCGCGGGGTCCTGGAACGAGTTCTTCCTCGCGCTGGTGATGACGACCGACCCGAAGTACATCACCGCGCCCCAGGGGCTCTCGCTCTTCTCGGGTCGCTACACGACGAACACGCCCCTGCTCGCGGCCGGGGCCGTCATCGTGATGCTCCCGGTGCTCATCGTGTACGTGTTCACCCAGCGCGAGTTCATCCGCGGCATGCTCACGGGGGCGCTGAAGGGGTAGCGGATGGCCACCGTCGACTTCGAGCACGTGACGAAGCGCTTCGGCGAGGTCGTGGCCCTGCAGGACCTCACGCTCCACATCGAGGACGGCGAGTTCATCGTCCTCGTGGGCCCCTCCGGCTCGGGCAAGACGACGGCGCTCCGTCTGCTCGCCGGGCTGGAGTCGCTCACGGCGGGCTCGATCCGGATCGGCGAGCGCGTCGTCGACCGGCTGGCGCCGCGGGACCGGGACATCGCGATGGTGTTCCAGGACTACGCGCTGTACCCGCAGATGACGGTGTACGAGAACCTGGCGTTCGGCCTGAAGATGCGGCGCACGCCGAAGGACGAGATCCGGCGGCGGGTGCTCCGCGCCGCCGAGATCCTCGGCATCGGGGACCTCCTCGACCGCAAGCCCCGGGCCCTCTCGGGCGGGCAGCGACAGCGGGTCGCGCTCGGCCGCGCGATCGTCCGCGAGCCGCAGGTGTTCCTGATGGACGAGCCGCTCTCGAACCTGGACGCGAAGCTCCGCGCCCAGACCCGGAGCGAGATCAAGCGGATCCAGTCCGAGATCGGGACGACCACCGTCTACGTCACCCACGACCAGGTCGAGGCGATGACGATGGGCGACCGGATCGCCGTGATGAGTCAGGGGGTGCTCGAGCAGGTGGGCGACCCGCGGACCGTCTACGACGAGCCGGCGAACGTGTTCGTCGCCGGTTTCATCGGCAGCCCGGCGATGAGCTTCTCGACCATGCGGGTCGAGCGCCGGGAGGGATCGCTCGCGCTGGTCCGGGACGGGGCCCTGCTCGAGATCCCGGCGCGCGGCGACCTGCCGCCCCTGCCCGGCGAGGTCGTCGTGGGGGTCCGGCCCGAGCACGCGCGCCTGTGGCGTGAGGGCGCCGGGCTCCTCGGGCCGATCGAGGGCGTGGCGGAGTACGTCGAGATGCTCGGGCGCGAGACGTTCATCGGCGTCGTCACCCGCGGCGAGGCGCGCTTCATCGTCCACGCCGAGCCCGATGCTCGGGTCGCGCAGGGCGAGCACGTCCGGTTCGGCCTCGAGCCGGGCCGGCTCTACCTGTTCGACGCCGCGACCGAGCGCGCGCTCGCGCGCGTGTAGGCGTCTCGGCGGGCTTCGCGCCCGCCCCGGCCCACCCCGGTGACGGCGGAGCTCACGGCGGCGCCCGGCCCTCCAGGGCCGCCACGGCGTCGAAGCGGCGCCCCTGGGCCATCACGCTCCCGTCGGGCCGGGTGAAGACCGGGCGGCCACCTTCCATCCGCACCCCGAAGGCGCCGTGGACCGCCCGGTGGTGGGGCCGGCAGAGCAGCACGAGGTTGGAAAGGTCGGTCCGGCCCCCGTCGGCCCAGTGGCGCACGTGGTGGGCGTCGCACCAGGCGGGCGGCCTGCCGCAGCCGGGGAAGGCGCAGCCGGAATCCCGCAGCGCGAGCGCCCGGCGGAGCGGCGCCGGCACCACCGGCGTGCGCCGCCCGAGCTCGATCACCTGCGAGGCCCCGGCCATGAGCACCCGGGAGACCCCGGCGTCGCAGGCGATGCGCCGGGCCTGCTCGGGGGAGATCGGTCCAGCCTCGAGCTCGCAGCGCCCCGGCCCGGTGCGGGCAAGCGCGGCGAGATCCACCGTGACGAGGACGTGGGGGCGCTCGCCCCCCACGGCGGGCCGGTCAGCCCGCTGCAGGTAGGCGCGGCAGATCTCGGCCAGGGCATCGGCCCGGCGCTGGGCAGGGGTGCGCCCGTCCCCGCCGCCCCGCACCTGCGCGTCGACCTCGGCCCGGAGCGCCGTGAGCAGCAGCTGCCCGGTCTCGGGGTCGAGGTCCCCGTCCACCCGGACCATCCCGTCCAGGGTGGGCGAGACGTGCAG
>CAZXJB010000056.1:0-16992 GCA_964640965.1 uncultured Actinomycetes bacterium | reverse complement strand
GGGCGACCGCGCGGCGCCGGCGGGAGGGTGGCCCGCCCGAGCTCCCGGGTAGGCCGCACGTGCGGCGTCCCGCGAGGGACGCGCCGGGGCGCCGAGGCGACCTCGGTCGCGGGCGCTCAGACAGATGGCCGCCGCCGGCCCGCGAGGGCCGGTACAGAACCCGGCTTACAGGCCGGCTCCTCCGCCCGTCCGGGCCGCCGCGAGCGCGCGGCGCAGCTGCTTGCCGGCGTGGTAGCTGGAGCGCACGAGCGGTCCGGCCTCGACGTGGGCGATCCCGAACGACTCGCCGGCGCGCTTGAGCTCCGCGAACTCCTCGGGGTGCACCCACCGGTCGACGGGCAGGTGGTGCGGGGTCGGTCGGAGGTACTGACCGATCGTCACGATCTCGCAACCGGCCTCGGCGAGGTCCCGCAGGGCCTCGAGGAGCTCGTCCGGCCGCTCGCCCATCCCGACGATCAGGTTGGACTTCGTGATCTGTGCGGGGCGGTGGCGCTTGGCGAAGCGCAGCACCTCGAGGGAGCGGTCGTAGCCGAACGCGGGACGGATCCGCGGGTGGAGCCGGCGCACGGTCTCCAGGTTGTGGGCGAACACGTCGGGCTCGGCGTCGAGGACGGTGGCGATGTCGCGCTCGCCGCCCTTGAAGTCGCTCGGGAGGACCTCGACGCCGCAGCCGGGCACGGCCTCGCGGATCGCGCGGATCGCGGCCGCCCAGATGCGCGCGCCGCCGTCGGGGAGATCGTCCCGCGCGACCCCGGTGAGGACCGCGTAGCGGAGGCCCATCGCGCGCACGGCCTCGGCGATGCGCAGGGGCTCCGCCTCGTCCACCGGCTCGGGCTTAGCCGTCATGACGTCGCAGAAGCCGCAGCGGCGCGTGCATCGGTCGCCGAGGATCAGGAACGTCGCCTCGCGCTCCTCCCAGCACTCGCCCAGGTTCGGGCAGGACGCCTCCTCGCAGACCGTGTGCAGCCGCTGCTCGCGCACGATGCGCTGGACGTCCCGGAGGTTCGGTCCGCTCCGCAGCCGCACCTTCAGCCACGGAGGCTTGCGCTCCGCGGCGACGCCGTTCACGCCGACGATGGGGAGATGGAGCCGCCGCCCGCGCGGGTTGTGGTCGGAGGAGGGCATCCAGGGCAGTCTATCCGGCCTCCGAGATCCGGAGGGGGGCGAGCTCGCGCGGGACCACCGGCCGCGCGGGCAGGTAGACCCGGAACGACGCCCCGGCGCCCTCCCGGTCCTGCACCCACGCGCGGCCCCCGTGCAGCTCCGCGAACATCCCGACGAGCGCGAGCCCGATGCCGGTGCCGGGGGCATGCGGCGAGGCCGTCGGGCCCTGCCGGAACGGCTCGAAGATCGCTTCGCGGAGCTCGACCGGGACGCCCGGGCCGTCGTCCTCGACGGCGATCACCGCGCCGTCGTCCTCGGCCCAGGTTCGCACCCAGACGTGGGCCTCGGGTCCGGTGTGACGGACCGCGTTCACGAGCAGGTTCTCGATGATGCGCTCCACCTTCGCGGGGTCGACCTCGACGATGACCGGCTCGGTCTCGACCGAGACGCTGCGCGCTCCGAGCACGTCCAGGCTCTCCACCGTCCGTCGGGCGAGCGCACCGACGTCGGTGGGGTGAGCGACGGGCGTGAGGATCCCCCGGCTCAGGCGGTCGATGTCGAGGAGGTCCTTCAGGAGCCGGTCGAGCTTGCGCGCGTTCGACGCGAGGCGGCGCAGCAGGTCGGCGCGTTCCTCGTCGGGGAGCGGGGTCTGCTCGAGCGTGACCGCGAGCCCGAGGATCGAGGTGAGCGGGCTGCGCAGCTCGTGCGAGACCGCCGCGAGGAACGCGTTCTTCATCTCGTCGAGCGCGCGCAGGCGCTCCTCGCTCTCGCGCAGGGCCTGCTCGGCGAGCTTGCGCTCCGTGACGTCGTACATGACGCCCTGCAGGAAGAGGGGCCGCCCCTCCTGGTCCCGGACGAACGTCGTCTCGTCGTGGACCCACACGTCGCGGCCGTCGGGGATGTGCACCAGGTACTCGCCGACCCAGGGGCGGCCCGCGCGGATCGCCTCCTGGTAGCTGCGCAGCATCTCCTCGCGATGGGCGGGGTCCATGATGCGCAGCCACAGCTCGGGATCGGCCAGGTACTCCTCGGGCGAGACGCCGAGGATCTCGCGCACCTGGGGGCTCACGTAGATCGAGCGCATGCTCTCGTCGGGAGCGTCGACGTAGATCGCGGCCGGGATGTGCTCGACGATGGCGCGGTACCGCTCCTCGGCCTCGCGCAGCCGCTCCTGGGCCTCCTTCAGCGCGGTGATGTCGGACATGAGGCCCTGGGAGGCCACCGGCCGGCCGGCGGCGTCCCGCACCACCGTCGCCTGATCCCGGACCCAGCGCCACGCGCCGTCGGCGCGGCGGAACCGGTACTCGATGTCGAGGGGCGCGCCCTCGGTGTTGTGGCGGCCGATCGCCTCGAGGGCGGGCGTGAGGTCCTCGGGATGGACGTTGCGGGCCCACAGGTCGTCGTCGCGGAGCCAGTCCTCCACCGTGTAGCCGAACAGGGTCTCGATCTGCGGGCTCACGTAGAAGGTGTGCAGGCTCTCCTCGACGCTGTCGATGTAGATGACCGCCGAGACCGTCTCCACGAGGCCGCGGTACCGCTCCTCGGCCTCGCGCAGGCGCTCCTGGGCCTCCTTGAGGGGGGTGACGTCGAACCGGACGCCCTGCCAGTACAGGGGCCGGCCCTCCTCGTCGCGCAGGAGCACGGCGTGGTCGTGGACCCAGATCACGCTGCCGTCCTTGCGGATCTGTCGGTACTCGATGTCGAACGGCTCGCCCGTCAGCTCCGTGCGCTCGTCCTCGGCGAGCACGCGCTCGCGGTCCTCCGGGTGGATCGAGGCGATCCAGGCGTCCCAGGTGAACGCGCGCTCGCCCGGGGCCCACCCGAGCATCGTGTAGACCTGGGGGCTGACGTAGAGGACCCGGCCGCCCCGCCCGGGCTCGTGGAGGTAGGTGACGGCTGGCATCTCCTCCACGAGCGTCCGGTACCGCTGCTCGGCCTGGCGGACGGCCTCCTCGGCGCGCTTGCGCTCGGTGACGTCGACGACGATCCCCTGCCAGTAGAGCGGGCGCCCCTGAGCGTCGCGGATCAGCACCGCCTCGTTCTGGACCCACACGACGTGGCCGTCGCGGTGCAGGCTGCGGTACTCGCTGCTCCACCGGTCCCCGGTGTCGGCGGCGTTCTCGGCGAGCACCCGTTCCCGGTCCTCCGGGTGCAGGCGCTGCACCCACAGCGTCGGGTCCGCGATCCACTCCTCCGGGGAGTAGCCGAACATGTCCTGGACCTGCGGTCCGACGTACAGCATGGCGCCCGTGCCCGGGTCCTCGATGTAGGTCAGGGCGGGCATCCGCTCCACGAGTCGCTGGTAGCGCTCCTGCGCCTCCAGCAGCCGCTCCTCGGCCTCCTTGCGTTCGGTGATGTCGAGCATCACCCCTTGGTAGAGACGAGCGAGCCCGGGCTCCCCGGCCACGGGCGCGGCCTCGTCGCGGACCCAGCGCCACCGCCCGTCGCGCCGTCGGATCCGGTACTCGCTGCGGAAGACCGCGCCCTCGCGGACGGCGGCGTCCCATTCGGCGAGCACGCGGTCGCGGTCCTCGTCGTGGATGAGCACGTGCCAGCGCATCGGGTCGGCGCGCCACTCCTCCGGTGTGTACCCGAGCAGCTGCTCGATCTGGGGGCTCACGAACGGGGCGGGGGCTGCGCCCGGCGGGACCGAGGGGTCCCAGGTGTACGTGACGGCGGGGACCTGCTCGACGAGCGCTCGGTAGCGCGCCTCGGTGTCGGACCGGGCGCGGTAGGCCCGCCGCTCGAGGCGCGCCCGGCGGACCGCGACGACGGCGGAGCCGGCCGCGGCGAGCAGGGCGCCGGCGATGAGCTCGTCCTCGGCGCCCGCGAGGTGGCGGTGGATCAGCTCGAGGCCGGACCGGAACAGCCCGAGCGCGGTCCCGAGCGCGAGCGCGACGACCACGAGCAGCAGGATCACGAGGAGATCCCACCACCCGGTCCGCAGCCGCTCGGGGTCTTCGCGTCCGACCATCGGCTTACCCCACCCCCCGCATCATCGGCTCGCGTGAGGGGATGCTCAAGCGCGGATCAGAAGCGGGCGAGCTCGAGCATGCGCTCGGCGATGAGGTCCACGTCCGGCAGGAAGGCGTGCTCCAGGTTCGTGGCGAACCCCATCGCGGGCACGTCGGGTCCGCCGATCCGCACCAGGGGCCCGTCGAGGTCGAAGAGGGCCTCCTCGGCGATCGTGGCGACGATCTCGGCGCCCGCGCCGTAGCTCCGGTTGTCCTCGTACACGACCATCGCCTTGCCGGTCTTGCGGACCGAGGCGAGGATCGTCTCCCGGTCGAGCGGGTTCAGCGTGCGCACGTCCACGACCTCGACCGAGATGCCGTGCTCGTGCTCCAGCCGCGCCGCTGCCGCGAGGCAGTGGTGCAGCATGAGCCCGTAGGCGATCGCGGTGAGGTCCGTGCCCTCCCGCTTCACGTCGGCGGGCCCGATCGGGACCGTGTAGGGCGTATCCGGGACCTCGCCGCTCACGAGCCGGTACGTCCGCTTGTGCTCGAGGAACAGCACGGGGTCGGGATCGGCGATGGCGGCCCGCAGCATGCCGGCGGCGTCGGAGGGCGTGGCGGGCACCACGACCTTCAGACCCGGGACGTGGGCGAAGAAGGCCTCGACCGACTGCGAGTGGTACAGGGCGCCGTGGACGCCCCCGCCCCAGGGGGCGCGCACGACCATGGGCAGGCCGAAGTCGCCGTTCGAGCGGTAGCGCATCCGGGCGACCTCGCTCACCATCTGGTCGAAGGCGGGGTGGATGAAGTCGGCGAACTCGATCTCGGCGACGGGGAGCAGGCCGTGGAGCGCCATGCCCACGGCGACGCCCACGATCGCACCCTCGGCCAGCGGCGTGTCGATCACGCGGGCCTCGCCGAACTCCTCGAGGAACCCCTGCGTGACCCGGAACACGCCGCCGCGGGCCCCGACGTCCTCGCCCAGCACCACCACGCGGTCGTCGGCGGCCATCTCGTCGTGGAGCGCGTCGTGGATGGCGGTGACGAGGTTCTTCTCGGTCACGGGGAGGGAGCCTCGGGGTCGTCGTGGCCGTCGGGGGCCTCGGCATCCTGGGGATCCTCGGCGAAGACGTGGCGGGACAGCGAGGCCGGATCGGGGTCGGGCGCGTTCCAGGCCTCGTCGATCTGCCGGTCGACCTCCTCCTTGATCTCGGCGGCGATCTGCTCCGGGTCCGAGGCGGAGAGCACGCCGAGGTCGAGCAGGACGCGCTCGAACCGGCGGATCGGGTCCCGTCGCTTCGCCTCCTCGACCTCCTCGCGCGTGCGGTACGTGCGGTCGTCGTCGTCGGAGGTATGCGGGAAGTAGCGGTAGGTCTTCGCCTCGATGAGGGTCGGGCCCTCGCCCGCCCGGGCCCGCTCGACCGCCTCCTTCATGACGGCGTAGCAGGCGAGCACGTCGTTGCCGTCGACCACGACCCCGGGGAAGCCGTAGCCGGGCGCGCGGTCGGCGACGTTCTCGATCGCCATCTGCTTGTCCTGCGCGACCGAGATCGCGTAGCGGTTGTTCTCGCACACGAAGACGACGGGGAGGCGATGGATGCCGGCGAAGTTCAGCGCCTCGTGCCAGATCCCCTCGCTCGTCGCGCCCTCACCGAACCACGAGCCGACGACCGCGTCCTCGCCTCGGTAGCGGATCGCGTACGCGATCCCGGCGGCGTGGGGGAGCTGCGAGGCGATGGGGGAGGAGTGCGAGATGATGCCGAGGCGGCGCGAGCCCCAGTGGCTCGGCATCTGACGCCCCCCGGAGGAGGGGTCGTCGGCCTTCGCGAACAGGCCGAGGAAGATGTCGTAGGGGGTCATGCCCGCCACGAGCACGACGCCCACGTCCCGGTAGTAGGGGAGCCAGACGTCCCGCCCCCGCTGCATCGCCCAGGCGGTGC
This sequence comes from uncultured Actinomycetes bacterium, assembly GCA_964640965.1. Lineage (GTDB taxonomy): Bacteria > Actinomycetota > UBA4738 > UBA4738 > HRBIN12 > HRBIN12. The sequence goes on along the minus strand of CAZXJB010000056.1, from coordinate 10,994 downwards.
CGACCTGGCACCCCTCGTGACCGGAGACGGGGACGACGAACGGCGCCTTGCCCTGACGGTTCAGCCGGAAGGCGGCCTCGTCGATGACGCGCGCCGTGACCATCGTGCGGTACATGGAGCGGAGGTCCTCGGCCGAGAGGCCGAGCGCCTCCGGCGGCGTGCGGCGCGTCACTCGGGTCGCCACGTCACGCTCCTCAGGTTGCCGAGTCTAGCATCGTGAGGGTCGTCGGCGGGTAGGCTCGACGTGGCGATGGACCACGCGCGGCGGCGGACGCTCGAGCTGATCGCCGAGCTGGCGGAGGGTGGTGCTGGCCTCGGCCCCGGGGCGGTCGACCGCTCCACGCCGCTCGAGGCCCTCGGGATCGACTCCCTCGCCGCGACCGAGCTCGCGTTCGCGCTCGAGGAGGAGCTCGGGGTGGCGCTGCTCGCGGAGCTCCGTGGCTCGCTCGCCCTGGGGGAGCTGCTCGAGCTGGTGGGGAGGGCGCCGCGAGCGGCGGGTGCATCCGCCTCGTCCGACCGTCTGCCCGGATCCGTCGGTCGGCTCCAGGGGCTCGCCCGCGCGCTCGGTGGTCGAGCGCTGCGGTGGTGGCTGGATCTGCGGGTCGAGGGGTCCGAGCACGTGCCCGAGCGGGGGCCTGCGATCCTCGCCATGAACCACGAGAGCGCCCTCGACATCCCGGTCGCCGTGATCGCCTGCCCCCGCCGGGTCACCTTCATGGCCAAGCGCGAGCTGTTCGGCGGCCCGTTCACCTCGTGGGCCCTCGAGCGGCTGGGCGCCTTCCGGGTGGTGCGCGAGGCGTACGACCTGCGGGCGATCCGTCTCGCCCTCGACGTCCTCCGCCGGGGTGGGGTGCTCGGGATGTATCCGGAAGGCACGCGAGCGGCCGGGGAGCTGCTGCCGTTCCTGCTTGGCTCGGCCTGGCTCGCGCTCAGGACGGGGGCGCCGCTCGTCCCCACGGCGATCTCCGGCACCGAACTGGCAGCACGGGCCACACGGCCGAAGCGCGTGCGCGTGCGGGTCCGCTTCGGGGGGCCGATCGCCGGAGGGCGGGTCGAGGATCCCGCGGAACGGCTCCGGCGGGCGGCGGCGCTGACCGACGAGCTCCGGTCGAGGGTGGCCCGGTTGCTGCGGGTGGACTGACGCTATCCTGTGGCACCCATGATGCGTCTCGTCGCGGATCCGCGCGCTCGTCTGCTCCTCGTCGCGCTGCTCGTCCTCCTCGCGCTCGGCCTGGGTTGGCACCTGGTCGGGGCGGGGCACCACGTGGGGATGGAGGCCCTCGGAGCCTGCGTCGCGGCGCTCGTCGCGCTCGGCGGGATCCTCACGGCCCCCGCGGCTCGTGGGTGGCGGCTCCGTGTGGCGGCGATCGCACCGGGCGGACGCCTCGGCGCGGAGCTCCCCGTCCTCGCGGGCAGACACCCTCCGGACCTCGGCACGGTCCTCCGGCTCTGATGCTCGGCTCGGCGGGACCCGCATCGGCGGCACCGCCGGGCGGCGTCGGACGTGCTCGGGGCGCGTCCCGGAGATGAAGGAGGAACGATCCATGCTGAGGAAGCTCATGTTCGCGCTCGTGCCGGCCACGGCCTTCGTGCTCGCGGCGTGCGGCGGGGGTGGCGCGTCCGCGCCGACGTCCCCGACCGGCGCGGCCGGCGACGGCGTCCGGACCGTGGAGATCACGGCCCTCGACACGCTCCGCTTCGCGTCCGAGAGCATCACGGTCGGGGTGGGGGAGACCGTGCGGTTCGTCGTGACGAACGAGGGACAGGCCGTCCACGACTTCTTCGTGGGGACCGAGGAGGAGCAGATGGCCCACGAGCAGGAGATGGCCGAGATGGGCGGCATGGGCCACGGATCGACCGAGGGCCTCGTCCTGGACCCGGGGGAGACCGGGGAGCTCACGGTGACCTTCGACGAGCCGGGGGAGCTCCAGTTCGCGTGCCACCAGCCCGGCCACTACGCCGCGGGCATGGTGGGGACCGTCGCCGTCGGCTGATCCGCCGGCCGAGCTCGGGCCCGAGCACCCGGGGCGTCCGCCGGGCGTGGACACCCTATACCCGGGTATGGTATACTCGCCGCGTCGGACGTCATCGGCGCTGCGGAGGACATACCATGGCAGGGTACAGCATGAACAAGAAGGAGCTCCAGGACCGGCTCCGGAGGATCGAGGGCCAGGTCCGGGGGATCCAGCGGATGGTCGAGCAGGACCAGTACTGCATCGACATCCTCACGCAGCTGAACTCGATCACGGCGGCCCTGCGGGCCGTGGGTCTCGGGCTGCTCGACGACCACGTCCGCCACTGCGTGAAGGAGAGCATCGTGCAGGGCAACCCGGACGAGAAGGTCGAGGAGCTGCTGGCCGCCGTCGCGCGGTTCAGCGGGAGGTGAGCGGCGCGTGGCTGCGGACGTGGAGCGGAACGGCACCAGCGAGGCCCGGGGCACCGACCTCGCCGACCGGACCGGGATCACGCCGGAGGTCGGCGTGGCGCTCAAGGAGCGCGCCGAGGAGCGTGCGCGGGAGCTGCGTCTCGACGTGCTCGGCATGACCTGCGGCTCGTGCGCGGCGCGGGTGGAGCGGACCCTGAACAAGCTCCCCGGCGTGGAGGCGTCGGTGAACCTCGCCACGGGCGAGGCCGTCGTGCGCCTGTCGGACGCCGCCCCGACCTTCGAGGTCCTCCGCAGGGCGGTCCAGGAGCGCGGCTACGACATCCGCCTGCACATCGACGAGACCGAGGAGGCCCAGCGCCGGGAGGAGCGCGCGTGGCTCCGGCGCCTGCTCGTGGCCTGGCCCCTCGGGATCGCGGCCATGGCGCTCGCGATGGGCTGGATGGACCGGGCGTGGGCGCGCTGGGCGGCCTTCGCGCTCGCGACGCCCGTGCAGCTCTACGCGGGGTGGCCGTTCCTGCGGGGGGCCGCCGTCCGCGCGAGGGCGCGCACGGCCAACATGGACACGCTGATCGCGCTCGGCACGCTCGCGGCCTACCTCTATTCGGCCTGGGCGCACCTCACGAGCCTCGACGAGCTCGCGCACGGTCGCCACGAGGCCCTGCCCGACCTCTACTTCGAGAGCGCGGCGGTGATCATCGCCTTCATCGCGCTCGGGCGGTGGCTCGAGGTCCGCGCGAAGGGCCGCGCGTCGCAGGCCATCAAGCGGCTGCTCGAGATGGGGGCCAAGGAGGCCCGGGTGATCCGGAACGGCAAGGAGCTGAAGGTCCCGGTCGACGCGGTGAAGCCGGGTTGGATCTGCAAGGTGCTCCCGGGCGAGAAGATCCCGGTGGACGGCCGCGTGCTCGAGGGCGCGGCCGCCGTCGACGAGTCGATGCTCACCGGCGAGTCCGTGCCCGTCGAGAAGGGACCGGGCGATGAGGTCGCCGGGGCGACGGTGAACACCGATGGCGTGCTCGTCATCGAGGCGACCAGGGTGGGGCAGGACACCGCCCTCGCGCAGATCGCGCGCCTCGTCGCCGAGGCCCAGGGCTCGAAGGCGCCGATCCAGCGCCTCGCCGACCGGGTCTCCGGGATCTTCGTCCCGGTCGTGATGGCGATCGCGGCGGCGACCGGGCTCGTCTGGTACGTCCGGGTCGGGACCCTCGAGGGCGCGCTCGTCCCGGCCGTCGCGGTCCTCATCATCGCCTGCCCGTGCGCGCTCGGGCTCGCGACCCCGGCGGCGCTCATGGTGGGCACCGGGCGCGGCGCGCAGATGGGCATCCTGATCCGCGGCGCCGAGATCCTCGAGCGCTCGCGCAGCGTCGACACCGTGGTCTTCGACAAGACGGGGACCCTCACCGAGGGCAGGATGCGCCTCGTCGACGTCTTCGGCTGTGTCGAGACGCTGGAGCGAGCGGCCGCGGTCGAGGCGGGCAGCGACCACCCCATCGCCCGCGCCATCGTGGAGGGGGCGCGCGAGCGCGGGGTGGAGATCCCCGCCGCGACGGACTTCCGGACGCTGGCGGGCCTCGGCGCGCAGGCCCGGCTCGGGGAGCAGGAGGTGCTCGTCGGTCGGCGGTCGTTCCTCGAGGAGGCCGGGATGCGTGTGCCACCCTCGGTCGAGCTCGCGGCCGATCGGCTCGAGCGGGAGGGCAAGACCGTGGTCTGGGCGGGCTGGGGCGGCGTCGTCGCGGGCGTGCTCGCGGTGGCCGACACGCTGAAGCCCGGCGCGGCGGAGGTCGTCCGGGCGCTGCACCGGCTCGGCATCCAGGTGGTCATGCTCACCGGCGACAACCGCACGACCGGCGAGGCGATCGCGCGCCAGGTCGGGATCGACCGGGTGCTCGCGGAGGTCCATCCCGAGGGCAAGGTCGAGGCGATCCGCGAGCTCCAGGCCGAGGGCCGGGTCGTCGCGATGGTGGGTGACGGGATCAACGACGGTCCGGCGCTCGCCCAGGCGGACCTCGGGATCGCGATCGGGACCGGGACGGATGTGGCGATCGAGGCCTCGGACATCACCCTCATCGGTGGGGACCTCGCGGGGGTGGTGCGCGCGATCACGCTCTCGCGCCGCACGTTCCGGACGATCCAGGAGAACCTCTTCTGGGCGTTCGGCTACAACGTCGCGGCGATCCCGCTCGCGGCCGCGGGGCTGCTGAACCCGATCATCGCGGCGGCGGCGATGGCCCTGTCCTCGGTCTCGGTCCTCACGAACTCGCTCCGGCTCCGCCGGTTCCGGGGCTGAGGAGACCGGTGGGGCGGGGATGAGCGGCGGGCCCGGCCGGGTTGTTCGGTGCGGGTAGCCTTGACGGGAAGGACGGAAGGATGACGCAGGTGACGACAACGACGAACGTCCTCGAGGTGACGGACGAGACCTTCCAGGAGGTCGTCATCGAGGGCTCGAAGCAGCGCCCGGTGGTGGTCGACCTCTGGGCCGCGTGGTGCGGCCCGTGCCGGGTGCTCGGCCCGATCCTCGAGAAGGTGGCGGAGGAGCGCAAGGGCGCGTTCCTCCTCGCGAAGATCAACGTCGACACCGAGGGGGTCGGCCAGGCGCTGCTCCAGGCCGTGCGCTCGCAGGGGATCCCCACGGTGGTCGCGTTCCGCGACGGGCAGGCCGTGGACATGTTCATCGGGGCCTACCCCGAGCAGGCCGTGAACGAGTTCATCGACCGGCTCCTGCCGACGCCGGCCGACGAGGAGGCGAAGGCCGCCGCGGCCGAGGAGGCCGAGGGCGACCTCGAGGATGCCGAGCGCCGGTACCGCGAGGCCCTCGAGGCGGATCCGAAGAGCCGGGCGGCGCGGCTGGGGCTCGGGCGCGTGCTCGCGCGGCGGGGCGCGCACGCCGAGGCGCGCGAGACGCTCATGCCGCTGCTCCCCGACGCCGAGGCGGAGAGGGTCCTCGCGGAGATCGAGATCGCCTCGTGGGCGGGTCTGTCCGAGCCCGGCACGCTCGCCTCGGCGAAGCGGCTCGCGGCGCAGGGCAAGTGGCGGGAGGCGCTGGACGGCATGCTCAGCGCCCTCGCCGACGACCCCGACGCCCGCCAGGCCATGCTCGAGGTCTTCGCGGTGCTCGGCGAGGAGCACGAGCTCACGCGCGAGTACCGGCGCAAGCTCGCGAGCGCGCTCTTCTGAGACCTTCGGAGGACGGCGTGACGGACCTCCACGAGCGCATCCGCGAGTGGTGGGACCGGGACGCGCATACCTACGACGGCTCGCCGTCCCACGCGATCTCAGATCCCCTCGAGGCCGCCGCGTGGCGGCGGGTGCTGCGCGAGGCCCTGCCCGAGCCGCCGGCCCGGGTGCTCGACGTCGGGGCCGGGACGGGGGCGCTCGCGCTCCTCGCGGCCGAGCTCGGGCACCGGGTGACGGCCCTGGACCTGTCCGAGGGGATGCTCGCCGTGGCCGAGCGCAAGGCGGCCGAGCGCGGGCTCGAGCTCGACCTCGTGGTCGGTCGGGCCGCCGAGCCGCCGCCGGGGCCGTTCGACGCCGTCATGGAGCGGCACGTCCTGTGGACGCTGCCGGACCCCGAGGGGGCGCTGGCGGCGTGGCGGTCGGTGTGCGCCCCCGGTGGGCGGCTCGTCCTGCTCGAGGGGACCTGGGGTGGGGACGGGTTGCTGGAGCGGGCGCGCGAGACCGCGGCCGAAGCCGTTCGGCGGCTCCTGCGGGTGCCCCACGACCACCACGCGCCGTACCCCGAGGAGGTCCTCGCGGCGCTGCCGCTCGCGCGCCGCTCGAGCCCGCGACCGATGATCGAGGCCGTGCGGCGGGCCGGCTGGCGCGCCGTGCGGATCCGGCGCCTGCGGGACGTGGAGTGGGCCCAGCTCCAGCACGAGCCACGCCTGCTGTCCCTGCTCGAGCACCGCCCGCGCTACGCGATCCTCGCCGACGCCTGAGGTCCCGCGGTGCGGCGGCCCGTCGGCCTTGAGCGCGGACGCACGCCGACGTAGGTTCGATGCCGGCCGGAGGAGCGACCAGGGGGGCGGACGTGAGGGTCGTGCAGCTCGGCGTCGGCTCGGTCGGTGAGGTCATCGCCCGCACGCTCGCGGTCGAGCCGGACGTGACGGACGTGGTCCTCGCCGATGTGGACGAGGGCCGGATCCAAGAGGTCGCGGCCAAGGTGCCGGCGGGGAAGGCGATCCCGCTCCGGCTCGACGCCCGCGACCCGGAGGCCCTGCGGGAGGCCATCCGGGGGGCGAGCCTGGCCGTCAACGCGCTCGTGCCGGCGTTCAACCTGCCCGTGATGGAGGCGTGCCTGGAGGTGGGCGCCGGGTACCTCGACCTCGCGGCCGGCGGTCCGCGCGAGATCGTGGGCACCCCGGACATGGACGAGCAGTTCGCGCTCGACGCGGCGTTCCGGGAGCGGGGGATCCCCGCCCTGCTGTTCTGCGGCATCGACCCCGGGGCGAGCGACGTGTTCGCCCGGGCGCTCTACGACCAGATGGACACCGTCGAGCGGCTCGTCGTCTACGACGGCGACAACGGCTGGGCGGAGGGGTTCGAGTTCGCGACGAGCTTCTCCCCGGCGATCATGATCGAGGAGTCCCTGCTGCTGCCGCCCGAGCGCTTCGAGGACGGCGAGCTCGTCCTGAGCGAGCCCCTCACGGTGACCGCCGAGTTCGACTTCCCCGAGCCCGTCGGGCGGATGCGGGTGTTCCACATCGACCACGAGGAGCCGGCGCTGATGTCGCGGTTCCTCGCGGGCAAGGGGCTGCGGTACGCGAGCTTCTTCATCGCGCTCGCCGACCCCTGGGTCGAGCTCCTGCGGACCTGGAAGCGGCTGGGGTTCGCCCACGAGGACGAGATCGAGTTCGCGGGGTGCCGCTTCCGGCCGTTCGACCTGCTCGTCTCGCGGCTGCCGAGGCCGGTCGACCTCATCGGCAAGCTGCACGGCTCGGTGTGCGTCGGGACCCTGGCCGAGGGCACGATCGCGGGGGAGCGCGTGCGGCGATTCATGTACCAGATCACCTCGCACGACGAGGCGTTCGCCCGGATGGGCGTGCAGGGCACGGGTCTGCAGACGGGGATCCCCGCGGCGTGCGGGGCGCTCATGCTGCTGCGGGGGCAGGTGCCGGGTCCGGGCGTCTGGGCGCCCGAGCAGATCGACCCCGACGTGTTCCTCCGGCTGATGATCGAGCACGGCGCGCCCTGGACGGTGCGCGATCTGCCGCCCGAGGGCTGATCCGTCCCCGAGCACCGCATCGAGGCGGAAGCCCTACCGTCGCAGGTGCGGGGAGAGCGCCTCCGGTCGCTCGGGCGGGATGCGGCGGACCTCCCGGATGCGGTCGAGGTCGGCGTCGGGGCTCACGATCCACTCGATGCCCTGCGCGAGGCAGGTCGCGACGTGGATCAGGTCCCGCGCGCTGTGCTGCGGGTAGCGGCGGGCGAGATCCGGCATCCGGGCGACGACGCCGTGGGTGATCGGCAGGACGGGGGAGAAGAGATCGAGCGTGGCCTGTGCGAGCTCGGCGCCCTCGGCGGCGCGCGGGCTCCGCGCGAACCGATGGAAGATCTCCTGCACGACCTCCGCGGAGGTCACCGCGTCCAGCCGCCCCGCCGCCACGAGATCGAGGATCTCGAGGCACGGGGCTCGCAGCGGATGGTCCGCCCCACCCGCGTACATGAGGACGCCCGTGTCGATGAAGACGGCTATCGGAGCGCTCCCCGGATGATCTCGGCCTCCATGCTCTCCCAGTCGCCCACGGGCAGCGACAGCCGGCGGATCGCGGCGATGGCCTCCTCCGGCGAGCGGGAGCGCGGGGGCAGGTAGCGGTCGATGGCCTCGCGGATCAGCGCTCCGACCGAGACGCCGCGCTCGGCGGCCAGCCGCTCCAGCCGCTCGCGCTGCTCCCGGGAGAGCAGGACCTGGGTGCGAGCGTCAAGCATGCGCATAGTATAGCATGCACCCCTTCCGCGTGCCTCAGCGGCGTCAGGCCCGCGCCGAGCACGCGCGCCGGCGGCCTCCGTGGCACGTGCGGCACCCGCCGATGCGCTCGCGAGAGAGACGGACCCGGAGCGTCAGGCTCGGGTGCCGAGCACGCGCTCGAGCGTGGCCGGGTCGCCGCGCCAGTGCTCGAGCAGCACCGCCCTCGGCGTCCGACGGAGCAGGTGCCGCAGCACGAGCGCGGCCACGATCGCGTCGTCCAGCGGTCCGGCGACCGGCACGAACTCGGGGATCAGGTCGATCGGCGAGGCGATCCAGGCCACGGCGAGGAGCAGCCACAGCTTGGCGCCCCCCGGCACGCGGGCGTCCCCCAGCAGTCCGCGGAACAGGAGCAGGAGGTTCGGCACGAGCGCTGCGAGCTCTCGGGCCGCGGCCCTCCGGCCCGCGAGGACGAGCGCGATCACGATCACGCCCCAGATGGAGGCCGCGAGGAGCCCGAGCGCGACGGCGCGCACCGCTCCAGGCTAGCGCCCGGACAGCCGACCGGGGCCCCTCGCGGAGACGAGCGGGTTCTCCCACCGGATCTCCGGGAAGCGGGCGAAGTCCGAGTCCGCGGAGATCACGGTGAGGCCGTGCTCGATCGCGAGGGCCGCGAGGTGCGCATCCGGGAGGAGGTTCCCCGAGACCCGGTGGCGACGGACGAGGCCGCCGAGGATGTCCGCGTGCCCGGGTCCCGGTGTGGGGATCCAGACGGGTCGCGCCCCGAGCCACCGCTCGACGTGTGCCCAGGCCTCCTCCGGGCTCAGGGGACGCTCCGCGGCACGCGGGTTGGTGGCGATCCGCACGAAGGCGACGAGCGAGGCCCAGGGCAGGCCGACGCGTCGAGGTCCGTTCAGGGCGGTCTCGAGCCAGGCTCGGCACGTGGCGTGGAAGGGGCTGCGCCCGTCGACGGCGAACAGCAGGATGTTCGCGTCGAGAAGCATCAGCGATGCTCGGGCCCTTCGAGGATCTCGAGCGCCTCGCCCACGTTGCGGACGTCGATGCGGAGTCCGAGGGGCGCCGTCCGCTGCCGGAACGGTCGGCGCGGCTCCTCGGTGGCGAGCGCCTTGCGGACGAGGTCGTTCACGAGCTGGCTGAGGCCGACCCCCCGCTCCCTGCGGAGGCGGGCGATGGCCGCCGCCACGTCCTCATCGAGGTCGATGGTCGTCCTCATGCGGCAAGACTAGCATCATGATGCCATCCCATCCGCATCTGGGTGCGCCTCCCCGGGACACGGGGTCCGGTCAGGCGACCCTGGTGGCCGTGCCGGCCTCGAGCTCGACGTCGAAGACCTCCTCGAACGCCCGGGCCACGAGCGGGGCCATCTCCTCCACGGTGACCCGCCGCCCGGCGAGCTCCGAGAGCGAGGTGACGCCGGTGTGCGCGAGCCCGCAGGGGACGATCGCGTCGAACCAGGAGAGGTCCGTGTCGCAGTTCAGCGCGAAGCCGTGGAGCGTGACCCGCATCTTCATCAGCCGGACGCCGATCGCGCAGACCTTGCGATCGCCCGACCACACACCGGTCTGGACCTCGCTGCGGTGCAACGGGACCCCGAGGGCGGCGGCGGCCCGGATGACGACCTCCTCGAGCCGCCGCACGTAGCCGAGGGCCTCGGGTCGCGGGCCGAGGTCGAGGATGGGGTAGCCGACGAGCTGGCCGGGGCCGTGGAACGTGAGCGAGCCCCCGCGGTCGATCCGGTGCAGCTCGGCCCCGGCCGCGCGGATCTGCTCCTCGGTCCAGCGCAGGTGCTCATCCCGCGAGGTGCGCCCCGCCGTGTACACGGGCGGGTGCTCGAGCAGGATGAGGGCGTCCTCGCCCTCCCCGCGCAGGCGCGCCTCCGCGAGCTCGTGCATGAGCGCGTTCGCCGCCGCGTAGGGCACGAGCCCAACCGGGCGGATGAGCCGCATGACCCTAGAGCGCGAGGTCCTCGGCGAAGTCCCAGGTCTCGAGGTTCCGCTTGACCCGGACCAGGAACTGCGTCGCGAGCGCCCCGTCGATCAGCCGGTGATCCCAGGACATCGACAGATACATCATGTGCCGGATCGCGATCGCGTCGTCGATCACGACGGGCCGCTTCTCGACGGCGTCGGTGGACAGGATGGCGGTCTCCGGCTGGTTGATGATCGGCACGCTGATGAGCGAGCCGAAGGAGCCGGGGTTGGTGATCGTGAACGTGCCGCCGTGCACCTCGTCGGGGTGGAGCTTCTTCGCCCGCGTCCGCGTCGCGAGGTCGTTGATTCCGCGGGCGATCCCGAGCAGGTTCATCTGGTGCGCGCCCTTCAGCACCGGCACGATCAGCCCCTCGTCGTAGGACACGGCGATGCCGAGGTTCACGTACCGCTTGAGCACGATCCGGTCCTCGCGGAGCTCGGAGTTCACCAGCGGGAAGGCGAGGAGGGCCTCGGTGGCCGCCCTCGCGATGAACGGCAGGTACGTGAGGGAGAACCCCTCGCGCGCCGCGAAGGCGTCCTTCACGCGCTCGCGCAGCCGGACGACGTTCTCCATGTTGACCTCGACCGCGGTCCACGCCCGGGCCGAGACCTCGAGCGAGCGCTTCATGTGCTCGGCGATCTTGGCCCGCACGTGGGAGACCGGCAGGATCTCCTCCTCGGCCCCGGCGGCCGCGGGGGCGGGAGGCGCGGTGACGGC
>CAZXJB010000055.1:0-17466 GCA_964640965.1 uncultured Actinomycetes bacterium | reverse complement strand
CCGTGCGGCGGATCGAGGTGCGGGTGGGCTCGCTGGCCGGGATCGGGCTGTTCCTGCACGCCTCCTGGTTCCTCGTGCTCGGACTGGTCGTGTGGGCGACCGCGGGGGCGTTCGCCCAGATCTACCCCGATCTGCCGTGGGCCGAGCGCGCCGGCATGGGCCTCGCGGCGGGGCTCGCGTTCTTCGCCTGCCTCGTCGCGCACGAGCTCGCGCACGCCCTCGCGGCCCGGCGGCTCGGGGTCGCGGTGCGACGGATCACGCTGTTCCTGTTCGGCGGGGTCGCCGAGATCGCGGGGGAGCTGCCGAGCGCCGCGGCCGAGTTCGCCGTGGCGCTCGTCGGGCCGGCGACCTCGCTCCTGCTCGGCTCGGCCTTCGGCCTCGTCGCGGTCCACGGCGGACGATCGGCCGCCCTCGAGGGGGTGGCCGGGACGCTCGCGCTCGTGAACCTCGGCGTGGCCGTGTTCAACCTCCTCCCCGGCCTGCCCCTCGACGGCGGTCGGATGCTGCGCTCGGTCCTGTGGAGCCGCACCGGCTCCTTCGCCCGGGCGACACGCGTGGCTGGTCTCCTCGGGCGCGCGATCGGCGCCGCGGTGGCGGCGGGCGGCGCCCTCGTCGCGGTCCTCGGCCGCGTGCCGGCCGCGCTCTGGTACGTGCCGATGGGGGGCTTCCTCCTCCTGCTCGCCTCGCGCGCGAGCCGCGCGCCCGGGCCACCCGACGCGGCGGGTGCGCTAGCCTGGGACCGTGAAGGTCCGTCTGCGCAACCCCGACCGTGAGGTCGAGCTCGCCGGCGCGCGCACCGTGCAGGAGGTGCTCGCGCAGCTCGCCGTCGACCCGGACACCGTGCTCGTGATCCGGGACGGGGAGCTGCTCACCCGTCGCGACCGCGTCCGCGAGGAGGACCGGCTGGAGATCCGGCCGGTGATCTCGGGGGGCGCGGGCCCGTGAGCGGGATGCGCTGCCGCCGGTGCCGTCGCCCGGCCGCCATCGAGGTGCGGCGCCACAACGCCGCCTTCTGCCGGGACTGCTTCATCCACCACGTCCACGAGCAGGTCCGCCGGGCGATCGAGGCCTTCGAGATGTTCACCCCGCAGGACCGCGTCCTCGTCGCCGTCTCCGGCGGCAAGGACTCGCTCGCCCTGTGGGACATCCTGCTCGAGCTCGGGTACCGGGCCTCGGGGCTGTACGTGGGGCTCGGCATCGGGGGGTACTCGGCCCGCTCGGGGGAGCTCGCGCGGGCCTTCGCGCGCGAGCGCGGGGCCGAGCTCATCGAGGTGGATCTCGCGACCGAGTACGGGTTCGACATCCCGATGGCCGGCCGACGCGGGTCGCGCTCCACCTGTTCGGTGTGCGGACTGTCCAAGCGCTACGTGTTCAACCGGGTGGCGATGGAGCGCGGGTTCGACGTGCTCGCGACCGGGCACAACCTGGACGACGAGGCGGCGACGCTCCTCGGGAACACCCTGCGGTGGCAGACCGACTACATCGCTCGGCAGTTCCCCGTCCTGCCGGCCGAGGACGGCCTGCGGCGCAAGGTGAAGCCGCTGTACCGGCTCTCCGAGCTCGAGACCGCCGCCTACGCGTTCCTCCGCGGCATCGAGTACGTGGTCGAGGAGTGCCCGCTCGTGGCCGGCAACACGCAGCTGCGGTACAAGCAGGCGCTGAACCTGCTCGAGGCCACCTCGCCCGGGACGAAGGCCCAGTTCTTCCTCTCCTTCCTCGAGCGCGCGGCGCCGCTGTTCGATCGGCAGGACGAGGTCGCGTTGCGGCCCTGCGAGCGCTGCGGCCAGCCGACGACCGGCCGGTTCTGCGCGTTCTGCCGGACCCGAGCCCAGCTCCTCGGCGAGCCGCTCGCCCCGGGACCGTCGGACCGGGAGGTGGCGGAGGAGATCTCCGAGGAGGTGCTTCCCGCCGAGATCCACGGCAGCGGAGGCGGCGGCGCAGGGTGAGCCGGCCCTTCGGACCGGGGGAGCGGGCGCTCCTCGTCGACCGGCGGGGACGCCGCTACCTCGTGCGGCTGGAGCCCGGGGCGACCTGGCACTCGCACGGGGGAGCGCTGCCCCACGACCTCATCCTCGGTGAGCCCGAGGGCGTCGTCGTGCACTCGGCCGGCGGCATGGCCTTCCGGTGCTTCCGGCCGCGGATGGCCGACTTCATGCTGAAGATGCCGCGCGGGGCGCAGGTGATCTACCCGAAGGACGTCGGGGCGATCCTCGTCGAGGCCGACGTGTTCCCCGGAGCCCGGGTGCTCGAGGCCGGCACCGGGTCGGGGGCGCTCACGCTCGCCCTCTGCCGGGCGGTCGGGCCCGAGGGGCTCGTCGTCTCCTACGAGCTGCGCCCGGACTTCCACGAGCGCGCCGTCCACAACATCGAGGCGTTCCTCGGCGAGGTCCCGGCCTGGCTCGAGCTGCGCCAGGGCGACGTCCGCGAGGTCGCCGCCACCGGCGATCGGTTCGACCGGGTCGTGCTCGACCTGCCCGAGCCCTGGGAGGTCCTGCCCGCGCTCGGGGGGGCCCTGGAGCCCGGAGGGGTCCTGTGCGCCTACCTCCCCACGACGGTGCAGGTCCAGGAGCTCGTCCTCGGGCTGCCCGCCCGGGGGTTCGAGCACCTGGAGACGCTCGAGATCCTGCGCAGGACCTGGCACGTCGCCGAGCGGAGCGTCCGCCCGGACCACCGGATGGTCGGGCACACCGGCTTCCTCACGCTCGCCCGGCGGCTCTCCGCTACAGGAACACCGACCGGTGCCGATGCGGTAGACGTATAGCCTTTGAAGAGGGCCGAGGAGAACCTCGGCTCGGGGAGGGGTTCGTCGTATACTTCGTCCTCCCTCGGAGGTGATCCACATGCCCGGTCCCGACCCTCAGGAGCAGCGGGAGCGGCACGAGAAGCAGATCCACGAGCTCGAGCTCCAGGTCCGGTTCCTGGAGGACGAGGTCGCCCTGCTCCGCCGCCGGCTCACGAACGCGCCCCGCCAGGTGAAGATCCTCGAGGAGAAGCTCCTGGAGGCCAAGGGGGACCTCGCGCGCGCGCTGACGCAGAACGAGAAGCTCGTCGCCACGCTCAAGGCCGAGCGCGAGCGGATCGAGGGCCTGCGCGAGGAGGTGGAGAAGCTCAGCCAGCCGCCGGCCTCCTTCGGGGTGTTCCTCGGCCGGAACGAGGACGGCACGGCCGACGTGTTCACCGCCGGGCGGAAGATGCGGGTGAACGTGGCCCCGGAGCTCGACCTCGACCGACTCGTCCGGGGGGCGGAGGTCATCCTGAACGAGGCCCTGAACGTCGTCGACGTCCTCGAGCCGGACCGCGCCGGCGAGGTCATGCACGTGAAGGACCGGCTGGACGACGACCGGGTCATCGTCGTCGGGCGGGCGGACGAGGAGATGGTCGTGACGCTCTCCGCCGGCCTCCGGGCGGAGCCCCAGATCCGGGCCGGGGACCCGCTGCTGGTCGACCCGCGCTCGGGGGTGGCGCTCGAGAAGCTCCCGAAGGAGGAGGTCGAGGAGCTCGTCCTCGAGGAGGTGCCCGACGTGTCCTACGAGGACATCGGCGGCCTCGAGGCCCAGATCGAGGCGATCCGCGACGCCGTCGAGCTCCCGTTCCTCTACGCCGAGCTGTTCCAGGAGCACCAGCTGGAGGCCCCCAAGGGCGTCCTCCTGTACGGGCCGCCGGGGTGCGGCAAGACGCTCATCGCGAAGGCCGTGGCGAAGTCCCTCGCCGACAAGGTGCGCGAGCGCACCGGCCGTCAGGACGCTCACTCCTACTTCCTGAACATCAAGGGGCCGGAGCTGCTGAACAAGTACGTCGGCGAGACGGAGCGGCAGATCCGGCAGATCTTCCAGCGCGCGAAGGAGCGCTCGGAGGAGGGGCTGCCGGTCATCGTGTTCTTCGACGAGATGGACTCGATCTTCCGCACCCGCGGCTCGGGGATCTCGAGCGACGTGGAGTCGACGATCGTGCCCCAGCTGCTCTCGGAGCTCGACGGGGTCGAGACCCTGAAGAACGTCATCGTCATCGGCGCGTCGAACCGAGAGGATCTGATCGACCCGGCGATCCTGCGGCCCGGCCGTCTCGACGTGAAGATCAAGATCGAGCGCCCCAACGCCGCGCAGGCGGCCGACATCATGTCGAAGTACCTGAACGAGCGCGTGCCGATCCACCCCGAGGAGGTCCGCCGCGCCGGCGGCGACGTGCGGACCGCCGTCGCGCGGATGATCCAGCAGACCGTGGACCGGATGTACGCCACGACGGACGAGAACCGCTTCCTCGAGGTGACGTACGCGAGCGGGGACCGGGAGATCCTGTACTTCAAGGACTTCAACTCCGGCGCGATGATCGAGAACATCGTCCGGCGCGCCAAGAAGGAGGCGATCAAGCGGTTCCTCTCCACGGGGGAGAAGGGCATCCGCTCGGAGGACCTGTTCCGCGCGATCCGCGAGGAGTTCAAGGAGAACGAGGACCTGCCGAACACGACCAACCCGGACGACTGGGCCAGGATCTCGGGGAAGAAGGGCGAGCGGATCGTCTACGTCCGCACGCTGCTCGGGGACGGGCCCGAGGGCCAGGGCCGTCAGGTCGAGCGCGTGAGCGCCGGCCAGTACCTGTAGGCGCGGATGGCGATCCCGAAGGTCATCGGCACGGAGACGGAGTACGGCATCGCCGGGTCGGGCGGTGCGGACTTCAACCCCGTGCTCGCGTCCTCCCAGCTCATCGCCACCTTCGCGGGTGCGCTCCGCCGGATCCGGTGGGACTACGAGCAGGAGTCGCCGATGCGCGACGCCCGAGGGTTCGAGCCGGTGCAGATCCGCGAGCCCGTCGAGGAGGAGCCGGGCCTCGCCAACGTCATCCTGCCGAACGGCGCCCGCTACTACGTGGACCACGCGCACCCGGAGTACTCGACGCCGGAGTGCGCGAGCGCCCGGGAGCTCGTGATCCACGACAAGGCCGGCGAGCGGATCCTCGAGCGCTCGCTCCGGGAGCTCCACGCCCGCATGCCCGACGGGTTCCGGCTGCAGATCTACAAGAACAACAGCGACGGGAAGGGGAACTCCTACGGGACCCACGAGAACTACCTCGTGGACCGCGCGACGCCCTTCTCAGCGATCGTCCGGGACCTCATCCCGTTCTTCGTGACCCGGCAGGTGTTCACCGGGGCCGGGAAGCTCGGGGCCGAGGCGCCCTGGGACCAGCGCGGCCGGCACCGGTACCAGCTCTCGCAGCGCGCGGACTTCTTCGAGGCCGAGGTCGGACTCGAGACCACCCTGAAGCGGCCGATCATCAACACGAGGGACGAGCCCCACGCCGATCCGGAGAAGTACCGGCGCCTCCACGTCATCGTCGGGGACGCGAACCTGTGCGAGGTCGCCACCTTCCTCAAGGTGGGCACGACGGCGCTCGTGCTCAAGATGGTCGAGGACGAGTACCTGCCGGACCTCTCGCTCGCGAACCCCGTCGCCGCGCTCCACGAGGTCTCCCGGGACATCACCTGCACGCGGGAGATCGCGCTCGCGGACGGACGGCAGATGACCGCCGTCCAGGTCCAGTGGGAGTACCTGGAGCGGGCCGCGAAGTACGTCGAGCAGGAGGACCCGAGCGAGGAGAACGACGAGATCCTCGCGCGCTGGGAGCAGGTGCTGACGGGTCTCGAGACCGATCCGCTCTCGCTGCACCGGCAGCTCGACTGGGTCGCGAAGTACCGGCTGCTCGAGGGCTACCGCGAGCGCGACGCCCTGGAGTGGTCCGACCCCAAGCTGCGGCTCATCGACCTCCAGTACCACGACGTGCGGCGGGACCGGGGCCTCTACCACCGGCTCGCGGCCGCGGGCAAGGTCGAGCGCCTCGTGACCGATGCCGAGATCGATCGGGCCGTCCTCGAGCCGCCGGAGGACACCCGGGCGTACTTCCGGGGCCGCTGCATCGAGCGGTACCCGGACCACATCGCGGCCGCCTCCTGGGACTCGATCATCTTCGACGTGGGCCGGGAGGCCCTCCAGCGGGTACCGATGCTGGAGCCGCTCCGGGGCACCCGCCGGCACGTGGAGGAGATCCTGGAGCGGGCCCCGGACCCGGCGACCCTGCTGTACCTGTTGGGCTCGTAGACCGGCCGCGTCGGTGGCCGCGGGTAGGATATGGGACCGAGGAGGGAGCCGTGCCCAAGGAGCAGGAGCAGCAGCAGAAGCGGGCGCAGCGCCGGGCAGGGGGCGAGGACGCCGGCCAGGTGCAGGCCTCGGAGCGCGCCGAGAAGCTGAAGGAAGAGATGGACGAGATCCTCGACGAGATCGACGCCGTGCTGGAGGAGAACGCCGAGGAGTTCGTCAAGAGCTACGTCCAGAAGGGCGGCCAGTGAGCGGTCGGCCCGCGGGCTCGCCGCTCCCCGGCGACGGCACCATCGGGATCGATCCCAGCTTCTACGAGCTGGTGGCCCGCGTTCGCCCCCAGGCGCTCCCCGCCGCCCCCGGTGGCGGGGCGGTCGCGGCCGCCCCGCACGGCACGACCGTGCTCGGCCTGAAGTTCGCCGACGGGGTCGTGATGGCCGGCGACCGCCGCTCGACGGCCGGCACGTACATCGCCGACGCGAAGATCCGCAAGGTGTTCCCGGCCGACGACCTATCGGCGATCGCGATCGCCGGGGCGGCCGGCCAGGCGGTGGAGATCGTGAAGCTGTTCCAGCTCGAGCTCGAGCACTACGAGAAGATCACCGGCGATCGGCTGTCCCTGGAGGGCAAGGCCAACCGCCTCGCACAGATGATCCGCGATAACCTCCCCGCCGCGATGCAGGGGCTCGTGGTCGTCCCGCTCTTCGGCGGCTACGACGAGCGTCGACGCGAGGGGCGGATCTTCTACTACGACGCCACCGGCGGTCGGTGGGAGGAGGACGACTACCAGACGACCGGCTCGGGGGGCCTGCCGGCCAAGAACTCGCTGAAGAAGCGCTGGCGCCCGGGCCTCTCCCGCGAGGAGGCGATCCGCGTGGCCGTCGAGGCGCTCATCGACGCCGCCGAGGACGACGCCGCGACCGGGGGTCCCGACATCGTCCGGGGCATCCTGCCGAACGTCGTCGTGATCACGGCCGAGGGCACGCAGGACGTGCCCGACGAGGAGGTCGCGGCCGCGGCCCGCGCGATCCTCGAGGAGCGCGCCCGATGAGCTTCATGCCGTACGTGCCGCCCGAGCAGCTCATGAAGGATCGCTCGGAGTTCGCCCGCAAGGGCATCGCCCGGGGCAAGTCCGTCGTCGGGCTCGAGTGCGCCGTGGGCATCCTCTTCGTGGCCGAGAACCCGAGCGCCACCCTGCACAAGATCAGCGAGATCTACGACCGGATCGCCTTCGCCGGCGTCGGCAAGTACAGCGAGTTCGAGGAGCTGCGGATCGCGGGGGTCCGCCTGGCGGACCTGCGCGGGTATGCGTACGGCCGGGAGGACGTCCGGGCCAAGGATCTCGCCAACGCCTACTCGCAGGCCCTCGCGACGATCTTCACGCAGCAGATGAAGCCCTACGAGGTGGAGCTCCTCGTCGCCGAGGTCGCCGACGACGGCGGCCGCAACGAGCTCTACCACGTCCTGTTCGACGGGACCGTCACCGACGAGCACGGGTGCGTCGCGATCGGGGGACATGCCGAGGATCTCACCGGGGCCATCAAGGACGCGTACCGGCCGGAGTGGGACCTCGCGACCGCCGTGCGCGAGGCGGTCCGGGCGATCTCGGCCGTCGAGGGCCGCGAGATCGGGCCGGACATCGTCGAGGCCGGCGTGCTCGACCGCACGCGGCCCACGCGGCGGAAGTTCCGGCGGCTCGGCGACGAGGAGATCGCCGGCTACCTCGCGACCGGCTGATCCGCGGCGGCGCCTCGCCCCGCCGCCTGCACCATCGTCCGACGCTCCCGCCCTACACTTCCCCCATGGACCGGCGGATCTTCGGGCTGGAGAACGAGTACGGCGTGACGTGCACGTTCCGCGGTCAGCGCCGCCTGTCCCCGGACGAGGTGGCCCGGTACCTGTTCCGACGGGTCGTGCACTGGGGCCGTTCCTCGAACGTGTTCCTGGAGAACGGGGCGCGGCTGTACCTGGACGTCGGCTCGCATCCCGAGTACGCCACCCCCGAGTGCGACGACGTGCTCGACCTGGTCGCGCACGACAAGGCCGGCGAACGCATCCTGGAGGCGCTGCTGGCGGCGGCCGAGGTCCGCCTCCACGAGGAGGGCATCAGCGGGCAGGTCTACCTGTTCAAGAACAACACCGACTCGGCGGGGAACTCGTACGGATGCCACGAGAACTACCTCGTGGCGCGGCAGGGCGAGTTCGGGCGCCTCGCCGACATCCTCATCCCGTACTTCGTGACGCGGCAGATCTGGTGCGGGGCCGGCAAGGTGCTCCTCGGGCCGCGTGGGGCCCAGTTCTGCATCGCCCAGCGGGCCGAGCACATCTGGGAGGGGGTCTCGAGCGCGACCACGCGTTCGCGGCCGATCATCAACACCCGGGACGAGCCCCACGCCGATGCCGAGCGCTACCGCCGGCTCCACGTGATCGTCGGGGACTCGAACATGAGCGAGTGGACCACCTTCCTGAAGGTGGGCATCACCGACCTCGTGCTGCGGATGCTGGAAGCCAACACCGTCATGCGCGACCTCACCCTCGAGAACCCGATCCGGGCGATCCGGGAGATCAGCCACGACGTCGGGTGCCGCAGGAGGGTTCGCCTGGTGAACGGCCGCGAGCTCACCGCCGTCGAGATCCAGCGCGAGTACCACGAGCGCGTCTCGCGCTTCCTCGAGCGCCGCGGCGCCGATGAGCGCTCGCGCCTGCTGCTCGCCGAGTGGACCTTGGCGCTCGACGCCCTCGAGGCAGGCGAGCTGGACCTCCTCGCCGACCGCGTCGACTGGGTGGCGAAGATGCTGATGATCGATCGGTACCGGGAGCGGCACGGGCTCGCCCTGTCCTCCGCCAAGGTCGCGATGCTCGATCTCGCGTACCACGACGTGAACCGAGCCCGGGGCCTGTACTACGTGATGGAGAAGGCGGGACGGGTCCGACGCGCCGTCTCCGAGCGCGACGTCGAACGCGCGATGCGGGAGCCGCCCCAGACGACCCGCGCGAAGCTGCGGGGGGACTTCATCCGGCACGCCAAGCAGAAGCGCCGCGACTACACCGTGGACTGGGTGCACCTGAAGCTGAACGACCAGGCGCAGCGGACGGTGCTCTGCAAGGACCCGTTCCGGGCGCAGGACGAGCGCGTCGAGCAGCTCATCGCGCACATGTGAGCATGTGAGCCGGTCCGGCCGGGCCGTCGCCCTCAGCGGCCGAGGTCGCGGTAGCGTCGCGAGCCGGCCGCCATCCGACCGGCCATCACGCCGGCGGCGCCCGCCGCGAGGAAGAAGGCGGGGTCCTCCGCCGGCCCTCGACCCATCGACGTCGCGCGCACGCCCCGGCGCTCGAGCTCCTCGAGGGCGGGGCGGCCATCGGCCTCGACGAGCTGGTGACGCTCCTCGAGCCGCGCCGCCCGCAGCGCGTCCCACACGACCGAGCGCTCGGGCTCCTCGAGGGACGGCACGGCGACGTTCACGTCGGTCCGGCAGACGTCGCGGAGGATCGTGACCGAGTGGTGCGAGACGCCCCGGTGGCGCGGCCGGGGGTCGGCGAAGGAGATCCGCAGGGCCGCGACCGGCCGCCCCCGGAGCGTCGCGGCGGCCATGAGCGCGTGCCCCGAGCCGAGCGCCGAGACCCCCCAGGTGGTCTCGGTCCCGAGGTTCCCGGGTCCGTCGGCGACCACGACGACCTCCGCCCCGAGGACCTCCGTCGCGGCGAGCAGGCCCGACCAGATCGTCACGGCCTCGAGCTCGCCGCCGAAGGCCTGCCCCACGGTGATCCAGCCGTCGAGCAGCCCGACCTCGCGCAGGCGGGGGACGAGCTCGGAGAAGGCCCCGGGGAGGGCGGCGCCGTCGGTCATCACGTACACGATGCGCGCGTCGGCGCTCGCCTTCGCCCCGGCCGCGATCGGGGCGATCATCGAGTGGAGGGGGGCGCACACGACCGGCGCGTTGCGCAGGCCTCGGACGGCCCCCTCGATCGCCTCGCGATGGGTCTCCTCCACGGAGGGCACCGCCGCCTGCAGGGGCGTGTAGCGGGCCTTCATGATGCGGCCCGCATGGTCGAGGTCGGTCGAGGGGCCACCCTCGACGGCGACGACGAGGTGCAGCCCCCCCGTGCCGAGCCCGAGCTCGACGGCGGTGGTGTTCAGCACGACGCGGTCCCCGGCCGCGACGGGGCCGACGAGCCCGGGGTAGGCGAGCGCTCGGGCGCGGGCGCCGCCGACCTCCACCCGGAGCTCCACCGCGCCCGAGCGCTCGCCGAGGACCTCGAGCACGGTCCCGCGGCGGAGCCGGACGAGCGAGCGGGGGCGGCCCATGCTCCGAAGTATGATGCGGCACGCATGCAGCCGCTCGAACGCCTGGTCAACCTCGTCGCGCTGCTCCTGGAAGCCACGCGGCCGCTCACGTTCGAGGAGATCCGGGAACGCATGGAGGAGGCGTACGGCCGGCAGGGCGGCGAGAGCACGAAGCGCATGTTCGAGCGCGACAAGGCGATCCTGCGCGACCTCGGCATCCCGATCGAGGTCGTCTCCGACGCCTGGGAGACCGAGCAGGGGTACCGCATCCCGCCCGAGCGGTACTACCTGCCGGAGATCGCGTTCACGCCCGAGGAGATCTCGGCCCTGTTCGTCGCCGCCCACGCCGGCGGCGGGGGCTCGCCGGCCGAGGAGGCCGTGCGCAAGCTCCTCTCGAGCGCCGAGGGCAGCATCCTCGCCGGCGTGAGCGGATCCGCCATCGCGGTGGACGAGGCCGCCGAGGCGCACCTCTCGGCCGCGGCCGAGGCGGTCGCCGGCGAGCGCCGGGTCCGCTTCACGTACCGGACGGCCCGCGGCGAGGAGGGCCGGCGCGAGGTGGATGCCTACGGTCTCGCGGTGCGGGGCGGCAGCTGGTACCTCGTCGGCCTGGACCGCGATCGGGGCGAGATCCGCTCGTTCCGGCTCTCGCGCCTCACCTCCGCGATCGAGGACGCAGGGCCCGGCAGCCGCCCGCCCGAGGGGTTCCGGGCGGGCGACCACGTGCAGGTGGGACCCTGGGGACCCGGCGAGCCGCGCGAGAAGGCGGTCGTCGCCCTCTCGCCGCGCGTCGCCTGGTGGGCGACGAAGGGGATCGAGGGGGCGACGGTGCTCCGCACCCGCGAGGACGGCTGGGTCGAGGTGGCGATCCCGAGCGGTCCCGAGCAGGCCCTCGCCGGGTGGGTGCTCTCGTTCGGGCCCGACGCGGTGGCGCTCGAGCCTCCGGAGCTCCGCGCCGAGGTCCTGCGGCGGCTGGAGGCGATCCTTGCCGCCGGTTGAGGAGGGCGGGCGCCGCCCCCCGCGCGTCTCCGAGCGCCTCAAGCGCCTGCTCGTGGTCGTGCCCTACGTCGTGCAGCACCCGGGCACGAGGCTCGCGGAGCTCACGCGGCTGTTCGGGGTCCCCGAGGACGCGCTCGTCGAGGACCTGAACCTCCTGTTCCTGTCCGGACTCCCGCCGTACAGCCCGGGGGACCTCATCGACGTCGAGATCCAGGACGGTCGGGTGTGGATCCGGATGGCGGACTACTTCGCACGGCCGCTGCGGCTCACGCGCAGCGAGGCGCTCGCCCTGTACCTGCGGGGGACGGGCCTGGCGGCGATGCCGGACGTGCCCGAGGCCCCGGCGCTCGTCTCGGCGCTCGCGAAGCTCGCGCAGGCTCTCGGACCGGAGACCCTGGGAGAGCTTCCCTCCAGGGTGGACGTCGCCCCCGGCGGACGTGAGGCGGAGTCGCTCCGGGTGCTGCGGCGGGCGGCCACGGAGCACCGGCGGGTCCGGATCGAGTACTTCGCGGCCTCCTCGGCCGAGGTGACGACGCGCGAGATCGATCCGGAGGAGGTGTTCTCGGCGATCGGGAACTGGTACGTGGCGGCGTTCGATCACCGCTCGGGGCAGGAGCGGCTGTTCCGGGCCGACCGGGTCCGCACGGCCGAGGAGACGGGCGAGACCTTCGAGCCTCGCGGGCTCCGTGGCTCGGGTCGGCCCCTGTACTGGCCGAGCGAGCGGGACGTCGAGGTCCGCCTCGTCCTCGCACCGGAGGCCCGCTGGGTCGCGGAGTACTACGAGATCACCGAGCAGATCGAGCGCGGCGACGGCCGCCTCGAGGTCGTCATGCCCGCGGCCCGGCTGGAGTGGGCCGAGCGCCTGGTCCTGCGCCTGTCCGGGGGCGCGCAGGTCCTCGCGCCCCCCGAGCTGAAAGACCGGGTCCGCGAGCTCGCCCGCAGGACCGCAGAACCATACCGTTAGGGTAGTCCGCATCGACCGGCCCAGCCTCAAGGGGTCCGGCGGCACCGCCGATACAGCGGGTGTCATGACCACCATCCGGACGACGTGCCCCCGCTGCGGGGAAGTGGACATGGGACCCGAGGCGATCCTGCTGGAGGTGACCCGAGGCGGCCGCGAGGGGACCTACCGGTTCACCTGCCCGAGCTGCCTCGACCCGGTCGAGAAGCGGGCCGACCGCAAGATCGTGGCGCTGCTGGTCTCGGCCGGCGTGGACGTCGCGAGCCGGGCCCCGACGACCACGGCCGAGCTCTTCGACGCCGAGGCCCAGGCGATCGACCCCAGGCCGCCGCTCCCCGACGCCCCGGCGTTCACCCTCGACGACCTCATCGACTTCCACTTCGCCCTGCAGGACGACGGCTGGATCGAGCGGTTCCTGACCCGACGGTAGGGCCGACCGCGCCCCGCGCCGCCCGGGCTCCGGGCATCCCATCGGCTACGATGACTGGGTGCGCGCCTCCCTCGCCGTCACCCCCGTGGCCGTCGTCTGGCTCGCGGTCGCGCTCGTGACGCTGGGGGCCCTCGCCGCGGTGCTCGTCGCGCTCGGGCGGCACGCGATCCTCGTCGGCCGCGCGGCCCGGCGCTTGGCCGATGAGCTGGGGACGGTGCAGGCGGAGGTCGCCTCGGCGCGGGAACGCGCGCCCGGACCACGCCGACGCCGGCGGTAGGATACCGACCCCGACCCCAGGTAGGGACGCGTGTTCAACATCGGACCCCAGGAGCTGCTCGTCATCCTGCTGGTCGCGCTCGTCATCGTCGGGCCGCAGCGCCTGCCGGAGCTCGCGCGGACGATCGGTCGCGCCCTGAACGAGCTCCGTCGGGCCCAGGACGAGGTGACCCGCACGATCCGCCTCGGGCTCGACGAGACCGAGCCCGTGCGCCCGAGCCCGCCGAAGGCGTCCCCGGCACGCGGCGCCGAGGCCGACGGCCCGGGGGAGGGCGGGGAGGAGGCTCGCGAGCCCGAGGCGGAGGAGAGCGTGGTCGAGGTCGCGCGCACCCTCGGTCGCGGTCTCGCCGAGATCCGCCGGGCGCGGCGCGAGGTGCAGCGGACCTTCCGGATCGACCTCACCGAGGAGCCCGCCCCGCCGCGTCGGCCCGCGCCGGGCGGGAGCCCCGCGTCCACGCCCGCCACCGACCCACCGCCGGTGGGCCAGGCTTCGTCGCCGGGCGAGGCGTCGCCGGCGCAGCCCGACGCCCCCGAGGGCGGATGAGCCGAGGTCGACCGTGCGCCTGATCCCCCAGCGCCTGCGGCGCAAGCCCCGCGACCCCGAGGGCACGATGACCCTCATCGAGCACCTCGAGGAGCTGCGGTACCGGCTCGTGGCCTCGATCGTCGCGATCGCCGCCGGCTCGGTCGTCGGCTGGATCCTCTACGGCCGGGTGCTCGACCTGCTCCTCGAGCCCTACTGCGACTACTGGCGCACCGTCCCGGCCGAGGTCCGGCCGACGGAGAGCTGCACCCTCTTCTACACGGGGGCGGTCGACTCCGTGATGATCAAGCTGAAGCTCGTCGTGTTCATCGGGCTGTTCATCGCGCTGCCCGTCGTGCTCTGGGAGCTGTGGCGGTTCGTCGTGCCGGGCCTCACGCGCCGCGAGCGCCGACTGGCGATCCTGTTCGTGACGAGCTCCGTCGTGCTCTTCCTGATGGGGGCGGTCCTCGCCTACGTGACGCTGCCCAAGGCCCTGAACTTCCTGCTGGGCTTCGCCGGCTCGCGCTTCGTGCCGCTCCTCACGGGGGACCGGTTCATCAGCTTCGTGATGCTCGTCGCGCTCGCGTTCGGGCTCTCGTTCGAGTTCCCGATCGTGCTCGTGTTCCTCACGGTGCTCGGGATCGTCTCGACCGATCAGCTCCGGGCGTGGCGCCGGTGGGCGATCCTCGGGATCTCGATCTTCGCGGCGTTCATCACGCCGAGCGCCGACCCGTACACGATGCTCGCGATGATGTTCCCGATGATGCTCTTCTACGAGGCGGCTATCATCGTCGCCCGGGCCTTGGGGAAGTAGGCGGTCATGGCGATCAAGGGGAAGAGCAAGCCGAAGGGGGGCTCGCGCGCCGTCACGCGGGGGCCGAAGCCCACGTACGTGCCGGTCCGTCCGCCGCTGCTCGCGCGCCGCTCGTTCTGGGTCTCGCTGGGGGCGATCGTCCTCGTGCTCGCCGTCGTCGGGATCTGGTACGGCGTCGCGAAGGAGCGGGCGCAGGCGCGCGAGGCCGAGCTCGCCCGGCGGCTGCGGGACGCGGCGCTCGAGCTCCAACGCCGGATCGATCCCATCATCACGCCGCTCGGCACGCCCGTGCCGCCGAGCGCGTTCGACGCGTTCCCCGATCTCGGCGGCGCCCTCACGGACGCGGCGGGGCCCTCGGGCGACCCGAAGGCCCTGGCCGACGTCGCGCGGGCGGCGGCCGAGGCCGCGGGGAAGGCCGCCGACGACCTGGAGGCGGTCGAGGCGGCGACGATCATGGGCGGCAAGGGCTTCGACGCGCCCGTCGTCCTCAACGCGATCAACGGGCGCCTGCGGATGATCCAGGGCCTGCGGCTGTTCCGGCAGGCCGCCCTCCTCGCCGTCGACGCGGCGGGGGAGCGCGGGGGCCGGGCCGCGGAGCTCACCGCCCGCGCGAAGGACGTCTTCGACCTCGCGGGCCAGGTGTTCGGCGACGGGTACCACGACTACCTCGAGGTCCAGTTCGCCGCCAACATCTTCCAGCCGACGCTCCCCACCCCGCCGGGCTGATGGACGGTCTGCTGCTCCTGCACGCCTGGCCGCTCGACGCGCGGATGTGGGCGCCCCAGCGGGCGGCGCTCCCCCCCGAGCTCCCGGCCGTCGCGCCGGACCACCCGGGGTTCGGCTCGGCGCCCCTCGCCGGCCCGGTCACGACGATGGAGGCGTGCGCCCGCCACGCGCTCCAGGCGCTCGACGCCGCCGGGGTGGACCGGGCCGTCGTGTGCGGGCTCTCGCTCGGCGGCTACGTCGCGTTCGAGATCTGGCGCCGCGCGCGCGAGCGCGTGCTCGGGCTCGTGCTCGCGAACACGCGGGCCGTGGCCGATGCGCCCGAGGCCGCCCAGGCTCGGCGGGACCTCGCGGAGCGGCTGCGGCGCGAGGGCAACATCCTCGCCGCCGACCCCCCGAAGCTCCTCGCGCCCGACGCCCCCGCGGAGCTCGCCGAGCACGTCCGCGCCCTCATCGCCGACCAGTCGGCCGAGGCGATCGCCGCGGCCCTCGAGGGGATGGCCGAGCGCCCGGACTCCACGCCGGACCTGCCCGGGATCTCGGTGCCGACCCTCGTGGTGACCTCGACCCAGGACCAGCTCATCCCCGCCGAGGTCTCCACCGCGATGGCCGAGCAGATCCCCGGCGCGCGGCTCGAGGTCATCGAGGGCGTCGGGCACCTGTCGAACCTCGAGGCGCCCGAGCGCTTCACCGAGCTGCTGCGCGAGCACCTCGCGGCCTGCGGGCTCCGCTGACCAGACCCCGTCCGTAGACTGGCTTCGTGATCGACCCCCAGCGGTTCGCCGCCCGCTACCCGTTCGAGCTCGATCCCTTCCAGATGGAGGCGATCCGGGCCCTGCACGCCGGGGAGTCCGTGCTCGTCGCGGCCCCGACGGGCTCGGGCAAGACCGTCGTCGCGGAGTTCGCGGTCGTGCGCGCCCTGGAGCTCGAGGGCCGCTGCTTCTACACCACGCCGCTGAAGGCGCTCTCGAACCAGAAGTTCGGCGATCTCGTGGCCGAGCACGGGGCGTCCAAGGTCGGCCTGCTCACGGGCGACAACTCGATCAACCCCGACGCGCCGATCGTGGTGATGACCACCGAGGTCCTGCGCAACATGCTGTACGAGCGGAGCGAGGCCCTGCGCGACCTGCGCTTCGTCATCCTCGACGAGGTCCATTACCTCCAGGACCCCTACCGGGGCGCGGTCTGGGAGGAGGTGCTGATCCACCTCCCGGTCTCGGTGGCCGTCGTGTGCCTGTCGGCGACGATCTCCAACGCCGAGGAGTTCGGCGAGTGGGTGGGCACCCTCCGCGGACCCACGCGGGTCGTCATCGAGGAGCGGCGGCCGGTGCCGCTGCAGCACCACTACCTCGTGGGGCACGAGCTGCACCCGATGCACGCCGAGGTCGACGGCAGGCCCGCCCCGAACCCGTACCTGGTCTCGCTCGACCGCGAGGAGGCCCGCGTGCGGACCACCCGTCGGCGCGGCTCCGGGGCGACCCAGGAGCGGTGGACGGGTCGGCCGCGCGAGGGCCACCGCCGCGTGTACGTGGCGCGGCGCGACGAGGTGATCGAGGTCCTCGCGGAGCACGGGATGCTGCCGGCGATCTACTTCGTCTTCAGCCGCGCCGGCTGCGACCGCAGCGTCGAGCTCGTCACGCGGGCCGGGATCCGGCTGACCACCGAGGAGGAGGCGGCCCGCATCCGGGACTTCGCGGAGATGCGCGCCGCGTGGATGGACGAGGCGGACCTGCGGACCCTGGGGTTCGGCGCGTTCGTCGAGGCCCTCGCGGCCGGGGTCGCCGCGCACCACGCCGGCATGCTGCCGGTGTTCAAGGAGACCGTCGAGGAGCTCTTCGAGGCCGGGCTCGTCAAGCTCGTCTTCGCGACCGAGACGCTCTCGCTCGGCGTGAACATGCCGGCCCGCTCGGTCGTGATCGAGGACCTGTGGAAGTTCTCCGGCGAGCGGCACGAGCTCCTCACGCCCGGGGAGTACACGCAGCTCACCGGGCGCGCGGGGCGACGGGGGATCGACGAGATCGGCCACGCCATCGTCCTGTTCCAGCGGCAGGTGCCGTTCGAGCGGGTCGCCGCGCTCGCCTCGACCAGGACCTACGACCTCACGTCCTCGTTCCGGCCCTCGTACAACATGGCCGTCAACCTCGTGCGGAACTACACGCGCGAGCAGGCCCACCACCTGCTGAACTCCTCCTTCGCCCAGTTCCTCGCCGACCGCGGGGTGGTGGCCCTCGAGCGCGAGCTCGAGCGCGACCGCGCCTACCTGGCGGGCTACCGGGAGCAGATGCGGTGCCACCTGGGCGACTTCGAGGCCTACTGGCGCCTGCGCGACCGGGCCGAGGAGAAGGTGGAAGGCTACTCGCGGGGCATGAAGC